>CAMAVC010000044.1 GCA_945861585.1 Planctomicrobium piriforme
CCGCAGGCCATTTTGATACCTGATGCCGAGTCAGTGATCACCGCGAACGACTGCGTTTCGCTGCCGGTTCCGGCCGTGGTGGGTACGGCGATCGAAGGAAGCATGGACCCCGTCGCCGTGCCCCGGCCGCGGTAGTCCTGCATCTTTCCGCCGCACGACAGGAGGAAGTTGATCCCCTTCGCGCAGTCCATCGAACTGCCGCCGCCGAGCCCCACGAGCAGATCTGGACGGAACTTCCGGGCGACGGCGGTGCCGGCCTCGACCTCGGCAGACGATGGATTCTCAGTAAACGTCGAGAACACCTCGGTGGTGATCCCGGCGGCCTGCAGCGATTTGATCCCGCTCGCCGTGTGCCCGGCGGCCATGATTCCGTGATCGCTCGTGACCAGCACCCGGGTTCCACCCAGTTCCCGCGCCAGGTCACCGAGCCGGGCGATCGTGCCGGGGCCCACGACGAGCCGCGTGGCCGCCAGGAAGCCGAAGGTGAGTGGATCGGATGGCGCGTGCACGGAGCGGCCCTGGAAAAGTCAGCCGGCTGCCGGCATCTGCAAGGCCCGCGAGCGATAGAGGAAGTCGATGATGTTACCCTCGTGCGGCTGCAGCCAGTTGAGTTTCGTCGTGGGGATCGCTCCGAGGTTGAGCCGGTCGATGTGGGTCGAGTCGATGAGCCGCCCCGTGAAGGCCGGGTCGCCGGTGATCGCGGTGCAGACAAGCGTGGGGCCTATGCAATCGAGCACCCGCTCCTGGGAGCACTCGACCACGCTCACGAACGGAAACATGTATTCGGCCTTTGCAATCTCCGGGTCCGGGCTTGCGCAGTGCACGACCGTGGGCCGCAGCCAGCCGCACCGTTCGCCTTCGACGAACCGGGAGCCGTAGGCCGCCGTGGCATGACTCACGCCGGGGGCCTTGAGGCCGGCCTCGATCTGCCCCCACGTGGCCTTGGCGGCGCCGGGCACCGTGAACGCTGCGAGCTTGGCGTCGGGGTCGTCCGGCGGCTTCACGTCCACCGGTCCGATCCGGGCCGCGAGCGCCTCGGCGATCGCCTGCGTATGCCGGCTGGCATACACGGCCGACGCGTTGATGCAGCCCCGACCGCTATTGGCCGCCACGCTCTCCACGATCACATCGAGATACCGCTCCCAGTCGTCGACGCAGTCGTCGCCGAAGATCACCTTCGAAAATCCCGGCCCGTGCACCTGCACGCCCGGATTGCCGCGATACTGCTCCACCGTCTTCGCGCTGCCGAAGATCATGCTCCGCCGGCAGCCGGCCAGAATCGCCGCGCCCACGTCGGTCGCCCCGGGATAGAGCCCGATCGCCTCGGCCGGAATCCCCGCCTCGACCATCGCAGCCGCCATCCGATACGGCGTCCACGGCTCCTGCCCGCCCGGCTTGAGCACAAGCCCCACGCCGAGCGCGATCACCGGCAGCCAGAGCGTGTGCACGCCCGGCGAATTGGAGGGCAGCACGAGCCCGAGCGCCGGCGCCTGTGCCTGATAGCTCACGACCACGCCGCGGTGCTCCGTGCCGTAGCCTTTCCAGAGGATCTCAGGGGGCAGGCCGCGCGAGAGTGCATCGAGCATCCGATCCATGTTTGAGAGCACGAACATGTTTTTCGCCATGTTCGCCCGGCAGAGGTTCTCGGGCAGCCCCGTCGTGGCCGACTGCTGCTTCACGAAGTCGTCGGGCGACTGCTTCGCATCGCCCACCTGGAGCGTGCCGTGCGCATAGAGATTGCCCGCCGTCTGCAACCGCTCGACGATCTCCTCGGGATCGATCGCCAAGAGCGCTGCCCGCGCCTGCCCCGCCTTCTGCAGATCGCGGCCCACGATCGCCCCGCCGACCTGGCTCACCTCGGCGACGGGCTCGCCGGTGAGAAAATGGACGAGCTTCGTGCGTTCGAGCGACTCATATGGCTTGCCAAACCGCCAGGCGGGGAGATGCATGTGAAAGCTCCACGGGGATTGTGTTTCGTCGCCATTCTAGCCTCTCCGTAGGACAGGCTTCAGCCTGTCATGCCCGAACTCGCCCAAGCCGGCTCGGGGTTACCCCGTACCGGTTCGCCGGACGTTCGCCTCCCCCCTCCAGGCACCGGCTCACTCGGATTTGCCTGCGCTCCGGCATCCTGCCTGCGCTGGTCAAATACGCCGGCTCAACGGTAGGGGTAACCCCTCGCCTCCCGTAATCGATGCTCAGGAAGCCCGAGGCGTGAGCCCGTCCGCCAGGAAGCCCGAGGCGTGAGCCGAGAGGATGCCCCGGTTGTCGTTGTGCCACGCGTATCCCTTCGGCTTACGCCACGTGCTTCCAGTTGAGGAGGCTTCGGGCTCCCCGTGTCCCGGAGATGGCGTATGCAGGCAAGCGTAGCCATGGATGGCGCAGCGAAGCCGGAGTCGAGTGAACGGAGGCCTGGAGGGCCGCAGTGAACGTCCGGCGACGGGATATGGGGAGCCCGAAGCCGGCGGGCGCCAGTGGTCAGGGCATGACAGGCTGAAGCCTGTCCTACGTTAGGGTCAATACACCCCGACCGTCGTGGTCGCCGCCAAGGCGCGGAAGGGGCGGACGCCGCTGATGCCGTCCCAGGGATACTTCGCGTATGGCAGTTCACGCTCGCCTTCGTCGCGCTCGAGGAAGCCGGGGATGAAGGTTTCCTTCGTGAGCGTGGTGAGCCGCACGCGGCCCGTGCCGCCGTAGGGGACGAGTTCGTCGGGGTTGTCGAAGTCCACGACCTCGATCACGGCTCGGGGCTGCGGGGCGTAGTAGGCGATCGTGTAGCCGTCGGCTGGCACGACGGGCCGCGAAGCCGCCAGCCCCATGAGCGTGTTGCCGTAGGTGGGCGTCATGAAGGCGCCGTCGAGCAGCTCCTCGACGGCGAACCGGGTCCACTGCGGTGTGAATTCCGTGCCGCCCGAGAAGATGCCGGTGATGCCCGCCTTGCGGAGCGTGGTGCCCTTCTTTTCGAGGGCGAGGGCGAGCGCCTCGAGGAGCTTCGGCGTCGTGAACATGCAGCGGACGTCGTGGCCGGCCTCGAGGATCGTGATCGCCTGGTCGATGCAGTGCTGTTTGTAGGCCTCGAGGTGCTCCATCCAGCCCTTCTGGATGAGCTTGATCACCCACCGGGGATCGAGATCGACGCAGAAGCAGATGCCGCCGCGATACTGCGCGAGGTGCTCGATCGAGAGCCGCAGCCGGCGTGGGCCGGAGGGGCCGAGCATCAGCCAGTTGGCCCCCTTGGGGAAATATTCCTCGGGGAGCGTGTCGCTGAACATCTCATAGTCGGTGCGGAAGTCGCGGGAGTTGTATCGCGACTTCGGCGTCCCGGTGGTGCCGCCCGTCTCGAAGACGTAGCACGGCTGGTCGGCGAGGCCCTTCGGCACCCAGCGCCGCACCGGGCCGCCGCGGAGCCACTCGTCTTCAAACGGGGGAAATTTCTTGAGGTCAGCGTAGCACTTCACGTCGGTGAGCGGATTGAACGCGAGCTTCGTCGCGTAGTCGAGCCAGAAGGGGCAGCCGGTCGACGGATGGAAGTGCCAAGCCATCATCTCGACGGTGTGGGCGTCGAGCGCGGCGCGGGCCTGCGCGATGGCGGCGTCGCTCGCGACTTCGAAGACGGGAGCCTTTACGGGAGAGACAGTAGCCATGATTGGTTCCTGGACGGGCACCTTGTTGAGATCGTCAATACACCACAGGCTCGGGGGCGGCAAAAGTCGCCGCTGTGCGGTCCTTCGGATTGTCGCGTGGGCCGCGGCGGCCCAATGCTCCTCGAGCGTTCGCCGACCCCCTCGCCTACCGTTTTCCTGAGCTAACCATTATTCGCTGGTCCAGCGGGGGGCACGGGGGCGCCGAGTTGGGCGAAGAGTTGGAGGACGCCGTTGAAGTGGGCGAGCCGGGGGCCGTAGCGGTCGATGAACTCGCCGAGGGCGTATTCGCTGTCGGTGAAGTCGTCGGCGTTCTCGGCGGCGTCGCGGGCGATGCCGGCGAGAAACTCCGTGTGCACCTTGGAGAGCGACTCGGCGGCCTGGCGACACGACTTGGCGAGCTCTGGATTGGCTTCCTTCCAGGCCTTGAGTTCCGCCACCCGCTGCCGCTGCTGGAGCGAGACTTGATTGACGAGTTCGGCGAGCAGCTCGCACGACTTCATCTGGAGCGCGATCATGTCGCGAAGCAAGCGGTTGGTTTCACTCGGGTCTGCCGTGAGCGCGGGATTCGCGCCCGTCGTCACGGAGTTCGCCGAGATGTCGAGTTGGGTAAACACCGGAGGTCCGTCTTGCATGACCGCGGGCTCCTGGGGGCTGGATCGGCTGCCGGTCGGCACTTTCCCGATCACGTATCGTAGGCAGGATGGGGCCGAGTTTCCATCGACGGGGCCGTCAGGGTTTTCCCAGTTTGTGGCGCCGGGCAGTGCGGCGGCGAGCGGGCCGCAGGGCCGGAGGCAGCCTCAAGTGGGCCGCGGGGATGCCCGATGGACAGGTCGAAGGGCCACGCGGTGCGGGCCCGAGCACTCGACGGACCTGCAGCCGAAGCCCCCATGGAGCAGCCATCGTCGTCCCCGACCTACGGGTTCCTCACCGTCGTCGATTCGCCATCGCACGGGATCTTCGGGGGCTACCTGCTCGTCGACGTGGCCGGCAGGCCGCTCGAGTTTCATTGCACCGCGCCGGTCAAGGTCTCCCGCGCCCAGCAGATTCTGTATGGCGCGACGCTCCAGGGGCATCTTCACGGACAGCAGATCGGGGCGGCGCTGCTCGCCGAGGGCTCGGTCGAGCCGCTCGTCGTGCTCACCGACCTCGATTCGATGCTCGCGGTGCGGCCGCACACGAACCTGCCCGTCGCGCTCATCGCGCGAATCGATGCTCCGGCGGGCTTCGAGCTTGGCACCGCGCGAGTGACCGCCGCGGCCGGAGACTCGGCTGCGGAGACCGTGCTCCGCGAACGGCTCGAGCCGTTGGCAGCCGCCGTCGATCTTCATGAGCCGTTCGATCGCATCCGCGCCGCCATCGAGGAAGCGCAGCGGCATTAGCCACCGTGACGGGGTGAGCCCCGGGCTATTCGAATCGATGACAGGCACCCCTCCATCCGTCGCTCCGGTTCGCTCGCTCTGCGGCACGGATCTCGTGCTCCCCGCTGTGCGGTCTCTGCCGGCGATCGATCCACGGCTTGCCGCACCGGCCACACTCCGACTGCCGATCGATTTCATTCGGCCGAGAGTCCTGCACGTGCCCCTGCTCGACGTGCGTCCGGCCGTCAGCAGCTTTTCATTCGCTCCTTCGTCAGTGGCGGCCGCAACCCCGCCGCCGCGTGTCACCGCGAGCATTGCGGCACCGAGCGAGAAGCCACCCGAAGCAGGCCCGCCTGCACCACAGCGCACGCGGATCGTGCCACCGCGCGACGTCGTCAAGCTTTCGGAGCGGTTCTTCTTCCTGCTTCAGCCCGACCTCGAGACGATCCTGGAAACGAGCCGGCTCGAGTTTCCCCGGCAGCCGTTTCCGTTTCAGTTCGACGGCATGGCCTTTTTGCTGCCGCGGCACGGCGCCGTGCTGGCCGACGAAATGGGGCTCGGCAAGTCGATGCAGGCGATCTCGTCGCTGCGGCTGCTCATTCGCTCGGGACAGGCCAAGCGGGTGCTCGTGGTCTGCCCGAAGGGCCTCGTCTCCAACTGGGCTCGCGAACTCGCCGACTGGGCGCCGGAGCTCGTCGTCGCCGTGATCGAAGGGGAGCAGGCCCGCCGCCGCTGGCAGTGGTCGCTCGCCGACGTGCCCGTGAAGCTTGCCAATTACGAGGCCGTGGTGCGCGACCGCGAGCTCGTGGCGGAACTGGGGCTCGAGTTCGACCTCGTCGTGCTCGACGAAGCCCAGCGGATCAAGAACCGCTCCAGCCAGACGAGCCATGCCATCCGGGATCTCAAGCGGAGCCGCAGTTGGGCCCTCACCGGCACGCCCGTGGAGAACAGCGCCGAAGACCTCGTGTCGCTGTTCGAATTCGTCGCCCCGGGCCACCTCAACGACCGGATGTCGCCCCGGGCTCTCGGCGCTGCGGCCGCCGACCACGTGCTCAGGCGCACGAAAGACAAGGTGCTCACCGACATGCCGCCCCGGCTCAATCGCGACGAGCACATCGAGCTTTCCCCGGAGCAGCGCGAGACCTACCGCCGGGCCGAGGAGGAGGGCGTGCTGCGGCTCTCGGCGCTCGGCAACGAGGCGACGATCCAGAACGTGTTCGAACTCGTGCTGCGGCTCAAGCAGATCTGCAACTTCGACACGGCGACCGGCGAGAGTGCGAAGCTTGACTGCCTCGAGGCCGAGCTCGACGAGATCCATGCCAGCGGCCGCAAGTCGCTCGTGTTCAGCCAATGGGTGCAGACCCTCGGCAGGCTCAAGGACCGGCTGGAGCGATTCGGTGCCCTCGAATACCACGGCGGCATGTCCACTGCCGCCCGCGACGAGGCGATCCGGAAGTTCAAGCACGAGAAGAAACACGGCGTGCTCCTGCTCTCCTACGGGGCCGGTGCCGTGGGCCTCAATCTGCAGTTCTCGCAATACGTCTTCCTCTTCGACCGCTGGTGGAACCCGGCGATCGAAGACCAGGCCATCAACCGCGCCCACCGGATCGGCGCCGTCGGCGCCGTGACCGTCACGCGCTATCTCTCCGTGGACACGATCGAGGAGCGGATCGACGAGGTGCTCCGCTCGAAGCGCGACCTCTCCGACACCATCCTCTCGCAGGCGGAAGCCCCGGCCTCGAGCGGCCTCACGGCCGACGAGATCTTCTCGCTCTTCAAGCTCACGCCCCCTCGCCGCGCTGCTGCGTAGGACAGGCTTCAGCCTGTCACTGCTTGGCCTGTCTCGGCCAACTCATGCACGCCGGCTCGGGGTTACCCCGTACCGTCTCGCCGGACGTTCGTTGCGCCCATCCTGGGCTTCACTCACTCGGATGTGCCTGCGCCGGCGGGAGCGCCTCCGCTTGGGCATCCTGCCTACACTGGTCACATACGCCGGCTCAACGGTAGGGGTAACCCCTCGCCTCGCCCTTTGGAAAGCCCGAGGCGTAAGCCGAGAGGATGCCCCGGTTGCGAACGTCCGTGCGTGTTCCCTTCGGCTCACGCCTCGGGCTTCCAGTTGAGGAGGCTTCGGGCTCCCCGTGTCCCGGGAGCCGGCGTAGCTGACCAGCGGAGCCATGGATGGCGCAGCGCAGGCAGGTCCGAGTGAGCCGGAGCCTGGAGGGCGGAGGCGAACGTCCGGCGACGGGATATGGGGAGCCCGAAGCCGGCGCGCAACGGCATGGAAACCGTGAAGCCCGATGCCGAGGTGGTACAATCGATCTCATGACGTGTCGCTACGACTATGACGTGATCGTCGTCGGGGCCGGGCATGCCGGCGTGGAGGCGGCGTGCGCGGCGGCTCGGCTCGGGGCGCGCGTGGCGCTGCTCACGGCGAATTGCGACACCGTCGGCCAGATGAGCTGCAATCCGGCGATCGGCGGCGTCGGCAAGGCGCAGCTCGTGCGCGAGGTCGATGCGCTCGGCGGCGTGATGGCGCGGGCGATCGATGCGACCGGGATCCAGTTTCGTGTGCTCAACCGCTCGAAGGGGCCGGCGATGCACGGGCCGCGGGCGCAGGCCGACAAGAAGCTCTATCAGATGGAGGCCAAGCGGATCGTCGAGGAGATGGAGGGCCTCGCGCTCCGGCAGGAGACGGTCGAGGATCTGATCATTGAGCCGGCGGGCGCATCGGGCCTGGGGCGGCCCGAGTGGCGGGTCGCGGGCGTGCGGGTGCGCGGCGACGCCGAGTATCGGGCGGCGGCCGTCGTGCTCACGACCGGCACGTTTCTGCAGGCCGTCATGCACACCGGCGAGGCGCAAACGCCCGGTGGCAGGGCGGGGGAGGGAACCACGGTCGGGGTGAGCCGTGCCCTCGAGCGTGTCGGGATCCGGATTGATCGGTTCAAGACCGGCACGCCTTGCCGACTGCTCGCGCGGTCGATCGATTTCTCGCGGCTCGACGTCCAGCCGGGCGACGTTGATCCGCAGCCGTTTTCGTTTCTCACCGAACGCATCGAGCAGGAGCAGATGGTCTGCTGGATCACGCGGACGACGCCGGAGATTCACGACCTCATCCGGGCAAACCTCCACCGGGCGCCGATGTACACCGGCCAGATCGAGTCGCGCGGGCCGCGGTATTGCCCGAGCATCGAAGACAAGGTGGTGCGGTTTGCCGACAAAGAGAGCCACCAGCTGTTTCTCGAGCCGGAGGGACGGCGCACGCAGGAGATCTATGTGAACGGGATCTCCACGAGCCTGCCCCGCGACGTGCAAGATGCCATGATCCGGATGGTGCCGGGGCTCGAGCAGGCCCAGGTGATGCGCTACGGCTACGCGGTCGAATACGACTACTGCCCGCCGGATCAGCTGACGGTGTCGCTCGAGAGCAAGCGTGTGGACCGGCTGTTTTGCGCCGGGCAGATCAGCGGCACGACCGGCTACGAGGAGGCGGCGGCGCAGGGGATCGTGGCCGGCGCGAATGCGGCGCTCACCGCCGCGGGGCGTGAGCGGCTCGTGCTCGAACGCGACGAGTCGTACATCGGCGTGTTGATCGACGACCTCGTCACGAAGGGTGTCGACGAGCCCTATCGCATGTTCACCAGCCGTGCCGAGCACCGGCTCGCCCTGCGGCACGACAACGCCGACCGCCGGCTCACGCCCGTGGCCGCTCGGCTCGGGCTCGCGGAGCCCGAGAGAGTCGCACGGCTCGCCACCAAGTCGGCCGAGATCGAAGCGACGCAGGCCGCGCTCGCCGCGCGGCGCGTGGATGGCGTGCTGCTCGCAGACCTTCTCAAGCGGCCGGAGTTCGGCTGGGCGGAGGCCGTCGCCGCCGCGCCCGATCTTGCGGCCGTGTCGCGCGAGGCGGCCACCCAGATCGCGAGCGACATCCGCTATTCTGGCTACCTCGCGCTCGAGCGCGAGCAGATCGAGCGGCGGCGGCGGCAGGCCGACCGCGTGATTCCCGAGGGCCTCGACTACGCGGCGGTGCGGCACCTGCGGGCCGAGGCCCGTGAGAAACTCGCCCGCGTGCGGCCCCGGACGCTGGAACAGGCGGGCCGCGTGAGCGGGATCACGCCAGCCGACCTCGCGCTCGTGCTGATTCATTTGGAAGGACGCGGCGGGGCGTGAGGCTCCCGCACACGGCGCGTCGACCATGAAAATCGTCCAGATCACGGCCGGAGCGGGAGGGCGGATCTGTGGCTCCTGCCTCCACGACAACGCGCTCGTGCGGGCCCTGCGGGCGGCCGGCCGCGATGCGATCCTCGTGCCGGCCTACGTGCCGACCACGACCGACGAGGAAAACGTCGCCGAACCACGGATCGTGTGTGGCGGCGTGAACGTGTGGCTGCAGGAGCACGTGCCGCTGTTTCGCCACACGCCCTGGTGGCTCGACCGTCTGTTCGACGGCCGAGGCCTGCTCGCGTGGCTCTCGAGCCGCACGAGCGACACGAAGCCCGCTGATCTCGGCGGCCTCACGGCCTCCACGCTCACCGGCGAGGCGGGGCACCAGCGCAAGGAGGTGGAGAAGCTCGCCCGCTGGCTGGCGGACGAGGTCAAGCCCGACGTGGTGCACCTGTCGAACGCACTGTTGGTCGGACTGGCGCGGCGAGTGAAGGATGCCACGGGCGCGAAGATCGTTTGCAGCCTGTCGGGCGAAGACATCTTCATCGAGCAGATTCCGGAGCCCCACTACGGCGAGATTCGCCGACTCCTCCGGGAGCGAAGCCGCGACGTCGACCACTTCGTGGCGCTCAACCACTTCTTCGCCGGCTTCATGGCCGACTATCTCGGAGTGCTGCCGGACAAGATCTCGGTCGTGCCGCACGGCGTCGATCGTGCGGGCTTTCCAGCCGGGCCGCCCGATCTCGCCGCGCGGCGGGCCGGGAGGCAAGGCCGATACGTGATCGGGTCGCTGGCGCGGCTGTGCCCCGAGAAGGGGCTCGATCAACTGATTCGGGCGGTCGCGACGCTCGCGGTATCGCACGACGTGGAACTCATGGCCGCCGGAGCGACGAGCGGCGCCGAGGCCACGTATCTCGCGGAGTGCCGCCGGCTTGCGGCCGAGCTCGGTGTGGCCGACCGCTTCACCTGGCTCGGGCAGGTGGACCGGGCCGGCAAACTCCGGCTACTCGAACGGTGCGATGTGTTCGCGATGCCCACGGCGCACCCGGAGGCGAAAGGGCTGCCGGTGATCGAGGCCATGGCGGCGGGAGTGCCCGTGGTGGCGCCGGATCACGGCACGTTCCCCGAACTGCTCGCGGGCGTGGCCGGGCTGCTGCACGCGCCGAACGATCCGGCAGATCTGGCCCGGGCGCTCCGCGAGGTGCTCGACGATCCGGCGCGGGCTATAGCGCTCGGCGCGGCGGGGCATGCCCGCGTGCGCGAATGCCATACCTTCGCCACGATGGCCGCGGGCCACGAGACGGTGTACGAGGAGGTGCTTGCGTAGGACAGGCTTCAGCCTGTCGGTATTCGTGACAGGCTGAAGCCAGTCCTACGGCTACATCTCCAGCGGAAACGGGCTCAGGTTCACGAGCCCCGTCTCGGTGACGAGGTAGTCGTTCTCGATCCGCAGGCCACTCGCGAGTTCCGGCGCGTAGAGAGCCGGCTCGACGGCGATCACGTCGCCCACCTGGAGCACGTCGTCCCAATTCGGGTTCAAGTGCGGCGCCTCGTGGACCCAGAGCCCGATGCCATGACCCAGATGGCTCGACCACGTGCCGACCGGCGCCGTCGCCAGCCACGCCTGCACTTCGGCGTAGATCGCCCGGCAGCTCGCACCCGGCTTCGCGATCCGCTCGACGAGTGCGAGCGCCTCGCAGACGTGCTTCCAGGCCGTGAGTTGGACGTCCGTCGGTCGGCGGTCGACGGCGAGCGCCCGCGACGTGTCGGCGAAGTAGCCCCGGTAGGCGGGTCCGAGATCGAGGATGTAGAGCTCGCCCGCGGCACACTCGCGGGCCCGCGGCGGTCCACCGCGCACGCCGCAGGCGTAGTCATTGCCCGTGCCGGTGAGCATCTCGCCGCACGCTGCCACGGCCGCCGCCTGAAGCTTCGAAAAGACGTCGAGCTCCGAGACACCCGGAGCGATCATGTCGCGGGCGGCCTCGTACATGGCTCCGGCTGCCGCGATCGCCCCGCGGAGGAGTTCGAGCTCGTCGGAGTCCTTTCGCCGGCGCAGCGTCCACAGGGCCGGTTCGATGTCGATGACGCTCGCCTGCGGAAAGAGCCGCGTCACGTGCGGCGGACATGCGGAAAACTCCACGCCCACCCGCCGCCACGTCGGCCTGGCAGCGAGCCAGTCGGCGAGCACCTTCGCGGTGGCCTCGCGTTGATCGTTCCGCAGCGTCGACCGCCACTTGGCCTCGTAGGTGCGCACATCGTCGGCCGCCGCCCGCTCCACCGGCTTGTCGGGGCACACGAGCAGCGTCTGGCCTGCCGCATCGATCGCAACGAGGGGCGAAAACCGAAAGTCCCAGCGATGGCCAGTGAGATACTGGACATGCTCCGGCATCACGACGACGAGGCCATCGAGCCCCTCAGCCGCGAGCCGGTCGCGGAGCCGCTGCTGCCGGACGCGGCAGAGATCGAGATCGAGGAGTGGGATGCCGTTCATGCAGAGAGGGTTTGCGGGTCAGTCGAGCTTCGTGAGCAGGCTCGAGTCGAACTTCGGAAACTGCGGATCGAGCCGCTCGAGCGTCTGGCGGACGAGCCGGGCCACGACGAGGTTGCGATACCACTTCTTGTCGGCCGGCACCACGTGCCAGGGTGCGTGGGCCGTGTTGCACTCGCTGAGCGCGTCGTCGTAGGCCTGCGTGAAATCGTCCCACCGCTGCCGGTCGGCGAGATCGTCGGGCCCGAGCTTCCATTGCTTCTTCGGATCCTTGAGCCGCTCCTCGAGCCGCTCCCGCTGCTCCTGCTTGCTGATGTGCAGGAAGCACTTCACGAACGTGAGCCCGCCGTCGTGGAGCAGCTTCTCGAAGGCATTGATCTGGCCGTATCGGCCCTGCCAGACGTCTTTCGGCACGAGCTTGCGGACCCGCACCACGACGACATCTTCATAGTGCGAACGATTGAAGACGCCGATCGTGCCGTGGGGCGGAATCGCCGCATGCACCCGCCACAGAAAGTCGTGCGACAGTTCCAGCGCGCTCGGCGCCTTGAAGCTCTTCACGTCGAGGCACTGCGGGCTGATCCCGCTCGCGAGTATCCGGATCGTGCCGTCCTTGCCCGACGTGTCGATCCCCTGCAGCACCACGACGACCGCTCGCTTCGCCTCGGCGAACAGCCGATAGGCCAATTCGTCGAGCTTGTCGCAGTGCCGGCGCGTCTCGGCCTCGGCTGCCTCGCGATCAAGCCCTTCCGTGAAACCGGGATCGAAATCGGCGAGGCGAATGTCGCGGCCGGGCGGCAACGTGAGCGGCTGATCCATGATGCGGCGGAGTGTACCACGCAGGACGGGCGTCCCGCCCGTCTCACTTCATCTCCGCGTGCGCGCCGGCTCGGGGTAACCCCTCGCCTCCCCGTCATAGGAAGCCCGAGGCGTAAGCCGAGAGGATGCCCCGGTTGCGAACGTCCACGCGCATTCCCTTCGGCTCACGCCTCGGGCTTCCAGTTGAGGAGGCGGGACGGAACGGGGCAGCCCCGAGCCTCCCCTGTCATAGGAAGCCCGAGGCGTAAGCCGAGAGGATGCCCCGGTTGCGAACGTCCACGCGCATTCCCTTCGGCTCACGCCTCGGGCTTCCAGTTGAGGAGGCAAGACGGTACGGGGTAACCCCGAGCCTCCCTGTCATCGGAAGCCCGAGGCGTAAGCCGAGAGGATGCCCCGGTCAGTTGACAATGGACAGGCTGAAGCCTGTCCTACTCCGCGACGTAGAAGACGGCGCGGGAGCTGACGGCGCGGTCGCGGCGGCGGCGGGGCCGCGGTGGAGCGATCATGCGCGAGTCGAGGAGGTCGGCGATCGTGTCGGCGTCGACCACGCCAGCCGCAATCTCGTGCTCGAAGCCGAGGACGTCGGCGATCGGGCAGAGCGGCATCACCCGGACGACGCACTCGGTGTCTCCCACGAGCATCACGTGCGGCGTGGCAACCGACGATTCGGGGCGGCTGGCGACGGCGGGGTGGGCGGTGTTCATGGCGGGGCCTCCTGGGGCGGGTCGAGCTGCCGGCGGGCCGGCAACGGCATCCCTCCAGTGCATTCTGCGCGCCAAATCGCGTGCGTGCCGCGAGGGTTGCCAAAATCGACTTCGCGCCCTCCTGGTCAGCCCAGGTTGACGCGCCCACCCGTCACGGTCGGCAAAGTTTTCGCAGGCAGGAGCCCCGGGGCCTGTCAGAACGGGCGTCGACCGTGAAAAATTTTCATGCCGCGCCGGTCGAATCGCCGGGGGCGGCGGCTGGGGCGGTCTGGGCACGCCGCATGCGGTCGCGGAGTTTTGCGGCGAGTTCGTAGTTTTCGGAGTGCACTGCGTCGGCCAGTTGTTCGTCGAGCGTGCGGCCCACGTCGTACCGTTGGCGCACGCTCTCCCGCATCTCCTCGAGCCGCTTCACGAGCTCGTCTTCGGAGTATTGGTCGGCCGCGTCGTAGCGATCGAACAGGTCACGAAACCGCTGGAGCCCGCGGTTGATTTCGGCGATCGCGGCCTCGGGGCTCTGGTCTTCGAGAATCGCGAGCGCGCCGGCCTGCACGCGGTGGAAGAGCACGAACGGCCTGTATTGCTCGTGCGAGAGCGTCCATTCGTCGTCGGGAGAGTGCTCCCGCACGAAGTCCATGAACGCCAGGCTGTGATCGGCGTCTTTGGCGGCCCGGGAGTATTCGCGGAGGGCGAGCCAGCAGATGCGGCGGTGGTAATACTGCACGAACTCGCGGTCGGCTTCCGCACACTGCTCGCGGGAGAGCCGGAAGGAGCCGCCCTCGCGGATCGCCTCGCCCACGAGGTAGTCGTAATACGTTTCGGCACCGTGCGGCCGGCTGCCGTCGGGCCGCAGGTCGGTCTCCATCTGGAGCACCCCCATGTCGACCCGCATCTGCAGCACTTCGCGGCCGCTGCGGGCCTTAAAGAGGCGGGCGCTCACCTCGCCGGGCTTGAACTCCCAGCCCTTGAGCACGGTGTCGATATCGCGGGGCGATGGCATGAACGGGTCCTTCGCGGGCGGTGCTGTCGGCGTCGTGCCGACTGCTCGACGAAGTATACCAATGCCGGCCACGCTGATCGCGGCGGGGGCGCGTCAGTCGCCGATTCGGCCGCGGAGCCGCTTGGTTTCCGAGCGGTGGCGTTTTCCCGCGAGCCGTTTTTTCACGACCGACCGCGGCGTCTTCGTCGGCCGGCGTTTCTTCGGGGCCACCAGCGCGCGGGCGACGATGGCGGACAGTTTTGCGAGGCAGTCGGCGATGTTGCGCGGCTGGTCGCGGTGCTTCTGGCTCGTGATCAGAAGCGCCCCCTCGCGGGTGAGCCGGGGCCGTTCATGCTCCAGCAGCCGGCCCCGCACGTCTTCCGGCAGATAGGGCGAATGCCGGGCGTCGAACCGCAGCACGGCCTTGCTGCTCGTGCGGTTGACATGCTGCCCGCCCGGCCCGCTCGACCGGACAAACTGCCACTCGAGCGCCGCGGCCGGAATCACGACCCTGCCCACACGGATCTCTTTTTCCTGTGCCATCCGGTGTAGCCTGGGGTGAAACAGCCGTCCGTGGAGGGAGTGATCATGCGGAGTATACGGGCGATGCTCGCGGTCGCGGTGCTCGCTTCCGGCGTCGGGATCCCAGCGGCCGAAGTGCCCGATCTCTCCACGAGGGCGGGCGAAGACTGGGGGGCATTCCTCGGGCCGACTGGCAACGGCCGCAGTGGTTGCACGGGGATCGCGACGCCCTGGCCAGCCGCAGGGCCCCGGGTGGCGTGGCACGTGCCGCTCGGCGAGGGCTACTGCGCTCCGGCGGTCGCGCGAGGCAGGCTCGTCATGTTCGATCGTGTCGATGATCGCATGCGCACGCGGTGCTTCGAGGCCGAGACCGGCACGCCGCTCTGGGAAGTGGCATACGCGAGCGACTACCGCGACACGTTCGGCTACGACGGCGGCCCGCGGGCTGCGCCGGTGATCCACGGCGACCGCGTGCTCACGTTCGGCCCCGAGGGCAGGCTCGAGTGCCGATCGCTCGCCGACGGTGCGAGCCTGTGGAGCGTCGACACCACGGCCGACTACCACGTCGTCCAAAACTTTTTCGGCGTCGGCGCGGCGCCGCTCGTGGTGCGGGTGGGGAGCGACGACCTCGTCGTGGTGCAGGTCGGGGGCAGCCCGCCGGGCTTGGCGCCTGCGGCGCCGGACCGGCTCGATCTCGTGAAAGGGCTCGACAGCGGGCTCGTGGCGTTCGATCTCGCCACCGGCCGCGAGCGGTGGCGCTGCTCGAGCCAGCTGGCGAGCTATGCGGCGCCGGTGCTCGCCGAGATCGGCGGCCGGCCGCGAATCCTGGCCTGGATGCGCAACGATCTGCTCGTGGTCGACCCCGCTTCCGGCGCGGTGCTCGCGGAATTCCGCTGGCGGGCCGATGAACTGTTCAGTGCGATCGCGGCGAGCCCGGTCGTCGGGGGCGAGGAAGCGCTCCTCTCCGAGTGTTATGGGCCGGGCAGTGTGCTCCTCGACCTCGCCGGCGGCGATCCGCGGGTGGTCCGCCGCGATCGCAATCCGCGGCCACGATCAGCGCTCATGGCCCACTGGGCGACGCCGATCGTGCACGGCGGGCACGTGTATGGCTCGAGCGGGCGGAATGCCGGCGATGCGCTCGCGGTGTGCGTGGAGTGGAAGACCGGAGCCGTGCAGTGGAGCGAGCCCGGCCTCGGCCGGGCCAGCATGGTGCTCGTCGCCGGGCATCTCGTGATCCTGGGGGAGTTTTGCGAGCTGGTGCTCGCGAAGGCCGTGCCGGAGCGATTTCAGGAGGTGTCGCGGGCGAGGCTCGTCGCCGATGACAGCACGCCCCTGCTGTCACCGCCCTGCTGGGCGGCGCCGGTCGTGGCACGAGGCCTGCTCTTTGTGCGCGGGGCGGGCCGGCTCGTGTGCGTCGATCTCATGACGCAGTGACGCGGCGTCGACGCTCCGGAAAAAACCGGCGCGACTTTGACAAGCCGCACATGCGTACAGCGTCGCGCGCGATGCGAGAACCTCATCTGGACAGTCCGCGCGCGGCCGTCCCATACTCCTCACCGTTTCAGGCGGGCCTCATGCTGCAGGCCGTTGCAGGTGCCCCGGAGAGGAGAGCGTTTGCGTCATGGTGCATGCGTCGATCAGTGAACTGACCACGTTTCGATGGGAGCTTGCCGACGAACTCGACCACCTCGCTCGGCACGGATTCGAGGCGATTTCGCTGTGGCGAACGAAGGTGTCGGATATCGGCGTGGCAGCGGCCAAGGCACTCCTCCAGCAGGCGGGCGTGCGGGCTTCGAGCCTGCAATGGGCCGGTGGATTCACTGGCGGTGAGGGGCGATCGTTTTGCGAGAGCGTCGACGATGCCCTGGAGGCGATCGACGCCGCGGCCGAGCTCGAGGCCGACGTGCTCGTGGTGCACAGTGGCTGCCGCGGTGGCCACACCCGGAGCCACGCCCATCGGCTGCTCGCCGATGCCCTCGACGTCGTGGCACCAGAGGCCTTCGCTCGCGGTGTCACGCTGGCGCTCAAGCCGATGCACCCCGGAGCGGCTGCCGGGGGGAGTTTCCTCACGAGCCCGGTCGCGGCAGCGGAATGGGTCGAGCGATTCGACCATCCGGCCGTGCGGCTCGCCCTCGATCTTTGGCAGTTTGGCCACGATCGGAGCCTCGTCGCCCAGTTCGGCCGCCTCACACCGCTCACGGCGATCGTGCAGGTAGCCGATGGGAGGGGCGCGCCTTCGACAGACGCGGAGCGGCTTCCGCCGGGGCAGGGCACGTATCCACTGTCGGCCCTCGTCGCGGGACTGCTCGAACACGGCTACGCAGGCGCGTTCGAGTTTTCCGCCGTCGGCGAGGCGGTGGAGTCGCTCGGCTACGACGAGGTGCTACGGCAGGCCAGCCTCACCGCCACGGCGTGGAACCGACTCGTCCGCGTGCCGGCGTAGAGATGGGGTTCCCTGCGCGGTAGCAGGAAGGCAGGCGAGGGGGTCGGCGAACGCTCGACGAGCCTTGGGCCGCCGCGGCCCACGCGAGGAGACTTTTGCCGCCCCCGAGCCGGACAACGTGTTACTTCGGCAGCCGTAGATCCCAAGCTTCGAGCCAGTCGGTCTCGAACGGCTCCATGGCGAAGTCGTTGCGCAGCCGTTCGTCGAAGTCGTCCATGTGGGCGGCCCCGTAGAAGATCGCGATTCGCCGCCGGCCCCGCTTGATCTCGTCGCGCAGCACGTCGAGGGCGGCGGCGTTGCGGTCGGTGATCAGCGATGAGCCTTCCTCACCGCCGAAGGCGGCCGTGAGCACGTCCATGTCGGTGAACTGCTCGGCCATGATCCGCCGCAGCCTCACCTCGCGGTCGCTGCCGAAGAGAAGTCCGAAGAGGTCGCCGAATCCGACGTCGGCGGCCCCCTTGCCGGCACCTCGTTCAGCCCGTGCCGATCCCTCCTTCATGAGCTTGAAAAACATGCTCCACCACGACTCACCCCGCTTGGCCATCGCGGCCTCGAATTCCTTGGGCGAGAGGTCGGCGTGGATGAAGTTTTTGGCCGTGTAGTCGATCTGCTCGAGCTGGAACTCGAGCCCGAGCATCTTTGTGAGCCCCTGCTGGGCGGAGCCGATCGCCCCGGCCGGCTTGCGGCCCGGCTTCGGCACGCGGGCGTTGTCTGGGGCCACGAGTTCGTAGAGCACGGCGTCGTAGCTGCGGAACACGCGGTCGAGCGTGTCGTAATACGGCTTGGTGCCGAGGTGGACCGCACCGATGAGATCGACCTCCACCGGCGTCCGCCGGCCGGCGCGGGCCGCCGCCTCGGGCGTTTCGCGGTAGCGGACGATCGATGTGTCGAGCGACACGGGCCCTCCCGCGTCGTCCCGCGAGAGCCGGAGAAAGCCGACCTCTTCCATCACACCTGGCTCGGCGGCTTTGGCCCGACCGGAGGCCGCGGGGGCGGAAAGACCGGCGATGAGAGCCGCGGCAAGGCAGGCAAGCCGGGGCAGGGCGGCGATCGGGGCAGCAACAGGGCGGGTGGCGGGCATGAAGACGGCTCCTCGCGGGGACCCGGGCGGGGCTCACCGCAGAATACCCGACTCCGCCCCAGCCGCCAGTTTTTTCCAGCCTGACTGAAAAAGCCTCGTCAGGCGTCAAGGTCTGCCAAGTTTCGTCAACTCGGACGACCGGCGCGACCGATACCAGACGAGCAATCCGCGTGTGCGGAAAACCGGCTCCTGCTCCCCAGGACTACAGCGATGGCTACGAACACGATGTTCCGACGGCTCGAAAGACTGATCCTGACGCTCGCGGTCGCCTCTGCGATCGTAATGCCGTCGCGGGCCGGCGACTGGATGCCGCTCCTGCCGGACCAGGACTTCTACGACTTCCAGCTGTTCGCTCCGCCGGACCTGCAGGACTATGAGATCTACCCCGAGCCGAGCGAGGGCATCTTCTTCAACTACGACCGGCTCTACTGGGGCATCACGCCGCCGAACGTGCGCGGGGTTGGCGAGACCGACAAGGGCGGCTATCTCATTCCCAGCCAGCCGATCTCGCCCCAGTCGATCGTGCAGCTCAACAACGGGTCGATCCAAGCCTCGGGCACGTCCGGGACGAACATCATCGGAGGCATCTACATCTTCGGTGCCGATCCGCTGCAGCTCGATCTCAATACGAGCTGGATGCGCACGAAGATGGCCTGGGGCAATCGCTACGAGGGTGGCTGGATCTACGACGGTAAGGGCGTGAACATCAGCTACTTCACGGTCGGCAGCCAGTCGCAGGAGTTTCAGACGATCAGCGAGTTCGCGGCGTCGTCGCCGACGCAGATCTTCACCCAGACGACCACGGCGGGCTCCACGGGCGGGACGGGGGCCGTGACCCAGTCGTTTCCTCTGACCACCACGACGATCACGTCGAACAGCCCCCCCCCGGACCACATGATTGCCCAGAAGTTCACGCAGCTCAACTCGACCGAAATCGACAGCGCCGGCGCTGCAGCGATCATCCGGCGCGAGCTCGGCGGCCGGGGCAGCCGGAGCACCGCCCGGTTCTCATTCGGGCCGCGGTTCATCCAGTTCGCCGACCGCTACCGCCTCGGCTATGAAAGCAATCAGTATGCCTTCAATCAGGGGCCGACGGGCGGCTCACAAGGATCCGGAGTGAACATCAGCACGCCGGGCGGCACGGGTAGTGGCACCGGCGGCACGGGCGGCGGCACGGGTGGCACCGGAGGCACCGGAGGCACCGGAGGCACCGGAGGCACGGGTGGGGGGCAGGCTGGCGGCAATCAGCAGAATAACGCGTTCGGCAACGCCAGCACGTCCCTCTACACGAGCTCGGCCGGCGACGTGCTCGGAATCACAGGTGTCGACACGCTCACCGGCCTCGGCCAATCGACACCCCTCCAAGTCGGTGCCTGGGAAACCGATACCTTCAACAATATGGTGGGGCCTGAGTTCGGCCTGCTCTTCGAGACGCAGACTGGCCGGTGGACATTCTCGAGTGAGTTCAAGTTCACCGCCGCCTTCAACTGGCAAAATAACCTCTATAAGGGTTCAAACTTCCCCGACTCGATCGGTGCCGACTACCTCCGGGCGACGTTCAACCCGTCCGTCACCAACACGCAGAGCATCGGTGGTTCGCAGACCGTTCAGCTGGCGCCGCCCCCGCTCTTCCTGCAGATCTACGGCGTCGGCCAGTCGAATGCGACCAACGCAGCCGAGCACCGGTTCGTGTTCTCGCCGATCGGTGAGTGGCGGTTTGGCTCGGAGTTCAAGGTGAGCCAGGCGATCACGCTCCATGCGGGCTACACGGGTATGTGGCTCGGCAGCATCGCCCGGGCCTCGACGAACACCACCTACAAGGGCGTGGAAAAGAAGACGACCTACGCCGAGCCGCAGGACCCCTCGCAGCCGGCGAGCCTGACGAATCCGTGGGTCGTGAAGACGACCGGCCCTGTGGCACAGGGCGGCTCGACGCCGGAAACGAGCCCCTACTATCGCGCAAACCCTGTCTACAACCGAATCGCGCCGACGGACGGCGGCCAGGAGTACGTGTTCACCAACGGCGTCGACTTCGGCATCACAGTCCGGTACTAGGTTCACGCGACGGCTCGGCATCGTGCCGACCGTCGCAATCGCGGGCATCCTCTCGGCTCACGCCTCGGGCTTCCTCGGCCTCCGCCGGCTCTTATCGACCCGGCCCTCCGGGCCTGGCGTCGGCGCAGGGACGGGCCTGGAGCTCCAACGGCTCGGCATCGTGCCGACCGTCGCAATCGCGGGCATCCTCTCGGCTCACGCCTCGGGCTTCCTCGGCCTCCGTCGGCTGGTCGTGACCCGGCCCTCCGGGCCTGGCGTGTGATTTGGATGTAGGACAGGCTTCAGCCTGTCAAGAAATGCTGACAGGCTGAAGCCTGTCCTACACGGTCGCTACGTGGCTGCCAGCCAGTCGGCCGTGGCTCCGCGGATCTCAGCCAGCTTGTCGAGCCGGGTGATGAGCGGCTGCCAGAGCGGGGCGTCGGTCATCGGCTCCACCTCGCGCGGTAGTTCGACCGGTTGCCCTACCGCGTCCACCTGCACGAAGCCGAGCAGGCCGTCCATCCACGGGAGCGTGTGGCCGTCGAGCGGCATCCCCACGACGCCCACCACGAGATAGCACTGCCGCACCTGGAGCACGGCGCCGCGGATCTCCACGAGCGCGCCCACGGGCACACTCCGGCGGCACTCGAGCGAGAGCACGCGGCGGAGCATGATGTTGGCCCCGGGGCCGGCCCCGAGGCAAGCCGACGCATAGGCTGCCTCGAGCGCGTAGCGCAGGAGGCTGCCGGCGTAGAGCGTGCCATGATGATTGGAATCGGCGGGCAACACGAGCCGGTGGCTCGTGGTTTCGGGTGCGGCTGGCATCGCCGCGTTATACGGCGCTTGGCCCGTGGCAGGAAGGGTTGGGTAGGACAGGCTTTAGCCTGTCAGACATGGGACATGACAGGCTTTAGCCTGTCAGGCATGGGACATGACAGGCTGAAGCCTGTCCTACATGGCGGACAGGCTGAAGCCCGTCGTGCTCTCGATCTTCGCGAGCTCTTCCTGCATCGCGGTGATCGTGCGCCGGATCTGGTCGGGCGTGTGCCGCGACGTGATGAAGAACCGCAGCCGTGCCGCCTTTTCTTCGACGGCCGGATAGAGAATCGGCTGCACATTGATGCCCCGGGCAAACAGCGCCCGCGACAGCCGGAGGGCATTCATCGAGTTGCCGAGAATGACGGGCACGATGGCCGAGCCGCCCGACGGCCCCGTATCGAGCCCCGCTTCCTTCGCCAGGCGCAGGAAGAGGCGGGCATTGTCATGCAGTTTCGCCACGCGGCCCGGATCGCGGTCGAGGAGCCGCAGTGCGCCGAGCGCCGCCCCCGCAGCAGCTGGCGGCAGGCCGACGGAGTAGACGAAGCCCGGCACCGTGTACTTGAGCCAGTGCACGAGCGCCTGCGAGCCGGCGATGTAGCCGCCGCAGCTGCCGAGCGCCTTCGAGAGCGTGCCCATCCAGAGATCGACGTCGCTCGGCTTCACGCCGAAGTGCTCGCCGATGCCGCGGCCGCGCGGGCCCATCACACCGATCGAGTGGGCCTCGTCCACCATCAACAGCGCCTTGTGCCGCTTGGCGACCCCGACGAACTTCGGCAGGTCGGTGAAGTCGCCGTCCATGCTGTAGATGCCCTCGATCACCACGAGCACGCGCCGGTATTGGCTACGCACCTGCGCGAGGAGCTTCTCGGCAGCGTCGAAGTCGTTGTGCGGGAACGGCCGGCGGCGGGCCCCGGAGAGCACGGCCCCCTGCAAGAGGCTGTTGTGGGCGAGCGCGTCGTGCAGCACGAGGTCGCCCGGGCCGACGACGTGGCCGATCACCGTCTCGTTCGTGGCATGGCCGCCGACAAACGTGATCGCGTCTTCCGTGCCCACGAACCGGGCGATCTCCCGCTCGAGCTCCTGGTGGATCACCTTCTCGCCCGACACGAGCCGGCTCGCCGACACGCTCGTGCCGTAGCGGTCGAGCGCCGCCTTGGCCGCGAGCGTCACCTCTGGCTCGCCCGACATGCCGAGATAGTTGTAGGTGGCCCAGCTCACCATCTCGCGGCCGCCGATCTGCGTGCGGTCGGTGGTCAGGCCCTCGTGGACGCTGAAGTAGGGGTTTTCGAGGCCGGCGTTCCGCACCATCGCGAAGTTTTGCTCGAGGGCCCGGACCTCCGGGAAGTCTTCGATGCGGAACGTGTCGCTCGGGACATCCGCTACCACTTTCGCCGTCTCGGCTCGCTTGGCGCCCTCGAGCGGCATGTGGTCGAGGATCGCCTCGGTCACCTCGCGGCAGGTCTCGATCTGCGGCAGCACCTGCTCGGGGAACCGGCCGCCGAAGGCTTCCTCGAGGCTGGCCACGATCTCCATGCGCTCGAGCGAGTCGAGGCCGAGCTCGACGATGTTCGTGTCGAGCGTGAGGTTGCCCGCCCGCTCCTTGGCGATCCGCCGCACATGGTCGAACACGGTCTGCACCACGTCCTGCGGCAGGTCGCGGTCGGGCCGCAGCGCCCGTGAGGCCTCGCCGACGGGCCGCAGGCGGGCGAGCCGCGGCGCTTCGGAGGCTGCACGTTCGGGGACCACAGGTTTCGCGGCCTCGCCGCCGCCCGCCTGGAGCCACGAGATGTGCTGCTCCACGACCTCGAGCGTGCCCTCGAGGAACTGCCGCTTGCAGGCGTGCCGCTGGATCTTGCCGCTCGACGTCTTGGCGATGCTGTTGGGCCGCACCATCACCAGCGCCTCGAGAGCCACTTCGTGTTCGATCGCCAGCCGCTTGCGAATCTCGTCGAAGGCCGTCGAGAGTTCATCGGCCTCGCGCTTGCCGCGTTCGAGCTCGGCCACGACGACGACCCGCTCGCGGCCGTCCACGTCGACGGAGAACGCCGCCACGGAGCCCGCCCGCACGAGTGGGCTCGCCTCCTCGACCGACCGCTCGATGTCTTGCGGATAATGGTTGCGGCCGCGGACGATGATCAGGTCCTTGAGCCGGCCGGTCACGAACAGTTCGCCGGTGTCGAAAAACCCGAGGTCACCCGTGCGCAGATAGGGCCCGGGATTCGGCCGCCACTTCTTGGCTGACTGCGTCTGCGAGTGCGCATCGGGGCGGGCGAGCATCGCCGCGAATGTCTCGCGGGTCGCATCCTCGCGATTCCAATAGCCCTGGGCCACGCTGGGCCCGCTCACCCAGATCTCGCCGACTCTGCCCGGCGGCAGGGCTTCGCAGGTCTGCGGATCGACGATCCGCACGTCCTGGCCGTCGAGCTCGCGGCCCGAGCCCACGAGCCTGCGGGCCCCGGGTGCGAAGCCCGCGCGGGTGGTCGCCGAGCCTGTCTCGAGCGCCGCCGCGTCGAACGACCGGATCACGGGTGGCTCGAACTTCATGCCGCCCGTCACCATCAGCGTGCTTTCGGCGAGACCATAGCAGGGGAAGAACGCTTCGCGCCGGAAGCCGCTCACGGCGAACGCCTCGGCGAAGGCGTCGATCGTCTCGGGCCGCACGGGCTCGGCGCCGTTGAAGGCCAGCGACCAGCTGGAGAGATCGAGGCTCGCCCGCTGTTCGGGCGTCGTCTTCCGCACGCACAGCTCGTAGGCGAAGTTCGGCCCGCCGCTGATCGTGGCCCGATACTTCGAGATCGCCTGCAGCCACCGCAGCGGCTTCTGCAGGAAGGCCACGGGCGACATGAGCACGTTGAACTTGCCGCCGTAGAGCGGCACGAGGATGCCCCCGATGAGCCCCATGTCGTGGAAGCTCGGCAGCCAGAACACGCCCGACTGGCTGCGCGTGATCTCGAAGGCCTGCATGATCCGCAGCGAGTTGTGGAGCAGATTTTCGTGCGACAGCATCACGCCCTTAGGCGTGCCCGTGGAGCCGCTCGTGTATTGGAGGAAGGCGAGCGTATCGCCGCTGACGTCGGGGCGGCTCCAGCGGTCGGCCCAGTCGAGTTCGAGCTCGGCATCGACCTTCCAAAGCAGCTTCTCGAGGCTCGGCGCCGCGGCCCGCAGGGTGTCGAATCGGTCGAGCACGTCGCGCGTCGTGAGCGCGACCGATGCCCTGGCATCGGCCGCGATCGCCTCGATCCGCTCCACGGAGCGGTTCTTGCGCGGCGGATAGGCCGGCACGGCAATCGCCCCGCCGTACAGGCAGCCCATGAAGGCCGCGATGAAGTCGAGCCCCGAGGGATAGAGGAGCAGCACCCGCTTCCCCTGCATCCCCGACGCCATCAACCACGCCCCGAGCGCCCGAGCCTTCCGGTCGAGCTCGGCATAGGTGATGTTCAGCTCCTCGTTTTCGCCGTCGACGAGGAACGTGAACGCCCGGTCGTGGGGCCGATAGGCGGCCCGCTGCCGCAGGAGGTCGACGATCGTCTCCGCGAACGAGCCTTCGGTGTAAGGATTGGGAATCACGTCGTCGGCAGCCTCCACCCGCCCCCGGCCGCCCAGAGGCAGCCGAAACCTGCAACCTCATGGAATTCGGCTGATTCCAGGCCGGTCCCCGCATTCTAGTCGCGAGCACCAGACAACCGGAAGTTTCGGCCTGTTTCGCGATCGGCAGCGTATTTTTGTCCCTCAAGCCGGGGGAGTCCGGTCGTACGCGTCACGTTCCCGCGTCCGATTCCGCCGACTCTGCGGCCCGCGTGTCACGTCAACTAGCCTGCGCCGGCCTCGGGCTCCCCATATCCCATCGCCGGACGCTCGCTGCGCCCATCCTGGGCTTCACTCGCTCGGACCTGCCTGCGCTGCGCCATCCATGGCTTCGCTGGTCAGCTACGCCGGCTCCCGGGACACGGGGAGCCCGAAGCCTCCTCAACGAAAGCCCGAGGCGTAAGCCGAGAGGATGCCCCGGTAGCGAAACACTACGCGTATTCCCTTCGGCTCACGCCTCGGGCTTCCAGACGGGGAGGCTCGGGGTTACCCCTGCCGTTGAGACGGCGTATTTGACCAGCGCAGCCATGGATGGCCAAGCGGAGGCGCTCTCGCCAGCGCAGGCAAATCCGAGTGAGCCGTAGCCTGGAGGGCGGAGGCGAACGTCCGGCGAGACGGTACGGGGTAACCCCGAGCCGGATTGGGCGAGTTGGCGTTACGGATCGAGTGAGCCATTCACAGCCGCAGCGAACAGCTTGTCCAACTCCACGAACACGTCGGGCGGGATGTCTTCCGCGCGGATGTCGGGGGCGAAGCCGAGTGTGGCGTAGATCGATTCCACGATGCGCTTCGCGGCGTCTTTGTCGCCGGTCTTCTGCGCGGCCAGGCGCACGAGCACGCCACGGAGGACCTTGCGGCGGTGGCAGAAGATGTCGCGCACGAAGTCGTGGAAGCGGGCGAGGTCGCCGATCGCAGCACGGCGGTCGGGTTCGAGGTCGAGCCGCACGATCGCCGAATCGACCTTGGGCCGCGGCCAGAAGACGGTCGGCGGCAGCACTCGCACGAGCTCCGAGCGGCATTGCGCGCCGATCCACACGGAGAGGGCGTTGTAGGAGTGTGAGCCGGCGGCGGCGGTCATCCGTTCGCCCATTTCGCGCTGCACCGTGACGACGGCCGCGGCGAAGGGGCGGGGCAGGGCGAGCAGGTTCGAAATCACGGGCGTGGCGACGCAGTATGGGAGATTGGCCACGAGCAGGAGCCGGCCCCCTGGCGAGGCCGCGAGCGCACTCTCAATGGCGGTGAGCACGGCGGGGGCGAACCGGTGCTTGCCGGCGAGCACATCTCCCTCGACGAGTGTCACGTTGTCGCAGTCGATGAGCTTGTCGCGGGCGAGGCAGGCGAGCCGGGAGTCGATCTCGCAGGTGACCACGTGCCGGGCCGCGCGGGAGAGCCGCTCGGAGAGGGCGCCCGTGCCGGTGCCGACTTCGAGCACGACGTCGGCGGTGGTGATGCCGGCGGAGCGTTCCAAGAGGTCGAGCAGATTCAAGTCGACGAGGAAGTTTTGGCCGCGCTTCGCGTCGATGACGAAGCCCACCTGCACGAAGAGCTGCTTGAGATACGCCGTCGTCTGCCGCGTGGGGGCGATGGCCGGGCTCGTCTCACCGTCGTGCGGATGCGGGGCGTCGGTCATTCGGGCACCGCCCGTGCTTCGAGCCACCGGGCCACGTACTTGAAGACGAGATCCGTTTCAAGATTCACGGGATCGCCCACGGCGAGCCGGCCGAGCGTCGTGTGCTCGAGCGTGTGCGGGATGAGGGCCACGCCAAACGTGGCAGCGTCGACGTCGACGACGGTCAGGCTCACGCCGTCGATCGTCACCGAGCCCTTCGCGGCCATCTGGGCGAGGAGGGCCCGCGGTGCGGCGAAGCGGCAGGTCAGCCAGTCGCCCTCCTGGATGCGACTGGCGAGGCTCCCCAGGCCATCCACGTGGCCGGTCACGAGGTGGCCGCCGAGCCGATCGCTCGCCGTCAGCGACCGCTCAAGGTTCACCGGGCTCCCTGCGATGAGGCGGCCGAGCGTCGTGCGCGAGAGCGTTTCGGGGCCGAGCTGAAACTCGATCTCGTCGCCGTCGATCTTCACCACGGACAGACAGCAGCCGCTGGTGCAGATGCTCTCGCCGAGCGTCGCCCCACGGCCGATCGCGCCGGCGGCCACGCGCAGCCGCACGCCCGGCGGCTCGGGAATGACCGCGACGACGCTGCCGAGCGTTTCGACCAGACCTGTGAACATCACTTTCCCGGCGAGGGGTGAGGGGGCTTCCGAAGGATAGTCGAAAGCGGCACAATCTGCCGCGACGCCCCCGCATCTTTCCCACCCCGAGGCCCACCGCCATGTCCACGATCGTCGACATCCACGCCCGCCAGATTCTCGACAGCCGCGGCAACCCCACGATCGAGGTCGACGTGAGCCTGGCCGACGGCGCCTTCGGACGGGCCGCGGTGCCGAGCGGTGCGAGCACCGGCGCCCACGAGGCGTGGGAAAAGCGCGACGGCGACAAAGCCTTCTACCTCGGCAAGGGCGTGCTCGAGGCCGTGGAAAACGTCAACACCCGGATCGCCGAAGAGCTCGAGGGCTGCGACGCGCTCGACCAGACGGGCATCGACGAGATGATGCTCGAACTCGACGGCACGCCCAACAAGAAAAACCTCGGCGCCAATGCGATCCTCGGCGTCTCGATGGCCGTGGCCCACGCGGCCGCCGAGCACTGCGGCCAGCCCCTCTATCGCTATCTCGGCGGCGCCACCGCCCGGATTCTCCCCGCGCCGATGATGAACATCATCAACGGCGGCGCCCACGCCGACAATCCGCTCGACGTGCAGGAATTCATGGTGATGCCGCTGGGCTTCGACACGTTCGAAGACGCCCTGCGGGCCGGCGTGGAGACGTTTCACGCGCTCAAGAAGGT
>CAMAVC010000045.1 GCA_945861585.1 Planctomicrobium piriforme
CGGGATATGGGGAGCCCGAAGCCGGCGCACTACCTCAGCACGACACGTTCATCAGCCGGACTAGCCGCGTGCACGTCGCCGATCTTCCAGCTTTCGAAGCCGAGGTCGGCGAGCTGGTGCCGGATGCTGTCGGCGAAGTGCGGCGAGACAACGAGCACCATGCCGACTCCCATATTGAACACGCGCTCCATTTCGTCGGCCGCGATGCCGCCGAGCTTTTGGAGCCAGGGGAACACGCCCGGCACGCTCCATGATCCGCGGGCCAGGCGAATCTGCACCTCGTTCGGCACGATCCGGGCCAGGTTCTCCACGAGCCCGCCGCCCGTGATGTGGGCGATGCCGTGCACGACATGCTTCACGCGGTAGTGCCGCAGCACGGCCTTCACAGGCCGGGCGTAGAGACGCGTCGGCTCGAGCAGGACGTCGTTGACGGTGCGATTGCCGAGCTCGGCAACGCGGTCGTGGCCGGCCAGCCCGCCGATCTCGAACACGGCCTTCCGCACGAGGCTGTAGCCGTTGGAGTGAAACCCGCTCGAGGCGATGCCGAGGGCAACGTCGCCCGGCTGGATGTGCCTGCCGTCGACGAGCCGCTTCCGCTCCACGACGCCCACGCAGAAGCCGGCGAGGTCGTATTCGCCGCGCTGATACATGTCGGGCAGAATCGCCGTCTCGCCGCCCACGAGCGCGCACTCGCACTCCACACAGGCGTCGGCGATGCCCCGCACGATCTGCTCCAGAAGGGCGGGATCATCGTGCGACATCCCGACGTAATCGAGGAAGAAGAGCGGCTCGGCACCGGTGCACAGGGCGTCGTTGACGCTCATCGCCACGAGGTCGATGCCCACGGTGTGATGCACGCCGGCCGTCACGGCCACTTTCAGCTTCGTGCCCACGCCGTCGGTGCAGGAGACGAGGAGCGGATCTTCGTAGCCCCGGCTGAACAGCCCCTTGAGATCGAGTTGAAAGAGCGCCGCAAAGCCCCCCTCGGGGCTCATCACCCGCGGGCACTGCGTGCGGCGCATGTGCGCAGGCAGCCGGGCCATCCCCTCGCGGTACAGTTCGAGGTTCACGCCGGCACTGGAATACGTGGCTCCGCTCACGGGGCGTATCTTCCCAGCGCTCGCGGCGCCCGCAAGGCCGGGAAAAGAATCCCGGCCCCCAGCCTACGACTGCCCCGGCGTCACCGAGTCGCGATACTCGAACTTGTACTTGCCCGGATTCGGCACCGGATACGTGCCGTCGGGGCCGGCCACGAGGATGGAGGGGCCGCCATCGACGAGCGCGTCGACTCCAGCCGTGAGGTCGTCGGGCGAATTGAGATACTCGTCGTAGGTGATCGGTCGGCCCGTGTGCGCCGCGTAGCGACCCATCGCGGTCACCATGCTCGCCTCGGCGCCTCGCACGGTCTCGTTGTAGGCGTCGCCGGCGATGATTGCCGCCACGAAGTGCTCCCACTCGCGCCGGTACGGATTCGGCTCGGGCTGCTCGGCGGCCCAGAGCACGTGCTCCTTGTCGGACTTCTGCCCGGTGTAGATGGTCGACTTCGCCGGGGAGTGGCCGCTGCCGGAGATCGTGAAGGCCCCCTTCGAGCCCTGCCCGAACACGCCGAACTTCTTGTCGCAGCCCTTCATGACCCGGCTGGAATAGAAGAACTTCGCCCCATCGGCAAACGTGTATTCAATGGCGTAGCTGTCGAAGTTCTGGTCGTTGATCTTGCCCTGATAGTGGCGGCCACCCGTGGCGTCGGCCCGCACCGGCCATGAGCCCTGCATCCACGCCACCTCGTCGATGTGGTGCACGCAGTAGTCGCTGAATATGCCACCGCTCGCCCAGAGGAAGTTGTGAAACCGCTTCAGTTGCCAGAGCACCTCGTTCATGTCGCCACGGCCGGGCGCGAGGTCGAGATTGTGCACGGGGTCGTGCTCCCGGTAGCCGCGAAACGCGATCAGCTCGCCCGCTTCGCCATCGCGCAGCCGCTGGAAGAGTTCGCGGCGGCGGTCGCAGTGGCGGCACATCAAACCCACAGCCACCTTCACGCCCTTCTCGTCGGCCTGTCGCGCGAGGTCGAGCATGCGCCGGGTGCTCGGACCATCGACGGAGATTGGCTTCTCCATGAAGGTGTGCACGCCCTTTTCGATGGCATAGGCGAGCATCGGCGCCCGAAACGCCGGCGGCGTCGCGAACAGGGCGATGTCGCCAGGCCGCAGGCAGTCGAGGGCCTGCTTGTAGGCCTCGAAGCCGATGAAGATGCGGTCGTCGGGCACGTCGACCCGCTCCTTGAATTGCTCCTCTATCGACCGCTTCACGATCTGGGCCCGGTCGGCGAACACATCGGCGAGCGCCACCACGCGCGTCTCGCCCCCCGGCACGGAGAGCGCATCGACCGCCGCCCCGCCCCCACGGCCGCCGCAGCCGACGACCGCGATGCGAATCTCGTCGCTGCCGGCGGCATGCACCCGGGGCAGCGCGAGGCCGGCGAGCGCCGCGGCTCCGGCGATCTGCCCGGCGGTCGCTCCGAGAAACTCACGGCGGGAGGGATGAATCGATGCGGGGGTGCGGGACATGAGACACTCCGAGGCTGATGGGCTGCGGCAAAGTCGCTCCGGAAGCCGCTTGCGGAGCGAAAATCTGTCTTACCTTCCCTGAGCATACCGTCGGTTGGCAGGGGATTGCATCGCCACTTCTGCTTATGAAAAGGCGGAGGACTGGTATGATTTCCGCATGGTTCCGCGGAAATCCAGAGCTGTCGCCAAACGGCAGCACGCCGAGCAGCCGCTCCCGCCGCTGCAGTTCACCCAGCGGCTGCCCTACGGGGCCGTGCTGCACGATGCAGGGGACCACCGCGGCCGGGGCGTCCAGTTCATCGTGTACAGTCGCTCCGCCACGGCGATGCGCGTCCTGCTCTACGACCGCGCAGACGATCCGGAGCCGGCCGAGGTGATCGCCCTCGATCCCAGCAAGGACCGCTGGGGCGACATTTGGAGCATCTTCGTCCCGGGAGTCGCGCCCGGGCAGCTCTACCACTTCCAGGCCGACGGCCCCTTCGAGCCCGACCGCGGCCAGCGGTTCGACGGTGCCGCCCGACTCATCGATCCCTATTCCCGCGCGCTCGCGGGGCGGTTTCTGCCCGGCGACGACGGCATCATCCGGCCGCCGAAGAGCGTCGTCGTCGACGACTCGTTCGACTGGCAGGGCGACAGGCACCTGCGGCGCGGGCTGGCCGACACCGTCATCTACGAACTCCACGTGAGGGGATTCACCGCCAGCCCGACGAGCGGCGTCACCCATCCCGGCACCTACCTGGGCGTGATCGAGAAGATTCCGTATCTCAAGTCGCTCGGCGTGACGGCCGTCGAACTGATGCCGATCCATGAGTTTCCCACCGAGTCGCCCTCGGGCGGGCGTCCTCCGCACGCCAACTACTGGGGCTACGACCCGATGGCCTTCTTCGCCCCGCACCGGGGCTATGCGTGGGGCACCGAGCCGGGCTGCCAGGTCCGCGAGTTCAAGGAAATGGTGCGAGCGCTCCATGCGGCGGGCATCGAGGTGATTCTCGACGTCGTCTTCAACCACACGGCCGAGGGCAACCATCTCGGGCCCACGTTTTCGTTCAAGGGGCTCGAGAACCGCGTCTACTACATGCTCGGTGACGGCGGCAGCTACTACCGCAACTACACGGGCTGCGGCAACACGATCAACGGCAACCATCCGATCGTCCGCGAACTGATCTTTCTCTGCCTGCGGCACTGGGTGCACAACTACCACATCGACGGCTTCCGCTTCGACCTGGCGAGCGTGCTCTCACGCGACCGCAACGGCGACATCCTCCCGAACCCGCCGATCGTCGAGCTGATCACGGAAGACCCGATGCTCGCCGATACGAAGATCATCGCGGAGGCCTGGGACGCGGCAGGCGCCTACCAGGTGGGCACGTTCGCGAGCATGCGCTGGGCCGAGTGGAACGGCCGCTACCGCGACGACGTGCGCCGCTACTGGCGGGGCGACTTCGCCCAGACGGGGCATCTCGCCACGCGGCTGGCGGGCTCGAGCGACCTCTACGGCGACGACGGCCGCCAGCCCTATCACAGCATCAATTTCGTGACCTCGCACGACGGCTTCACGCTCAACGACCTCGTGAGCTACCGCGAGAAGCACAACGAGGCCAACGGCGAGGGCAACCGCGACGGCGACAACAACAGTTTTTCGGAAAATTACGGCGTCGAAGGACCGACCACGCGGGCTGATATCGAGACGATGCGGGCCCGGCAGATTCGCAACATGCTGGCGACACTGCTGGTGAGCCAGGGCGTGCCGATGCTCCTGATGGGCGACGAATGCCGGCGCACGCAGCACGGCAACAACAATGCCTACTGCCAGGACAACGACGTCTCGTGGTTCGACTGGACGCTCGTCGACAAGCATGCCGATCTCGTCCGGTTCGTGCGTGAGCTGGTCCGGTTTCGGCTCGGCAACCCGACGGTTCGCCGCCGGTCGTTTCTTGAAGGGGGCACGAGCACCGACGGCACGCTTCCCGACGTGGAATGGTTCTCGCCCGAAGGCACACACGTCGACTGGTATGCGGCCGACGCCAGCCTCGCCTGCTTCTTCGGGGCACCCACCGCCGCCAAACTGCTCGAGGAAGACGACATCGCGGCCGGCGGCATCGAGGGTACGCCACGGCATTTCCTCCTGTTCGCCCACGCCGGCTCGCTGCCCCGGACGTTCCGTGTGCCCACCGCGCCGGCCATCGCGGGCCTGCCCTGGCGGATGTTCGTGAACACGAACGCCCCGGTGCCGCACGACATCCACGCCGACGGCCGCGGCCCGCTCGTCGACGTCACCCAGCCGATCGAGCTTGCCGAGCGGTCGCTCGTGTGCCTCGTGGCCGACATGGTGCCCCCTCCGCCGCCGATTGGCCTGCCGGCACCGCCGCCGCTATCCTGAAAGAGCGAGAGATCGCTGGTTCGCCCCCCTTGTTCGGAGACCCCCCTCATGGAATGCCTGCCACGTTTCCTGTCATGCGTTGCCGTGGGCGGACTGATGATCGGCTGCGCCCCGGCAACACCGCCGGCTGCACCGCCTCCGCCACCTGCCGCGGCAGCCCACGATCATGATCATGACCACGACCATGGCGACCACGACGAGCCGGAGACCGTGGCCGAAGGCCTCGCGCAACTGGAAAAGCTGTGTGCCGACGTGAAGGCGCATCTCGCGGCCGGCGACCACGAAAAGGCCGACGGCCCGGTGCACATGGTGGGCCACCTCCTCGAAGACCTCGGCGAGCTCGTCGCCAAGGAGAAGCCGGCCGCCGAGGCCGAGGCAAAGCAGGCACTCGAGGCGATCTTCGAGTCGTTCGACAAGCTCGACACCGTGATTCACGGTGCCGATGAAGAAGCCCGCAAGAAGCTCGACTACGCCGAGCACGCCCCGGCCATCGAGGCCGCGCTCGCCAAACTCAAGGAATTGACCCAGAAGTAGGACAGGCTTCAGCCTGTCATCCTTGTTCGCCCATGCCAGCGCGACAGGCTGAAGCCTGTCCTACATTGTTCATCACGGAGGATTCATGTCTCGCAGCCTGTCACCTCTGGTTGTAATCCTCGCCCTCGTGCCTGCTCCCGTCCTGGCGCTCGACCTTGACCCGACGGCCATCCGGCAGCAGCTGGTGCTGCCAGCGGAGCCCGCCGGCGCCACCACACCCACGCTCGCCAAGCAAAAGCTCACCGCCACGCCACAGCCGATCGTGGTGGCGGGGCGGATCGGGGCCCGTGGCATGGAGCCCTTCCTCGACGGCAAGGCGTCGTTCGTGCTCGTGGAGATTCCCGCCGACGACCATGCAAAAAAGCCGGGCCACGACGCCGACAACTGCCCGTTCTGCAAGAAGAAGAATGCCAACGCCCCGATGGTAGCGGTGCAGTTCCTGGGGGCCGACGGCAAGGCGATCCCGATCGACTCGCGAAAGCTGTTCGGCCTCGACAAGGGAGCCGACGTGGTGGTGCGCGGCACGGCGCTCTTCGACCCCAAGCTCGCGATCCAAGTGATCCAGTTCACCGCCGACGGCATCTACGTGCGGCCGAGGCAATGACCCGGGTGCAGACCATCGCCGCGCTCCGGTCGGCCTGGCGGCTCGGCTGCGCTTTGATCGTCGCGAGCGGTGGGAGTGCATCTGCGCAGGAGCCGCCCTACGACGTGCGTCCTCCAGTGAAGCCGCCGGTCTACCGCGTCCGGTACGAGGCGTCCGCGGAGTCGGGTGGGCTGATGTTTCCCGTGACCTACACCGCCTGGGTTCCCCCTGGCGTCAGGCGAATCCGCGGCCTGATCGTGCATCAGCACGGCTGCGGCGAGGGCTCGTGCAAATCGGGACTCACCGGGGCATTCGACCTCCACTGGCAGGCCCTGGCCCGCACACACGATTGTGCACTCCTGGCCCCGTCGTACGAGCAGCCCGAAAAGGCCGACTGCCAGATGTGGTGCGACCCACGGAACGGGTCCGGCGCCGCCTTTCAACGGGCGCTCGCTGACCTCGGCCAGATGGCCGGCCATCCGGAGCTCGAGACTGTCCCATGGGCTCTCTGGGGCCACAGCGGCGGCGGCCACTGGGCCGGCGGCATGGCGCTCGTGCACCCCGATCGGGTCGTGGCGGCCTGGCTCCGGTCGGGCGTGCCGCTGCTCGAAGCCGACGAGAAGCGTCCCACCATCAAGCCGCATGTCCTGGCGGATGGCACCCTCTCGGTGCCGATCATGTGCAACCCGGGCACTCAGGAGGGCGTCACGGTGACGGATGGGCGGTTCAAGGGCGTGTGGCCCGCCAACCAGGCGTTCTTCAAGGCGATTCGCTCACGAAGCGGGCTGATTGGCGTAGCCGTCGATCCCAAGACGGCACATGAATGCGGCAACCAGCGCTATCTCGCGATCCCCTGGCTCGATGCATGCCTCGCAGCCCGCCTTCCGCGGGCCGACGGCGCGACGCTCGAACCGATGCCCACCGCAGAAGCCTGGCTCGCTCCCATCGAGGGCGGCACACCGGTGCCGGCGGCGAAGACGGGTGGGGATCTGCTGGAATCGGGCTGGCTGCCGAACGCAGCGATCGCTCGCAAGTGGTCGCAGTATGTCACGGACACGGCCGTCGTCGACGACTCGCCCCCTCCGGCCCCCACGAACGTCCGCCTCGCCGGCAACGAACTCACGTGGGACGCCGTCGCCGACCTCGAGAGCGGCCTCGCGGGATTCATCATCGAGCGCGATCGCGAGCGAATCGTCGCCCGCCCTGCCCCAGGCAAGAACCCCTTCGGCCGCGATGTCTTCCAAGGCCTGCAATACAGCGACACACCCCTGTTCCCCCTGGTGCCGTTGCGTTTCGTCGATGAGACCGCATCTGGTGACACGCAGCATCGCTACCAAGTCATCGCCGTCAATACGGCGGGACTCGAATCACCGCCGAGCGTTCTGGTCCGGCGAGACTGACCTGGATTCCGCCGCGTCGCTGAGCATTGCTCAGCGCACGGTCAGATACTTCGCTGACTTCGTATTGAGGTCACCCGCACGGTTGCCGCTGATGGTGTTGCCCTGCACGAGAGAGCCGGTGCAGGCGCCGGTGGCCACGAGGCCGTTGCCGAGATTGGCTTGGATGACGTTTCTCGCGGCTGGGTGAGGTCCACCCACGGTGAGCCCCTGTGCCGCGGTCAGCACGACGCCCGAGCCGGAATGCCCGGTCACGCGGTTGCCCTGCAGCCGTGTACCGGTGAGTTTTCCGGTCGCTTCGATACCGACCGAGTAGGCACCCCAGGCGGTGGCATTGATGATGCGATTGCCAGTATTCGCCGTGAGCCCGCCCACCAAGAGGCCGGTGGCGGCATTGAGGGACATCCCCGCCCGACCATTCGCATCAAGGGTGTTGTTGTGAATCACCGAGCCCGTCATTGCCCCCGAGGCCCAGAGTCCCCAGACGGCATTCCGGGAAATCGTGTTGCCGCCAGATGCACGGCCGAGGGTCAGGTTCGTCGTGCCGGTCAGCGAAACGCCGCCCGTGGTGTTCCGGCTGAAATCACAGTTCGTGATCACGGTGCCGGTGTACGTGCCAGGGAGGATCTCGAGCCCGATGCGGTTGCCGGTGCTCGCGATGCCCGACAGCAGCGAACCGATCGTCCCACCGAGCACGCGGATGCCGCTGCCCGAAAAGCCCGTGATCGATCGTGGATTGAGCACGCCGTCAACGGGGGCGAAGACCAGGCTGTTGACGCCTGCGGCGACGGTCAGCCCCGAGGTGCCCGCCGCCGTGCCAGAGCCGTCGAGCCGGAAGCCGCCGGCAATCGCCACGCCCGAAGCTCGGGAGATCGTCATCCCGCGGAGCGGCGTCGTTGTCCCCACGCCGGCCCCGAGCGTGATCGTGCCACCCGCCGCGAGAGTCAGCCGGCGGGCGCCGTCGATCCGCCCCGCAAGCTGGATGCTGCCGCCGGTGCCGGCGGAGAGCGTGGTGTCGCCCACGAGCGTCACGTCGCCGACATAGCTCTGTGAGCCGGTCACTGTCGTGACCGTCCCGCCCAGTTGAATGCGGCCGCCGTAACTCCCCCCGAGCGTCGTCAGCGTCACCACGCCCGAACCTTTTGCCGAGATCGCACTGGCGACGGTGATCACATCGGCCACCCCTGCCCCGGTGTCGATGCGGAACGATTGGCTGCCGGCACCCGCGCTGACTGCAGCCAGATTGACGCCGCCCCGTCCGATCGTGATTGCATCCGTCGCTGCCGTGCCGACGACGGAAATGCCGGCGAATCCCGTGAGCTTCGCGAGATCGACCGTGATCGTGCCGGACGTGCCGTTGACCCTGATGCCAGTCCCGCCGCCGGTGATCGCCCCCCCCGCTCCGCGCGACTTTGCGGTGATCGTGAGCTGCTTGCTCCAACTGTTGTACGACGTGCTGAAGTCGGAAATCACGACCCCCTGGGTCGCCAACGCGAGCACGACAACGTTGTTCACGACGCTGACGGTGATGTCATTTTGCTGGTTCACGACGAGCGTGAATGTCTGTGTCCCCGCGGGAAGCACGCCGTTGCTGGCAGTCACCGAGAGTACGTAGGTGCCAGCGGAACCTGCCGCCGGCGTGCCCGTGAGCAGGCCGGCCGCGCTGAGCGTCAGGCCGCTCGGCAGCGGCCTCGTGGTGCTGAAGGTCGGTGCGGGAGTGCCTGTGGCGACGAACTGGAAGCTGCCAACCGAGCCGGTCGTCATGGTCGTGGTGCTGGCCGAAGTGATCGTGGGAGGCAACAGCCCCGCCTGTACGATCGATTGGCTCGCACCGATATCGGTGAACGTCGTCGCCGCGGAGACGGCCGCGTTGACGGCGGCGAGCCCTCCGATCGTGGCCGTCGGTGGCGCCACGTTGCCAACGGTCAGCACGCCGCCGAGCACCGTGGTGCTCGTGAGATCGACCGTCGCAGCAGGCGTGGCCGCGACGATCAGCGTTGCGAGGTTCGCGAGCGTCGCCGCTGGGTCGATGCCGGCATTCATCGCCACGACGATCACGTTGGCCACATTCGCCGCCGCCTTTTGCACCTGGAGGGCCGTGGGGTTGTCGGCCCCCTGGGCGAGTGGGTCGTACGAGACGAGATCGAGCCCCGACGGCAGGCCCAGCCCGGCCAGCACCGCCGCGGTGGCGGTGGCGACGGTCGTGCCGGGCGCGCTGGCGGCCGTGGCCACCACGAGCGTGGTGAGAGGATTGACGACCGTCGAACCCGCGGGAGCGGTCAGCGATCCCGTGAACGGCAGGCCTGTGGAGAGATCGATCCCCCCGATGCTGCGGAGCGTGGCCGTCGAGTCGCCGAAGTCGAACGAAAACTTGCCGGCGTCGTCGGTTGTCGTCCAGGCCTCTCCCTCGCCCGCGTCCCAGATGCCGTTCATGCCGCCGGCGTCGGTCCAGTCGCGGACCTTGCTGCCGTTGGAATCCGAAAACAGGATCGCGTGCTTGAGATAGCCGTCAGCAACGATTCCGGAGAGTGTGTCAGCCACGCCGGTGATCACGAACGACACCGTGCGAGACTCGCCGTCGACGGCTCGGATGACGAAGCGGTCTTCATGCGTGACGCCTGCTCGCAGGGCTTGCACCGCGTCGAGGCTGTTACGCACCGCATAGACATAGGCACCGTTGGCGTCGATCGTGAGGGTGCCCAGATTCACAACGCCCGGCGCCGCCGCGACCAGGGTGCTGAAGGCTGCTTCACCCGCATCCTGATCGGTCACCGAGAACTGCCCCGTCGCCGTCAGAAGTCCCAAGCCGTTCACGTCGCCATCTTCTGTCACGCCGTTGGCAAACGGGCTCGGCAGGCCAATCACGGCGGGTTCCGCCACGTTCGTGACCGCGAGGGTAAAGTCGGCGGTGGCCGGCGTGCTGCCCGGGATCGTGGCATCGGCCAGTCGCACCGTGACGGCGTACGACGCCTGTGTCTCGTGATCGAGTGTCAGACCCGCCTTCAGGTAGAGCGTGGTGCCTTCGATCTCGAAGCTGGCCGCATCGGCGCCCGTGAGTGACAGCACGTTCGCGCCTCCGTCCACGTCCGTCACGACAATGTCGGCCGCCTTGATTTTGCTGGCCGTGCTCGTGTCCTCTGCAAGCGTGGTGGTGATGTTCGTCAGGGTCACGCCGCTGGGCGCGTCGTTGACCGGGGTGACCGAGATCGCGACAGTGCGGGTGTCAGTCTGCGTGCCGCCGGAGCCCGTGGAGCCGAGGTCCGACGTCGTGATCGAGAGGCTGTCGCTACCGCAATAGTTGGCGTTGGGCGTGTAGGTGAGGCCGGCGAGCGCGGCGTTGACGTCGGCGACTGTGCCGCTGAACTGGAGCGTGGCATCGGTGGTGCCGTCGCCCGCGGTGAAGGCCAGGCCCGTGGTGCCCGAGAGCGTCAGGGCGCCATGGGCCACGGAGAGCGTAACGTCGATCGGGGCACTCGCCACATCGACGTCGGCAATGGAGATGAGGTTGCCATTGCCAGGCGAGAATACGAGCGCGACGTCCTCGTTGGTCACCTGCGCGGAAGGCACGGTATTGACCGGGGCGTCGTTCACCGCCGACACCGAGACCTGCACCGGCAGCGCCACCGCAGACTCGAGGCCGCCATCGTCGCGGGCCACGACGGTGAATGCCTCCAGCACGCCCGTGTCGTTGGCGGCGGGAGTCCAGTAGGCGTTTAGGCCCGTGCCGATCACGGCATTCGTGTCGGCGTTCCAGGCCGTCGCGGCACCAGCCGTGGCACCGATCTTCAGCGTGCCGCTCGACACTGCCTTGACCACGAACGACGTCACCGTGCCGTCGATGTCAGCCCCGTCTCCGGCGGCCGCGATGGCGGCGAAGGTCAACTGGACCTCCGTGTCCTCCGCGGTGCTGCCGGCGGCGAGCGACAGCGCCGTCAGCGACGGCGCGTCGTTTGCCGGTGTGACCGTGATGTGATAGTCGACCGCCGGTGTGGAGTCGTTGCCGGCGTTGTCGCGGGCCACGACGGCGAAGGCATCGATCGGGCCATGGGCGTTGGCATCGGGGATCCAGTAGCCCTTGAGCTCTGCCGTGATGAGGGCGTTCGTTTCGGAATTCCACGCGATGGCGGTGGCGGCCGACGTGCCGATCGACAGACGGCCGGTCTTCACCTCGGTGACCACGAATGCCGTGACAGTGCCATCGATGTCGCCCTCGTCGCCGCGGGAGAGCAGTTCTGAGAACAGCACTTCCGTCGTCGTATCCTCAGTGCCCGGGGTTGCGTGCGACTCGAGCGCCGAGAGCGTCGGCCGGTCGTCGGTCGCGGCGATCGAGATCGTGAGCAGGGCGGCGGTCGTGGCGGCGCCGTCGCTGACGACGATCGGGAAGGTCTCGCTCACCGCGGTGGTGGCGGCATTGATCACGGTGGCGTTCGGCGTGAACGCGTATGCGCCGGTGAGCCGATTGACGACGAGCGTGCCGTAGGTTCCCACCAGCGAGAAGACGTCGGCCACGGGTGTGACGCCCGTGATTCCAAACGTGAGTCCGCTGCTCTCGACGTCACTCGCCACGAGCGTGCCCGTGGCGGCGGTGAAGACGTCGGTGCCGGCCGTGTCGGTAAAGCCGATCGCCACCGGCGTGATCACCGGGGCGTCGTTGACCGGAGCGAGGTTGATCTCGATCGGCAGCGGCGTCTCAGAGTCGAGGCCGCCGTCGTCCCGGGCGACCACCGTGAAAGCGGCCTGCGTGCCGGTGGCGTTGGTGTCGGGCGTCCAGTAGGCGTTGCGGGTGGCGTCGATGACCGCATTGGAATCCGCGTTCCAGGCCGCCGCGGTCTCGGGCGTCGCGCCGATCAGGAGCCTGCCGCCGGCGACGCTGCAGACGACGAATGCGGCCACGGTCCCATCCAGATCGGCGGCATTGGCGGCCGCGCGGATCATGGCAAACGTGATCGCCGACCGGGTGTCTTCGGTGCCGGTCGCGAGCGGACCAGAACCGACGCTCGACATCGTCGCGGCGTCATTGGCTCCGTAGATTGTGATCCGCAGGACGGCCGAAACGGTGGTCGTGCCGTTGCTCGCGGAATACGTGAACGACTCCTGCAGCGTGGCCCCGGACGCCAGAGCCTGGACGGCCGCATTGGCGTCGCTCACCACATACGCGTAGTCGCCGCTCGAGAGGATCGTGAGCGCCCCGTAGGTGCCTGCAAGCGGGCTGCCCACGGCCCCCGCCCCGCCCGCGCCGCTGATGGCAGTGACGAGAAGATCACTCCCCGCATACACGGGGTCGTTCGAGATCACGTTGCCGATGGCGTGAAAGCCCAGGGTCGCGTTCGCGGTGCCCCCGGCCTCGCCGGCACTGCCGGTGTCTTCGGCGGTGTCGAACGACCGCACCGTCACGGGCACACTCACCGTAACGGGGGCGTAGTTCGCGGTGTCGGTCGGCGTGAAGATCACGTCCTGATCGGGAGTGCCGGCGGCGGGTGTGATCGCGGTGTCGGCGAAGGCGAAGGTGCCGGGCACGCTGGCCGTGCCGCCGCTGAGGATGGAGTCGGCGAGCGTCTGGCCGTAGCGGATCGAAGAGGCGGTAGGCAACGCCGTGATCGTCGGCGTGGCCCGAGCCACGAGCACATTCACGCTCTCCGTGAACGATTCGTAGTTCGTGGCGTCGTCAGGCGTGAATGTGATGCCTTGGGCTGCGGTGCCCACGGCGGGAGCCGTGCCGGTCGTGGTGAAGACAAACGTTCCGGCCACGCTGGCCAGGCCATTTGCGAGCACGGATACCGCGAGCGTCTGGCCATAGGTGAGCGACGTGGCCGTAGGCAGCGTGACGAGCGCGGGCGTTGCCCGGGCGACCGCCACGGAGACGCTCAGCGTTACGGGCAGGTATCTCGTGGTGTCGCTCGGCGTGAACACGACCTCCTGCGAAGTCGTGCCGGCGTTCGGGGCAGTGGCCGGTGCGGCAAAAGCGAACGTGCCGGGCGCGCTGGCGGTGCCGCCGCTCAAGACCGATGCGGCAAGGGTCTGGCCGTAGGTGATCCCGGTGGCGGTCGGCGGCACGGTGATCGCGGGTGTGGCCTTCGCGATCGAGAAGGCGTAAATCTTGGGCGTGGTGAAAGCCGAGTTGGTGCCGGTGACGGTGACGGCGTAGTCGCCTGGGTTGGTCGGCGCCGTGCTGCTGGCCGCATACACCGTGCCCTCGCGGCCGGCATAGGTCGTGGTGAAGGCGAAGCCGGCCGAAGCACCGGCAATCGGGGTGGCCCGGGGAACCGACACCGCACCCATGCCGGGGAAGTAGACCACCTGATCGTTCACCTTGTAGGCGCCCGTGTCGCCGCCCTGCCCCCACCACACGACCGAACCATCCGCCTTGAGCGCGTATGTCTTTCTTGCCCCGGCGCTGATCGCCACCACCCCAGAGAGTTCGGAGGGCACGACGTTGGTATTCGCCGCTCCTGGCGAGAAGACGGTGTCGGATCCCCAGTTCACGACCGTGCCGTCGGACTTCAGGGCCGTCATGTGGTTGTAGCCTGCAGCCACGGCCACGACGCCGTTGAGACCGGCGGGGACGGATGGGCCTCCGCCCCAGGTGACCACCGTGCCGTCGGCCTTGAGCGCGACCACGCCGCCATAGGGACCGGCATCGATAGCGATCACCCCGCTCAGGCCCACCGGAATGTTCTGCTCTCCGTTGGGGTTGCCTCCCCACGCGACAACGGTGCCGTCCGACTTCAAGGCGAACGACGCATATTCGGACGCGGCGATGGCCACGACATTGTTGAGGCCGGCCGGCACGGTGGCCTTGCCGGAGGTGTTGTCGCCCCAGGCCACGACGGTGCCATCCGACCTGAGCGCCAAGCCATGGGCCGCACGGGCTATGGCCACGACGCCCGTCAGCCCCGCCGGGGGCCGTCCAAACATGGGGCCCCACCCGGCGTCGCCGCCCCACTCGACGACGGTGCCGTCGGACTTCAACGCCAGGGAAATGCTGTCTCCGGTGCTCACGGCGACGACGCTGGAGAGACCGGCGGGCACGTTACAACCGCCAAGGAAGTTGTCGCCGAATGCAGTCACCGTTCCGTCGGTGTTCACGATCAGAGCATGGTCGCGATAGCCCGACAGGAGCTGGTTTCTCGACACGCGGAACGCCTTGGGCGAGCCGTCGTACACGAGGCTCGATGGCGGCACGAGCGGAATATTGAGCGGGCTGATGATGCCGTCGTAGACCGTGAGCGGCACGAGCATCGTCACTGCCGCGTAGCTCGCGATGTCATCGGGAATGAACGTCACGCTTTGGCGGGCGGTGCCAGGATTCGGCACGGTGAGCCGCGAGGAGTAGACAAAAGTGCCCGGCACACTGGCACTGCCGCCGCTGAGCGTCGAAGCCTGGAGCTTCTGGCCGAACGTGATCGGAGCGGCGGTTGGCAGCGTGAGGATCGACGGCATGGCCGCCGCACTGCCCTGGGATCGCACCGGCACCGTCGACGTCACGCTCGAGTAGTTGACCGCGTCGCTGGGCGTGAACGTGATGCCCTGGGTGGTTGTGCCGGCGGAGGGAACGAACGACGGCGTCGTGAAGGCGAACGTGCCTGGCACGGTGGCTACGCCGCCGTCGAGCGCCGCGGCCGAGAGGGCCTGCCCCTCGGCGATGATCGCGGCCTGTGGCAGCGTCGTGATCGTCGGCGTCGCCTGGGCGATCGTGAAGTCGACCGTCTTGCCGCCGCTGTAGTTCGGGTCGGTCGACGAAACGGTGAGCGTGTAGCTTCCGGCATTCGTCGGCGCAGAGGAACTCGCCGCATACGTCGTGCCCGCCCGCCCGGCATAGCTGTAGGAGTAGCTGAAATTCCCCGCGCCGGTCAGCGGACTTGGCACGAGGGTCGCGGCGTCGAGGGCGCTGCCCCCACTCCCGTCATAGATGCGGCCCCAGGCCACCACGGTGCCGTCGGTCTTGATCGCGAGGGCATGCTGGTTGCCCTGGGCGAGGGCGGCCACGCCTGTCACGTTTGCCGGCACGACCCTGGTGTATCCGTATCCCCAGCCAATGACAGTGCCATCGGCCTTGACTGCGTACGAGTTGTCGTTGCCGGCTGTGATCGCCACGACGCCGCTCAGGCCCGCGGGCACCGTGCATGCTCCTTGCCCGTTGTTGCCCCACGCCACGACCGTGCCGTCGGACTTCAGGGCCAGGGTGTGTGTAAAGCCGGCAGCGATCGCCACGACACCGCTGAGGCCTGCGGGCACGTTGGCTTGGCCGTAGTCCTGGGAGGGGCTGCTGCCCCAGGCCACGACCGTGCCGTCGGACTTGAGCGCGACGGCGTGATGGTACCCCGCGGCGATGGCCGTGACCCCCGTGAGGTCGGCCGGCACGTTGAGCGTGGATGTGTACGTGCTGTTCCCCAAGACGGTGACCGTGCCGTCGGCACGCAGGACCGCCGTGAAGGTGCCGCCGGCGGCAGCGGCGACCGCGTTGGTGATCAGATCACGGGGAAGGATCGGCGTCGTGTCCAGACCGGCTATCACTCGGTCTGCGTTGACCGGGTAGCCCGAGTACTGCTGATAGCTGTTGTTGCCCCAGCCGACGATCGTGCCATTCGATTTGACCGCGACCGAATGGCTATAGCCCGCCGACACCTGCACGACGCCGCTCAGCCCAGCGGGCACCGTTGCCTGCCCCTCGTTGTTTTTTCCCCAAGCCACGACGGTGCCGTCGGCCTTGAGGACGAGGGCGTGGTCGGCGCCAGCCGACAGATACGCGTTTTGGGAAACTGCATACGCCTTCGCAGAGCCGTCGTACGTCAGATTGGGTGGCGTGAGCAGCGAGATCGGCAGCGAGGTGGTGGTGACCTGCAACGGCACGCTCGCCGTGACGGTCGCGTAGTTGGTCGTGTCGGTTGGCGTGAATACGGCCTGGAGCGTGCGGGCACCGGCGCCGAGAACCGTTCCGGAGGCTGGCGTGTACGCCAACGCGCCGGCCACATTCGCCGAGGCGTTGAGTTGCGTCGCCGAGAGCGGGGTGCCGTAGGCTATGCTGGCGGGCGTGGGCCAGGTGATCGCGGGCGTGGCCTTGGCGATCGTGAATGTCTGCGTGGCCGAGCCCGAGAAGTTGGAGCCCGAGAGCGTCGCGGTCACCGCGTACGAGCCGGCGTTCATGGGCGCCGTGGCCGACGGGCCGTAAGTCGTGCCGCTGATGCCCGCGTATGAATAGTTCATCCCATAGAGCGTGCCCCATGGGCCGGCCGCCGTGGCCGAGTAGAACTTGGGCGAGCCGTTGTAGACGAGGCTGGACGGACCCGAGAACGTGAAGGCTCCCGCCGCGATTGTCGATGCGCTCACCGTGACGGCGGCCGATCCGGTCGCGGTCGTGTAGTTGACCGTGTCGGTCGGCGTGAACACGACGTCGTACGACCAAGTGCCGGCGGACGGCGATGTGCCCGTGTAGGCGAAGGCGAAACTGCCCGGCACGCTCGTGACGCCGCCGCTCAGCGTGGCTGCCGCCAGCGTCTGGCCGAAGGTGAGCGTGGACGACGTGGGGTTCGTCGTGATCGTCGGCACGGCCTTCGCGATCGTGAAGTCGAGGCTCTTTGTGCCGGTGTAGTTGGGGTCGTTCACCGTGGCAGTGATGGTGTAGCTGCCGGCGTAGGTGGGCGCGACGGTGCTGGGGCCATAGGTGGTGCCGGCGCGGCCGCTGTAGCTGGAGGTGAACCCGGAGACGCCGGGAGCGCTCGCCGTGTAGGCCTTGGCTGTGCCGGTGTAGGTGAGGCTCGCGGGGGGCGTGAGCGTGATGCCAGATGCGGCGACCGACGCCTTCGTGACCGTGATCGTGCCCGTGGCGACGGCCGGATTGAAGTTCACAGAGTCGGTGGGCAGGAACGTCACCTGCAGCGTCTGCGTGCCGAGCGGCAGCACCGCCCCCACGGCCGGCGAATAGACGTATGAGCCGGGGATGGCCTGATAGGAGTTCCCCACCACGCCCCAGGCCCCGGACGAACCGACCTGGTCGGCAGTCAGCGGCGAGCCGTAGGCGATCGTGTTCACGCGACTGGAGTAGGAGAGCGACGGCGTGACCTTGGCGATCGTGAAGGTCTGGCTGGCGTTGAATTCATTCCCGGCGGTGTTGCCCGTGACGGTGACGGTGTAGTCGCCCGCGTTGGTGGGTGGCGTGGCGGAGGCGGCGTACACCGTCGAGCCGCGGCCCTGGTAGCTGTAGGTGAAGGACGGCGCGTCGAGCGAAAGCAGCCGGCCGGCGAGGCCGACCGTCGGAAATGTGGCGGCAGCCGGCGGGCTGTTTTGTCCGCGATGGTTGTTGCCCCAAGCAATGATCGTGCCGTCAGATTTGAGCGCGATGGAGTTGTTGTAGCCAGCCGCGAGCGAGATCACGCCGACGCCATTGACGGTGCTGGGCACCTCGGTCGAGTTGCCCCAAGCAACGACCGACCCGTCGGCTTTGAGTGCCAAGGCGTGGTAGAAGCCCGCTTCGATCGCCACCACGCCGGTAAGGCCGGCGGGAACCTGCCAGGAGGGATACGCGGAGTCGCCCCAGGCGACGACCGTGCCGTCGGTCTTGAGTGCCAGGCTGAAGAATTCGCCAGCGGCGATCGCCTTGACCCCCGACAGTCCCGCGGGCACTGCGCCGCGGCCGGCGTAGGGCGATCCCCAGTAGACGACCGTGCCGTCGGACTTGAGCGCGAGCGATCCCATGCCTCCCGCCGCGACGGACACCACCCCCGAAAGCCCCACTGGCACGCTCGACTGGCCGTAGTAGTTGTCGCCCCAGGCGACCACGGTGCCATCCGCCTTGAGGGCGAGAACGTGATCCCTGCTGGCCGAAAGCTGCACGACGTCCGCCAGCCCCACGGGAATGGCCAAGGCAGTGCCGAACGTTCCGATCGCAGCGCCCCACGAGACGACCGTGCGATCCGACTTCAAAGCGACTGAAAACTGGTCGCCCGCCTGCACGGCGACGACATTCGACAGCCCCGCGGGCACGTTCGTCTGCCCGTAGGAATTGCCACCCCACGCCACGACAGTGCCATCGGTTTTGACCGCCAGCGTGTGGTCGTTGCCCGTGGAAATCGTGGCAATCGGCCCGAACGCCGTGGGCAGATATTGCTGACCGAAGCGGGTCCAGCCGAAGGTCACGACCGTGCCGTCCGACTTGAGCGCGAGCGAGTGCTCCGAGCCCGCGTCGATGGCCACGACGTTCGCGAGCCCGGCGGGCATGGTGGTGAGCCCGTAGTTGTCGCGATCGCCCCAGGTCACGATCGTGCCGTCGGACTTCAGGGCCAGCGAATGGCTGGTGCCGGCGGAGATCGCCACCACGCCCTTGAGCCCAGCCGGCACCCATGACTGGAATGAGCCGTTGTTGCCCCAGGCGACGACCGTGCCGTCGGACTTGAGCGCGAGGCTGTGCCATTCACCCGCGGAGATGGCCACCACGTCGGTGAGGCCGGCCGGCGGTGTCGCGTAGTTGTAGAAGCCGTAGCCCCAGGCCACGACCGTTCCGTCACTCTTGAGCGCCAGGCTGTGGGTCGCCCCGGCCGCGATCGCCACGACGCCCGTGAGGCCGGCCGGCACGCTCGACTGGCCACCGGAGTTGGAGCCCCACGCGACGACCGTGCCATCCGACTTGAGTGCGAGGCTGTGCGAGCCGCCGGCCGAGATCGCGACGACGTTCGAGAGGCCAGCGGGCATGATGGACTGGCCACCCGTGTTGTTGCCCCAGGCCACGACCGTGCCGTCGGACTTGAGCGCCAGCGTGTGATAGCCCCCCGCCGACACGGCCACGACGTTCGCAAGACCCGCCGGCACATTCGTCTGGCCGGAGTTGTTCGTGCCGTAGGCGGCCACGGTGCCGTCGGCCTTGAGGACGACCGAATGCAGCGTGCCGGCCGAGATAAACGGCGAGTTGGAGGCCGTGGCGTAGTTCTGCACGGCGGCCTGGAACTGCTTGGGGCCGGCGTCATAGACGAGGCTTGTGGGTGAATCGATGCGGATCGCCGCCCAATGTTCCCGATTAGCCAGGCCGTAGAGGTTGAAGCTGCTCCCGGGCACGGCCAGAGTGATCGTTACGGAGCCAGATGCATCGGCCAGATACTGGTAGTCGATCCGCACGCCGTTGTTATTGCCGTATTCGTTCTCGTTGACGGTGACCTGCCCCAGCGCCGACGAGAGCGTGGCGAGCCGCGAGCCGCTGTCGAGGCCGACCGTGAACAGCGAGAGCACGTAGCGGCCACCCGGAACCAGGCCGCGGAGCGTGACTGTCGAAGTGGTGGCCGAACTGGCGACGGCGTCGTTGGCGAGGCTGCGGGTCGCGTCGGTGAGGTTGTTGGCGTCATTCGTTGCCGCGGTCCCAAAGCCCGTGGTGACAAGCCTCCCGTCGACGGCCGGATTGCCGCCTGCGATGCCCGTGAACGGTACGCCGTTGACGGCAAAGCTGCCCGCGGCACCGAAGCTGTAGGCATGCGTAAAGCGATGGGTCGGCGTGATGCCGCTCGAGGTCGCATCAGTCCAGGGCAAGACGCGCCAGCGATCCCCGTCGACGCGGACCTGGATGGCGGTGGCGGAGGCGAGTTGGCCGTCCCAGGCCTTCACAGTGAACGCATTCCGCAGGCCCGAAGAACCCGCCACCGGGGTCCAGCGGAGTTTTTCGCCCGCAGACAGGAGCGTCGTGCCGGGCACGACGGCGGCCCACGCGGAGCCCGTCCACTTGTCGAGCGACCCGGTGGACACCGCCTCGATCCGGAAGGAGATCGCATCTGCATCGACATCGACCGCGTTGGACGCATTGGCAAGCGAGGCGTACGTGATCTCGAAGGGATCGCTGCCGGTAGCGCCCGAGATGATGGCGATCGACGTCAGCGTGGGGGTATCGTTGACCGGGTTCACCGTCACCACGGCCTGCACCGGCGTGACCGACTCGGCGCTGCCGTCATCCCGGGCCACCGCCTTGAAGGCCGACTGCGGACCGTTGGCGTTGGCGTCGGGAGTCCAGTAAGCGTTGAGGCTCGCCGTGATCGCCTTGTTCGTGGTCGCGTTCCACGCCGTCGCAGTCGCCTCGCTCGTGCCGATCCGCAGCGTGCCCGTGGTCACTTCCTTGACGACAAAGGCGGTCATGATGCTGTCGATGTCGGCCTCATCGCCTTTGGCCACGAGGTCCGCAAAGGAGATCGCGATCGTGGAGTCCTCGTTGCCGGTGGCGACGGGGCCGGAAAACTGCGTGAGCGTGGGCGGGTCGTTGACCGCGCCAATCGCGACCTGCACCGTCTTCGTCGTCGCTGAATACAGCGCGCCGTCATAGGCCTTCACCGTGAAGGCGTCGCGGGTGCCATTGACCGTCGCCGGCGGCGTCCAAACAAGGCTCTCGCCGGGAGCGATCGATGTCGTGCCGGCCGTGACAGGCGTGCCGTTCTTCGTAAGCGTGCCGCCGAGCAACGATTCGATTCGGAACGAGAGTGGGTCGCCGTTGGGGTCGGCGTCATCGAGCGCAGCAGCGAGCGCGGCATGGCTGATCGTGAACGGCGTGCCTTCAGTAGCCCCGGAGATCACGGCGGCGTTCGTGCTCGCGAAACTCGGTGCCTGGTTGGTGACAGTGATCGTGATCGAATACTCGGTGACCGCGAAGCCATTCGTGGCCCGTACGACGACGGGGTAGACACCCGCGCTGCCGCTGACCGGAGCACCCAAGATGGTGCCGTTGCTCGAGATCGTCACGCCGCTGGGGAGGCCGGTCGCGGTCTGCGTGATGGTCGGCGTGCCGAAGACATTGGCGACCGTGTAGAGGGTCTGCCCCGCGGCCACCGTGTAGTTTCTCTCGAAGCCGAAGTAATACGGGGCTTCAATCCTGAGCACATGGGGATCAGGGTCGGACCAAATCGTGGGAAAGCCTTCTCGCGGGCTCACCGAGATCTTGTTTTCGCCCACCCAGCGGCGGTCCGAATCCTTGGAATACGGCAGTTGGGGAAGTGTCAGGGTGGCGGTGAACAACAGGTTCTTGCTACCCCGAGTCACTGAACCAATGCCCGACGTGCCGTACTCCGTAAAGGTCGTATCTATCGTCACGGCCTGTCTCGCGACCTGGTTGCCGTTGAGGTACATGTAGACGTAGCCATTCGGCGAAGAGCCGCCACCGGCGACGTAGAACAAGCCGCTGATGTCGTACTTCATCGTCACGGTGACGGTGCCGTTGCCGTTGTTCGTCCAGTTCGTGATCGACGAGTTGGAGGTGGTGACGTCGAGCGACACCCCGGCCCGCTCATACTCGGCGGTGCTCGCGAGCAGCGCCGCCGTGACCTGACCCTGCTGGAACTCGAGATCGGTGTCGCCGCCCTGACCGGTCGCGTCGATGCTGGCTGCGACGTCGGCCTGCGTGAGGCTGCCCAGCTGCTCGACGAACAGCCGGCCGTCGAGCGTGCTCGCCACCGAGCAGCCGTAGAGCAGAATGTCGGCATCGGCTGTGAGCGACTTGCTCCAGCCCGAGACGTCGACAGACCGCGCGGCGAGCGTGGCTGAATCGATCGACTGAGTGCCGAACCAGAGCCGACCGTCGCTGCCGTGCGAGATAACACGCAGCACGGAGACGTCCTCGAGGCCATCGAGGGCCGTCGTGATCTGGTCGACCACATCGCGACTATTGTCGATGGTCACGACGACCGAGCCTGCGAGTTCCTTCTGGGGAATGTTCGCAACCAGCGCCGAGTCGATCACCATCACGCCCTGGGGGGCGGCGGGATCCTGGGCCGCGGCGAGCAGTTGGCGGGTTTCAAGCGGCTCAAGGCTCATTGCAGCCATGGCATTCGAGCCATGCATGCCGTGCGCTGTCGCCCGGACTGCACGGCGGCGACCGGCGGCGCGACTGCCCGATCGACGGGCGGTCTCTGGCTTCGCACGGCTGCCGAATGGATTGAGCAATGGAGTCTCTCGTGAGACGAGGCTGAAACTGAACCGACTGAACCGTCAGATCGGTCCCCGGGGACAAGCGGCGACGAGGCTGGAGGGCTGCCCGTTTTCGCGGAGCCCCTCAGCTTGACCTTACGTTACATACGGTAAAAAGGTTTCCGTTGTGAGAAAATAACGCCTGAAAAGGCGGGAAAATCGATTCAAACCTCTTGCGGGCGGGGCTCCGGATCACCAGAGAAAATCAGCGGTAAAACCGCCGGAATGGCTCATAAATTCGCACGCTCAGCAGGATTTCGCTAACGCTGGTTGCCGACGTGTAGTCGCCGGCCGGGCTGCCATCCCCCAGCAGGAGCGGCGTCGAGGCCGTTCCAAGGTAGAAAAACCGGTAGCCGAGGTCGAGCGTGATCTGCGAGCCGAAGCGGTAGGTAACGCCGCAGCCAGCCTGCCAGGCAAACTCGGCGGCCGTGCTCGAGCCGGCAACGATCGGTTCGGCGGCAGCGAGACGGTAGCCGCCCCCGCCGTTGCCTCCCCCGCCATAGACGCCCAGACGATCGGTAAAAACATAGTCCCGCCAGGGATTGGCCATCACCGATTAGCCGTCGGCGGCCTCGACGGCAAAGGGCTCCACGCCGGCCGTCTCCCCCAAAAGCCGGTCACGGCCGCGGCCCTCCACCTCGGCCCGCAGGAGCCAATGGGATCGCTCGAAGGCAGCCCCAAAGGCGCCGCCGGCAGTGAAAAGATCGGCAGAGGCCGCCCCGGTATTGGGCACGGCGGTCCCGCTTGCGGTATTCGTTCCACCGCTCGAGAGCGTGGCGAACGAGGCGCCGACGATGCCTGAAACGTAGAACTGAGGCGCACGGAATGCGCTGCCCAGCATCTCGAGGGCATCCACCGTCTCGGCGGCAGCCATCCCCGCCCAGGATTCGCCACCCGAATGGGGAGCGTATTCAGGGCTCACGGGCGGAGTGGCGAAACAAACGACCGGGCACACGGCAGCCATAAGCAGCCCGATCGCTTCGAACAATACCCGCCGTGCGTCCAGGCCCCCCGTCCCATCTACGGGCTGGAACCCGCACCGCCTCTATCCGAATATTGTCGGGTGGCTGGCGGCCTCCCACCCCGACCGAACGGCAGCGTCGCTACGACCGTTGCGCGTGGTCGTAGCGAAACACGTCTTCCGGATTGGCAAGAGTGTGCGACCACATGACATTTTCGGCGACTCGGTGGCAGAAGGGCGGCCATGAGGCTGCCGATGCAGTACCGATCTGGGGCCAGGCAGCCTGAGGGGCGGCCTGCTTTCCCTGACAGTTACCGCACGACCCGCGCGCCGCCCCCCTTGATCTGCTTTTCGACCTCGGCCCGGGTGGCCATCGAGGTGTCGCCGGGCGTGGTGCTCGCAAGCGCCCCGTGGGCTGCGCCATAGTCCACCGCCTTCTGGGGGCAGTTGAATTCGAGGAATCCGAATGCGAGCCCGCTCGCGAAACTGTCGCCGCCGCCGACGCGGTCGAGGATTTCGAGCTCGGGGTACTTTCGGCTGTCGAAGAACGTGCCGTCGTGCCAGCAGATAGCGCTCCAGTCGTTCTTCGTGGCGGTGATCACGCGGCGGAGCGTCGTGGCGGCCACCTTGAAGTTGGGAAACTCCTTCACGGCTTTTTCGATCATCTTCTTGAAGGCCCCAGTCTCGATCTCCGAGATGGTGTGATCGACGCCCTCCACCTCGAAGCCGAGCGACGCCGTGAAGTCTTCCTCGTTGCCGATCATCACGTCGACATACTTCGCGATCTCGCGATTCACCTCGCGGGCCTTCGCCTGGCCACCGATGCTCTTCCAGAGGCTCGGGCGGTAATTCAAGTCGTACGACACGATCGTGCCGTGCTTCTTCGCCGCCTTCACCGCCTCGACCGTGAGCGCCGCTGTCGTCTCGGAGAGCGCGGCAAAAATGCCGCCCGTGTGAAACCAGCGGACGCCGACTTTTCCGAAGAGGTGCTCCCAGTCGACGTCGCCGGGCTTCAGCTGGCTGGCCGCCGTATTGCCCCGGTCAGGCACGCCCACCGCGCCGCGGATGCCGAAGCCGCGTTCGGTGAAGTTGAGGCCGTTGCGGACGCTGCGGCCGATGCCGTCGTCGGCCCGCCACTGGATGAAATCAGTGGCCACGCCCCCCTGCATGATGAAGTCTTCAATGAGGTGTCCCACCTCGTTGTCGACGAACGCGGTGACGACCGCCGTCTTCAGCCCAAAGCACTTCCGCAGGCCGCGGGCCACGTTGTATTCGCCGCCCCCCTCCCAGGCGTTGAAGTGGCGGGCCGTGCGAATCCGTCCCTCGCCGGGGTCGAGGCGGAGCATGATCTCGCCGAGCGAGACTTCGTCGAAGGTGCAGGCTTCACGGGGCTTGAGTGGTAAGGCCATCGAGATTTCTCCGACTCAGATGTGGTTTCGATCGCACGTGGACGAGGCGCTCACGCTTTCCAAAAAGCCCGAGGCGTGAGCCGAAGGGAATACGCGTGGAGTTTCTCCTCCGGGGCAGTCCTCTCGGCTTACGCCTCGGGCTTCCAGATGGGGGTCTTTCAGAGTGGGTCAGGCGGTGGGAAGTGTGTCGATATTCAGTGCTGGCAGTTCTGCCTCGTGGGCGATTTCGTTGAGGGCTTCGACTTCGGCCATCGAAAACAAGAGGCCACCTGCCCTTTCGCTGCGGGCGGCGGCCTCGGCCTCGAGTTGACCGGGGAGCATGCAGGCTTCGTTGCCATGGCCGAGGATGTCGGCGAGCACGGCCTTCACGTTCTCCGCCTGTGAGCGGCCTTTTGCGAACACGCTGCTCGAAATCGCATCCGGGTGGATCACCTGGAAGAAGAAGGCACAGTTCTGCTTCTCGCCCGGCACGGCTGCCCGGCTGCGGAGCGTGGGCAGCGACCCGCCGATGAACGCGGCCACGATCTCGTTGATCAGCGAGAGCCCGTAGCCCTTGTGGTCGCCAAACGGGATCAGCGACACCGCCTTGTCGGGATCGGTCGTCGGGTTGCCGTCCTTGTCGACGGCAGCGTTCGGCGGCAGCGGCTTGCCCTCGCGCTTGAGTTGCTGCACGCGGCCCATCGCGATCACGCTCGTGGCCCAGTCGATCACGATCGGATAGCCGACGGCCGCCGTGGTGGGAAAGCCCCACGAGTGCGGGTTGGTGCCGAGCGTGGGAAACCTCCCCTTGAACGGCACCACCTCCGCCAGCGACGCCGTGCAGTTTGTGTAGGCGATGTAGCCCTTCTTCGCGGCCTCCATCACGTAGCCGCCGCCCCACAAATAATGGAAGGCGTTGTCGATCGAGACGGTGCCCGTGCCGTAGGTGTCGGCGAGCTTCATGCACGTCTCGATCGCCTCCCAGGCCACGGCCTGGCCCAGCTTCTTGTTGCCGTCCCAAATCTCGGCCGCCTTGAACCGCGTGGGCAGCTTCTTGATCGCCGCCTTCGGCGTGCAGCCCCCGGCTTTCGAGCCGAAGAGTTCGTCGAGATGAAGAGCCTTGATCGCGTTGTGCGTGCGGATGCCGTGCCGCGTGGCGGCAGTGGCGAGCCTGGCGGCGTGCTCTGCTTCGGCGACATCGAAGCCCCGCTTGACGTAGGCTCCGCGGACGATCGCCTCGTGGGTGGCGACGGGCACGACGTGGAATGTTTCTGCCATCGCTTTTAGACGACCTTCGTGATCGGGACCTCGGGATTCACCTGCGCGAGCGGCTTTTCGCCCCGCATGGCGTTGATCAGGTTGGTGACGGCGGCCAGCGCCTGCCGCTGCACACTCTCGTGCGTCCGCGAGCCGATGTGCGGCGTGACGACGCAGTTGGGCAGCTTCGTGAGCGGATGGTCGGCCCGTGGCGGCTCCTCGTCGAGTACGTCGGTGCCGTAGCCCCGCACGCGGCCGCTGTGGAGCGCCGCAGCGATGTCGGCCGTGTTGACGATCTCGCCACGCGCACAATTCAAGATGATCACGCCCGGCTTCATCTTGGCGATCGTCTCAGCCCGCACGAGGTCGCGCGTTTCCGGCGTGAGGTTCGTGTGCAGCGAGATGTAGTCGGCCTGCCGAAACACGTCGTCGATCGAGGTGGCCCTCGGGATGCCGTGCTCCTTGGCGAAGGCCTCGTCCCAGTAGACGTCGTAGCCGATCGGGTGCATTCCGAACGCCTTCGCGCGGATCGCCACCTCCTTGCCGATCCGCCCCATGCCGACGATGCCGATCGTCTTGTCGAGCAGTTCGTGGCCGGTCTGCCGCTTCCAGCCGCCCGACCGCGTCGAATCGGTGTGAAACAAGAAGTTCTTCTCGAGGGCGAGGAGCAGCAGGAAGGTGTGTTCGGCGACCGTGGTGTGGTTCACGCCCGGAGTGAACAGGAGCGGGATGCCGAACTCCGTGCATGCCTTGACGTCGATCTTGTCGACGCCGATGCCATACTTCGAGAGCACCTTGAGGCGGGGCCGGGCCTTCTCAAGCACAGCCCGCGTGATGCAATCATCGCCGCAGATGTAGCCATCGAACTCGCCCACGAGGGCAAGCGTGTCGGCTTCGGAGAGCGGGCCTCGGGCAGTCACGAGTTCCCAGCCCGTGTCGGCCAGCTTTTTGTGGTGGTCACCAGGCGTGTCTTGGAACGACGTGGTAGTGAGCAGAATGCGCGGCATCGTCGGGGCCCTGGGATGCGATGGAAAGCAGCATAGATACTGACTTGCGCGAATTTCGGCAATCGCGTGCGCGAAATCGGCAACACGGCCTACAGCCGCCGCACTCGCTCGGCAATGAACGGCCGGACCAGCGACGGCGAACTGCCGTTCCACTTCCAGAGATGGCAGAACCGGCGCTCGGCGCCGCAGCCCGTCGTGCCCGTCCGGTGCAGCCAGAACGCTTCGCCCGCAGCGAGCGGATACGTGGCGAATTCGTCATGTCGCGCGCGGGGCACGCTCGTCTTCACCCAGCTCCAGTGATTCACGTGAAGCAGATGGTCCAGATCGGGATGCGACCTGGTCCAATCGCGATACTCGCGCTCCGTGACGGCGACCAGCTGCTCACGCA
>CAMAVC010000046.1 GCA_945861585.1 Planctomicrobium piriforme
TCACCCTCACATCCCAAGTTTATACGCACGTTGGCTTTAAGTCGCATGATTCGCCCCTCTCCCGGGGTTCCGCGGCCCCGCTCGTCGGCAGTCGTGGTAAACTGCCGGCCGTCGCAGTCGGGCCGTCGATTGCCCGCCGACACCCATCGATGCAACACACACACGTGACTTCCCCGGCAGGAAACGCCCTCGACCCCCTGGCGACGCGTCTGGAGACCCGCGGGCCCGTGGTGCTTCCAGCCTTGCTGTTGTGTGACTTCGGCCATCTCGGCCGCGAGGTGGAGCGGCTCGAAGAGGCCGGGGCCGGGGCCCTGCATCTCGATGTGATGGACGGCCGGTTCGTGCCCCAGCTCACGTATGGCATGGTCGTGGTCGAGGCGGTCCGGCGAGCCGCCAGGGTGCCACTCGAAGTCCACCTCATGATCGAGCAGCCCGAACGGACGATTGCCGACTACGCCCGTGCCGGGGCCGACATCCTCACCGTGCACGTCGAGGGTCTCGCCGACCCACTCGGCACGCTCGAAGCGATTGCGGCGCTCGGCCCCAAGGCCCATCTGGCAGTGAGTCCGAACACACCGATCGACCGCGTGCTCCCGTTTCTCGACGCCTGCGACGGCGTGCTCGTGATGAGCGTCGAGCCGGGCTACGGCGGCCAGCGGTTCAACCCCGTGGCCCTTGAAAAGCTCGCCGCGCTCGCGGAGATCCGCCGCCAGCGGGCCGGGGTGTTCCGGCTGTGTGTGGACGGTGGCATTTCAACCGACACGATCGGGCCCGTGGCCGCGGCAGGCGCCGAATTGATCGTGGCCGGCAGCGCGGTCATCCGCTCCCCAAACTACGGCCACGCGATCACCGAACTCGAACAGCTCGCGCGGGACGCCGCGTGACGATCATGCACCCTGGAGATTTTTCCACCTGATGGCAGATTCCCTCGTCGTCATCCGTGCCGGCTCGACCGACTTCGACCTGCAGGGCCGCATCCGCGGAACCCTCGACCTTTCCCTGTGTGCTCAAGGCCTCGCCGAGGCGAAGGCTGCCGCCGCGACGCTCGCCGGTGCGCCGCCCGCCGCGATCTACGCCGCCCCCGACGCCTGCTCGCTCGACACCGCTCGGCTGGTCGCCCGTGTGTGCGGCCTGCGGGCGCGACGCCTCGACGATCTCGCAAATCTCGACCAGGGCCTGTGGCAGGGCATGCTCGTCGACGACATCCGCCTCAAGCAGCCGCGGCTCTACCGCCAGTGGCAAGACAACCCCTGGGCCGTCTCGCCGCCGGAAGGCGAACTGCTCGAGGATGCGTGTGGTCGCGTGGAGGGCGCGCTCGAGCGCATGCTCCGACGGCATCCCTCCGGGCGGATCGCTCTGGTGGTGCCCGCCCCGCTCGACCAGATCGTCCGCTGGCTGACGGCCGGCGAGTCGATCGGCGACCTGTGGGGCCGCGGCGCCGCCGAGTCGGCCGTGACCGACATCCCGCTGGCAGCCCAATGGAAGCGGCCTGGCACCCTCGAAAAAGCCCGCGTCTGATCCGGCGCAGCGGCAGAGAAACCGCACGATTACACTGACCGTCACGCCACGCGAGGATCGCAGGCAGGGCAGGTAGGGCATGGCAACCGCACAGGAAGCAGCGATGGAGCGAGTGAGTCCGGAAGTGCCCCGGCCCAAACGCGGCGTGCCCGAGGGCCTGTGGCTCAAGTGCGACGGCTGCCAGGCCACGATCTACAAAAAAGAGGCCGAGGAGCTGCTCAACGTGTGCCCGCGGTGCGGGTTTCACTGGTATGTGTCGGCCGCCCAGCGGATCCAGCAGCTCTTGGACGACAACACGTTCGAGGAGTGGGATGCCGACCTCCGGCCCACCGACCCGCTCGGCTTCAAGGATAAGAAGCCCTACGCGGAGCGGATCATCGCCGAGCAGAAGCGCACCGGTCTCTCCGATGCGGCCCTCACCGGCACCGGCATGATTCGCGCCCGCCGCGTGGCCGTGGGGGTCACCGATTCGTCGTTCATCATGGGCAGCATGGGGAGCGTGGTGGGCGAGCGGCTCACGCGGCTCACCGAGCGGGCCACGGCCGGGAAGCTGCCCCTGATCATCATCAGCGCTTCCGGCGGCGGGGCCCGGATGCACGAAGGCATCCTCTCGCTCATGCAGATGGCGAAGGTGTCGGCGGCCCTCGCCCGGCACTCGCAGGCAGGCGGCCTCTTCATCTCAGTGCTCACGAATCCCACGATGGGCGGCGTGGCGGCGAGCTTCGCCTCGCTCGGCGATCTGTGCTTCGCCGAGCCGCGGGCCCTGATCGGCTTCGCCGGCCCGCGCACGATCAAGGCCACGATCCGCGTGGAACTGCCGAAGGGCTTCCAGACGAGCGAGTTCCTCCTCGAGCACGGCTTCATCGACCGGATCGTGGCCCGCAAGGATCTGAAGAGCGAGATCGCCCGCGCGATCGACTACTGCGGCGGCTGATGTTCCGTCGTTTCCGCTCCGGTCTTCGTTGACTGGCAGGAAGCGCGAGGCGTGAGCCGAGAGGATGCCCGCCTCGGTTGCGCCGGCTCGGGGTTACCCCGTACCGTCTCGCCGGACGCTCACTGCGGCCATCCTGGCCTCCGCTCGCTCGGACCTGCCTGCGCTGGCGGGAGCGCCTCCGCTTGGCCATCCTAGCTGCGCTGGTCAGCTACGCCGGCTCAACGGCAGGGGCAACCCCTCGCCTCCCGTTCTCAGGAAGCCCGAGGCGTAAGCCGAGAGGATGCCCCGGTAGCGAAAACCTCGCATTCCCTTCGGCTCGCGCCTCGGGCTTCCCCCGGCCCGCGTTCCCGTGGCGACAGGCCTCCAGGCCTGTCGAATGCGGCCTCCACCGTCTCACCCCTGCGGCGCCACCGCATCGATCTTGGCGGCGAGGATGAAATCGCTCTCCGAGAGGCCGCCGATGGCGTGGGTGAAGATCTCCACCCACGCGTTCTTGTAGCCCTCGAGGTGCAGGTCGGGATGGTGCTGCTCGCGCTCCGCGATGGCGCCGCAGTTGTTCAAAAACTTGATCGCCTCGCGGAAGTTCTTAAACGTCCAGTCGCGGCGGATTCGCGTGCCGTCGTGCGTGAGCTTCCAGCCCGGCAGATGGGCGAGCTGGGCCTCGGCCTCGGCATGGGAATACTTGGGCACGCCCCCTTCGCAGGGCACGCATTTCTTGGCGCTGAGATCACAGGCGGTCTGTGGTGTGTTCATGGTGCCGGCATTGTAGCGTCTCGAAGCTCGATGACACGCAGCATCGACGGCTCCGGCCAAGGCTCGGGCCGCGGCTTGTCGCGGTTGGCCCCGAGCGCCTCCCAGCGGAGGATGAACCGCCGCCCCGTCTCGCCGGACACCCCCGAGTCGTCGGCGTAGCGCACGCTCATCCCCGGAAACTTTGATTCCACCTTCCCCAGGCTCCGCGGATAGCGCGGTGTCGTCGGCTCCGTGCGCAGCACCGCGAGCGAAAGTTCGTCGAGCACCCACACCCCCGTGCCCTGCTTGACGTGGGCAAACTCGAGCAGGAGTTCGCCCGTCTTTCCGGGCCGGACGATCCCGACGTGAATGTCGTATTTGGGAAGCGTGCCGCTACCGGTGACTTCGAAGCGGTGATCCCAGTCGCTCAATGGCACGATCCGCCAAGCCGAGCCATCCCACCGGGCGACGAACGCCTGCGAGTGGCCCGCCGAGTCGTACTTGTAGTAGGCGAGCACGGGCCGCTTCCGCGAGTCGAAGCCGACGCGGCCCGAGCCGTTGAGGATTCCGCCGTTCACAGGCACCGGATCGACGATCACGCCCTCCGTCGCGAGCCTGATCGGGAGGGCGAGAGGCCGGCCCGCCGCGTCTTGCCACGAGGCAAGGTCGCGGCTCCGTGCATACGAGAGGTCGTGGTTTGCCGCTGCGTCGCCCGCCTCGCGCCACACCCACGACAAGTGAAACATTCCGTCGGGCCCGGCGACCGGCGCGAGCGGGTAGGCATTGCGCTGTTTCTCGCCGTCGAACACGGGCCCTTCCACGAGCCGCCGCCACGCCCGCGATTCGACCTCGTAGATGTTGAGAAACGTGCTGCCGTCGCCGCTCTTGCCCGAGCGATATTGAAAGACGAGCCGGCCGTCGGCGAGCGTGAGGAAGAGCGGATAGGTACACCGCTCCTCGTCGCGGCCGACCATCTGCCGCACCTGCTCGAACGACCCGATCTCACCGGGCTCGCGGGTGCGCCAATAGGCGAGCCCGCTATCGTGCATGTTGCCGGCGAGGTGGAGATGGCCGGCGAAGTCGGCGGCCATGACGATCGAGTTGTGGCTGTCCCACCCGAGCACGGCCGAGACCTGTTTGGAGCCGAAGCGTGGCGGCTCGGACTGCTCCGACGGCAGCCGAAAAAACTCCCAGGCGTCGCCGCCGACCGCACGGGCCGCGACGGTGAGGTGGCGGTCGGCCGCGTAGAAGCCCACATACTGCCGGCCACCGTGCGTCAGAAGGGCGAAGCCAACCGGATGCCCGGCCCACACCGGCGCCACATCGACGCTGCTCACTGCCTCATCCGCCAGGGCGGAGGTGTTTGCCCGTGGGGCGGTGGCCCACGGAACGGCGACGGCGAGCACCAAAAGGCCGCGAAGGAAGCGGTTTTGAGCACGGGACATGACCATCGATCTCCGCAGCAGCATCAAAAAAGCCGACTCGATTATCAGCGGGAAATTGAAAGCCACGAGTCGATTTGCCAAGGGTTTTGCCAAAAACCTCCGGTTCTTCCCCCCACCGGAAGCCCGAGGTGTGAGCCGAGAGGATGCCCCCCCGCCAAAAGCCCGAGGCGTGAGCCGAGAGGATGCCCCCGCCAAAAGCCCAAGGGGCGAGCCGAAGGGAGAGAATGAGCCCCATCCCGATCGGGCCGAGGGTGAGTTTTCGCAGGACCGTGTCATTTCTTCCGGAGCCATTTGATGAGCGATCTGACCATCGCGGCGGTGCACCGGCTGTTCGTGCGGCATCAGTCTGCTGTGCGGGCCTTCGCGCTCGCGCTCACGAGCGATTTCACGGCGGCCGAGGATGTCGTGCAGGACACGTTTTTGACCGTCACGGCGAAGGCGGCCGACTTCGAGCCCGACACCAACTTCGTAGCCTGGGCCTGCGCGATCGCCCGGCTCAAGGTGCTGGAAAACCGCCGGGCAGCCAAGCGGTTTTCACCCGCCGTCGTCGAGTCCCTTGCCGCCTCGATCCCCACCGCGGAGATCGGCCCCGACCTCGGCCAGGAACGGCTGCCGCTCTTGCTTGATTGCCTGAAGCACCTGCCGCCGCGGGCCAGGGAGTTGATCCGCCTGCGGTATTTCCTCGAGCAGGGGCCGAGCGAGATCGCCACGGCCCTGGGCAGATCGGTGGGGGGCGTGAATACGGCGCTCCTCAAGGCCCGCGACGCGCTTCGCGACTGTATGGCGGCGAAACTCGCCGCGAACGGAACAGGAGCCACCCCATGATGCCCGACCATCTCGCCCATCTGATCGAAGCCTGGCTTAACGGCACGATCGACGACGTCGAACTGGCGGAACTGGAAGTGGCCCTCCTCGAGTCGCTCGAAGTTCGCCACGAGTTCTGGCGGCGGGCCGCGGTCCATGGGATGCTCCACGAGGCGGCGAAGCTGGAATTCGCGGCAGGCGACGCCCCCGAACCGTCGCCTTGTCCGCCGAAATTCGCGACGCCGCCGCTGCGGGCCGGCCGCGGGGCCTGGCTCCGCGGAGGCATCGCCCTCGGCACGGCGCTGCTCGTGGTGGGCGGCTGCGGCATCGGCTCGGTCGTCACGTCGCTCGCCTTCGCCTATTCGGGCCTGCTCGGACGGACGCCGCCCGGAGTGGTCGTCCACCACGAAGGCTTCGAGCAGCCCCCGGCACCCGAGCGGCGAAATCTACCCGATCGGCTCGACGTGTGGGGCGGCGACGAGAGCCTCGTCGTCGGGCCCGAGCATGGCATCGTGCCGCAGTCGGGCGACAAGATGCTTAAGTTTCTCTCGTCCCGGCCGGAGAACGCCACCTACGAGGGCAACGCGGCGGAGATCTGGCGGATTCTCGACCTCGACGCGGTGCGGGCGGCGGCCGGCAGCCGCGACGTGCGCGTCGATGTTTCCGCCTGCTTCAATGGCTGCAGCACGACAGGCGGTCCGCGGCAGTGCTGGATCAGCGCGATCGCCACCGACACGCATCCGCGGGATCTCGGCCCGGACTGGCGCACGCAATTCGAGGCGGCCCAGAAAAACCCGGTGGCCGTGGCGACCGCGCAGGCCCGGGAGCGGATCGATGCCGATCCCGCCACGTGGCAGCGGTTCGCCGTCACCGTCACGGCTCCCGAAGGGGCCCGCTATCTCCTGCTCCACTGCCTCACGGAGTATCGCCCGACAGAAGACGCCGACGTGGCCGACCGCTGCGGCCAATATGTGGACGACATCGAAGTGCTCGCCTCGGCATCGCGGCCGGCCGTAGTCTCGAAGGCCATCCCTCAGCCGGAGGTGCGGCAATGATCATCGGCTGGCTCCCGCTGACGCACGTGCCGCCTGCGAAGCGCGGAGCGCCTGCATCCGACGACGGCACGATCCTCGGCCGCGCCGTGCGGTTCATCCACGAGAACGCCACGCGCGGCATCCGCGTGCGCGACGTCGCCGCGCACATCCGTGCCAGCCGCCGCTGGCTCGACGGGCAGTTCGTCGAGCAGCTCGGGCGGACGCCGCACGAAGAGATCATGCGGGTGCAGTTCGCCCGGGTCGAGCAACTGCTTGCCCAGTCCGATCTCTCGCTGGAAGAGATCGCCGGCCAGTGCGGGTTTCGCCACGCCGAATACATGAGCGTGGCCTTCAAACGCCGCTATGGCGTGTCGCCGAGCCAATGGCGCGGCCGCCGGGTCTCACGCGCCCGGCACCGCTCGTAGCGCGGGCTGCCGCCGGCCGCGTCACCGTCACAGCCTCCTCAACGGATCCAACACTTCGATGAACGGAAACCGCTTGAAGTCGGTGTCGTTGGTGTAAATGGCCCGCACGCCGTTTTCACGCATCAGCACGGCGGTGTGGACGTCGAAGACGACGTTGCCGGCCAGCCGGGGAACCTCGGCGAACACTTCCTGCGCCACGTGCAGGTGTCGCTCCGTCTCCACGAGCATGCCGCACCCGGGAGACGCACAGACGGCATCCAGGAACGACCAGGCATCACGGGCCGAAAACGGTCGGCGAAAGATTGCGGGATGGGTGGTCACGCGCAGAAACTCATAGACGATCCCCCAGGTCAGATACCACGGCGCAGATTGGCTTTGGCAACGCTCCACGAGGGCTCGGCAGGCACCATGCTCAGCTGCATCCCGATCGGCGGCATAGATGAGCACGTTCGTATCGACGACGAACATGCTACCGGCCCATCGCGTCGTAGAGGGCGTTGCGGTCGGAGACGTCGATGCGGCTGCCGCCGCTGGAGAAAGACGGCAGGGGCGGCAACTTCGCGACAGGCTTCGCCCGACGAAGCGCCTGCCGCAAAGCCGACTCGACCAACTCCGACATGGTCTGCCCGCGTCTGGCCGCCTCCCGCTTCACGGCCCGCATTGTGGCATCGCTGATCGAGAGCGTAGTTTTCATATGGAAAAACATATACGGCGTATGTTTTTCCGTCAACTGCTGTTCCGGCGGCAAGATCGACAACTGCACCCCCAACCGCGGTTTCCCGGCCAAAATCCATCCAATGTCGTGCCAAAAATCTCATTCCGGCGGTTGGAGGGGGGGCCTAGTCTTGCAAAGGGTTTCAGGGATCTTCGATCTGCGCGATCCCGGGAACTTCGTCGGGGAACCATCACGGGAACGCTCCAGTGCCAGCCACCCCAGCCAGCTTGGTAATCCACACGAGCCTGCGATCTCTTGTTCGGAGTGCATTCCGTAGGGCCGCCGCAGCGGTCGCAGGACTCGCCGTCATGGGATTTGCGGCGCCTGCAGGCGGGCAGACGCTCGTCACCTGGACGGGCACGGGCGGCAACGCCAACTGGAGCACGACCAACAACTGGTCGTCCGGTGGGCCCCCGACGACGTCAGGCACGTGGAACCTCACGTTCACGGGCACCAATCAGGCCGTTTCCGGCACTGTGACGGCCACGGACGATATCGGTGGCGCCACCGACACGCTCAGGATCAACAATCTGGCAATCGTCGCGACGGCGAGCACGGCGTTCAATCTGGCGCGAGGGGGTTCCCGCACCCTAACGCTCATCGACGGCGGAACGGTGTCTACGCAAAACTCGATTGGCTCAGCACGACATAGGCTAAACGTTCCCCTCACGCTCAGTGGTTCCGCCACGTTTAACGTGGCAAGTGGTGGCAATCTGCAACTCGACGGCGGGATCTCAGGGGGCGGCGGGGCGACAATCACGAAGTCGGGCGGCGGCACTTTATTTTTTCAAAGCAATAACTCCAACAACTGGAACTTGACTGCCGGGGAGATGTATTTCAACGGGGGCGTAGCGTCCGGCACGGTCACCTACAACGGTGGTTCCGGATTTGTCGGCGCAAGCGGCAACTACCCCTCCCAATTCATGTTCCTCACGAACGGGCAGATTCGCTCCTGGGGCGGGGCAACGACGGTATTCTCATCGTCGACATTCAACCTCCCGTCCGCAGCGGCAGCGGACGTGACCATGACCCTCAATTCAGCATCCGGTAGCAGCCCGAGCGAGATTCAGGGCGTCATCCAAGACAACACGTCGAAGAAGGTAGGAGTCACCCTCACTTTTGCCGGAGCAAACTGGCGGCTTGCCGGCGACAACACCTATACGGGCACGACGAATCTCAGTGCCGCGGCCAACCTGACGATCGGCAACGGCGGCACCACCGGCGCGCTCTCGCCGTCGAGCGTAATCACGGGCTCGGCCGGCGCGACGCTCGCCTTCAACCGCTCCGACACGATCTCCTCCGGCACGCACTTCAATAATGTGATCGGCGGTGCGATCAACCTCACGAAGCTCGGCTCCGGCACGCTCCAGCTCAACGGCCTCAACACGTATTCGGGCACGACGCAGGTGTCGGCCGGCCAGCTGCACGTGACGTCGAGCGGCTCGATGAACAGCACTGCGCGCGTGATCGTGAATGGCGCGGGGGCCGAGTTGCGCTACAACGCCGGCTCCGCCCTCACGAAGCCGCTCACGCTCACGCAGGGCACGCTCTCCGGCACCGGCACGGTCAACACCGCCGTGACGATCGGTGCGAACGTCGTGCATTCCCCCGGCAATTCTCCCGGCAGCCAGACCGTGCAGAGCGAGACGTGGGCCTCGGGTGGCACGTATCTCTGGGAGGTGAACGATTGGAACGGCGCGGCAGGCACCGGATTCGACCAGATCATCGTAACCAACACGCTCGACGTCACGGCCACGAGCGGCTCGACGTTCAAGCTCGCAGTCACCGGCCTCACCGCGGGCAACGCCGTGGGCGCGGTGCCGAACTTCTCGAACACCGCCCGCAAGCAGTTCACGATCGCCACCGCCGGCAGCCTCACAGGCTTCGCCGCCGACAAACTCCAGATCGACACGACGAGTTTCTCCGGCTCGAACGCGCTGGGGAATGGCGGGTTCGTCGCCGGCGCCGCGGCCAACGACGTGACGCTCACATTCATCCCCTCCGCGGTCTACGACCTTTTGGCCACGCCAAACAACGCCGTGATCCTGGTCGGCGGTTCCTCGGCGATCACCGCCGCGGTCACGAACAACACCGCAGGCCGCACGAACCCCGACGCCATCAACTTCACGGGGCTCACACTCTCGGGCGGCCTGTCGCCTGCGCCTGCGTCCGGCAGCGGGATCACGGCCGGCAACTCCGGCAGCGGGTCGGCCGTGTTCACCGCCGTGACGAGCGGCAGCTTCACGTTCACGCCAGGCATCGGCAGCGTGACGAACGCCACGCTCGGCACCGCGGCCCTCGCCGGTGGAACGTCCGCCGCGACGGTGACCGTGCTCGACCATGCGACGTCGAGCCTGGCCGGCACGCTCCTTACCGGCACGACGATCAGCCTCGGCTCGTGGAACTACGCCACGAACGCATGGGAGAGCGGCTCCGGCACGGAATTCTTCGAGATCTTCAATCTGGCTGGCGCGGGCGGGGCCGCCCTGACGGCCGATCTCGCCCTGCTCTCCGTCTCGGGCTCCGGGGGTGGGTTCACGACCAATCTCGGCACCTACGCGAACATCGCTGGCGGCCAGTCTGGGCAGTATTCGATCTCCGTCGATCCGACGTCGTTCCTCTCGAGCGGCACGCAGTCACGCACGTTCACGATCTCGCTCGGCGACCCGACCAACCTCTCGGGCGCGGCGGCGAGCAACACGCTCTCCGTGACCGCGCAGGTGATCGTCGTGCCCGAGCCGGGAGCCCTCGCCCTCGCCCTCGCCGGCATCGGCATCGGCCTCGCCGGTTGGCTCGTCCGCCACCGAAAGTAGCAGGAGGCCCGAGGCGTAAGCCGAGTGGATGCCGAACGTTTACCGCCCCACGCTGCCGGGCAGATCGTGCCAAAAAGCTCACCTCCGGCCGCGCGCTGAACGGGTATTTTTGGCGAAAGGAGTTCGCCGCCATGCGCCGCCACGGCTTTACGTTGATTGAGCTGCTCGTGGTGATCGCGATCATCGGCGTGATGGTGGGTCTGCTCCTTCCCGCCGTGCAGGCGACGCGCGAGGCCGGCCGGCGGAGCGCCTGCAGCAACAAGCTCAAGCAGATCGGCCTCGCGATGCAGAACCATCACGATGCGCGGAAGGCGTTTCCGGCGGGGATCGTGTTGAGCAAGGAACTCGTCGCCGATGGGAACACCTCCGGCGGATTGACGGGGTGGCGCTTCAACAGCGGCGCGCCGGCATGGGGGTCGACAATCCTGCCCTTCATCGAGCAGAGCGAGGTCTACGACCGGCTGGTGTTCAGCCAAGCCACGTGGTCGCGCTACAGTGATCCGTCTCCACCCCTCCAGACTGCGAAGACACAGACGATCGTTTCCTCATCCTCTGCCGTGAGCGCCCGCCCGCTACCGGTCTACTCGTGCTCCTCCGACACGCTCAAGCAGGCTGGGTTCGCGAGCAACCTTGGATCATCGAACTACGTGGGCAACTACGGCGTGCCGCCGGCGGGGACTTGGAATGGCGTGGCAGGACAGCGCACGGGGCCGCCGCTCCCGAACACGCATGGCATCCTGTACCAAGGCTCATCGATCAGCTCGAAGGACATCACCGACGGCACCAGCAAGACGTTTCTCGTCGGTGAAGTCAGCACGCAGCAGCGAGCGTGGCCGCTGCACGCTGCAGGCGCGATTGCCCAGGGAGCCGGCGTCTGGGCCGCTGTAGCCGATCTGAAGGCCGACGATCTCGTGCTCCGCCAATGCGACGCCGGCCATCCCATGAATAGCCAATTTCCCGACGACCAAATTACCAATGCCAACGGCGGCATCGGTGACTCAGACGGTTTCGGCAGCCGCCACCCCGGCGGGGCCAACTTCGTGATGTGCGACGGGGCCGTGCGATTCATCAGCGAGAACATCCAATCGGCGACGACCCCCCTCGGCACCTACCAGCGGCTGAGCCACCGGGCCGACGGCCTGGGGATCAGCGGAGACTATTAACCGTGCTTCGCCCCACCGCGTTGTTCACGCTCGCCATCGCCGCGGCGCTCGCAGGGTGCCGGCCGCCCGGGCCCGCTCGCTACCAGATCGAAGGGATGGTGACGTTCGACGGCCAGCCCGTGCCCAGCGGCCTGATCCGCTTCGAGGCCGATGCCACGCGGGGCAACCACGGGCCGGTGGGCTACGCGGCGATCAAGGATGGCCGCTACACGACAGCCACGCAGGGGGCCAAGGGAGCCCTCCAAGGCCCGCTCGTGGCGATCATGACGGGCGGCCCCGCCCCGAATCCCACGGTGGAATTTCCCACGATGTGGTTCACCGACTACACGACGACGCTCGTGCTCGAGCCCACGGGCGGCACCACGACCTTCGACTTCGACATTCCGAGGGAGCAGAAGAAATGAGATCGATATTGCTCTCGCTGCTCGTCACCGTATCTGGGCTCGCTGCCAGGCTCGCAGACTCCGCCGAGCCCGCGCCGATCCGCGTCGTCGTGTGGGACGAACGGCAGCCCGAACAAAAACAGGCCTACGACGCCTTCCTCGGCAACGAGATCGCCGCGCAGCTCTCCGGCCGGCCCGGGATCGAGGTTCGGTCGGTGGCGCTCGACGACGCCGAGCAGGGGCTCTCGCCCGAGATCCTCGACTGGGCCGAGGTGATCGTGTGGTGGAGCCACCGGCGCAACCAGGACGTGCCGGTGGAGAAGGCGCGGCAGATCGTGGAGCGGGTGCGGGCCGGCCGGACGATGTATATCGGCCTCCACTCGGCCCACTGGGCGCGGCCATTCACGGAACTCATGGACGAGCGGGCCCGCGAGGGCGTACGCCGGCAGTTCGCCGCCGTACCGGCTGAAAAACTCGTGATTACAGAGGTGCCCGGGATGCGAAAGGTGCCCGCCCGCGACGCCCGCTTCACGCCTGCCACCGACGTCGAACGCAAGCCCGACGGCACGGTCGCCATCACGCTCCATCTGCCGGGCTGCATCTTTCCCGCGTTCCGCAACGACGGGAAGCCGAGCACTGTAAAGGTCCTCGATCCGAAGCATCCGCTCGCCGCCGGCGTCCCAGAGGTGTTCACGCTCCCGCAGACCGAGATGTACGACGAGCCATATCACGTGCCGGAGCCCGACGCCGTCGTAGCCGAGGAGACGTGGGAGGCGGGGGAGCGGTTTCGGAGCGTGATGGCCTGGCGGGTCGGCGCGGGCAAGGTCGTCTACATCCGCCCCGGGCACGAGACGTTTCCGGTCTGGAAAAACGACCACATGCTGCGGCTCCTCGAAAACGCGATCCGCTGGCAGCGGGCACCGTAAAGAAGGAACCGGCAAGGCGACAGCCAGCCTGACTGCGTCGCATAGATGCGACGCCCTCGAGAGCCGGCGGAGGCCGGCAAGGCGAAAATGAGCTGGAGGCTCATGTTTCGCCTGAAGTCAGTAACGGCCCTCGAATCCCGCAAAGCCGCCCTGCACGATCGTGCTCGAGCCGCCGGTGATGCCCGTGAGGTCGCCGGCGGTCGTGATGTCGGCGGGCCACTGCCCGTCGGCCTGGGCGATGTTGCCCACGCCCACCACGCGGTAGCCGAGCCACAGGCTCCAGTGCCTCGTCACGTCCCAGGCCACGGCCGCATCGATCGACCCCAGCCAGGAAAACGCGCCGAGCGTCGAGTGCACGGCCACGGGATTGCCCCCTGCGAAGTTCGCAAACGTACCCCCCGCGGTGGCGAGCGTCGAGGTGTTCGTAATCGAGTTGCCCGCCATGAGAAACTTCGGCACGGCCGAGAACCGCAGCCGCGGCGCGAATCGCCAGTCGAACTTTGCCCCCAGCTGCCCGCCGTAGAGGTTGTTGTTGGTCGCGGCCTGAAAGTCGAGCGGGCTGCCGGATGTCTGCGAGAACGTCGAAAGCGTGAGCACGTCTTGGAGCTGAAAGAAGCGGAAGCCGGCGAGCCAGATCAGGCTCACCGGGCGAGTGGGGTTTGCGGGATCAGTCGACAGGAATTCCGGGCGTTCCCAGAGCGAGTAGAGGTAGTTGATCTCGATGTCGTTCACGAGATCGGCGCGGCTGATCTGCTGGCTTGTAGCTCCTCGGAGAAAGTCGTTCGCCGGCACGCCAGCCACCGTCGCCCCGCTCGCCTGCGGAATCGCGTCGATACCCGAAGCATTGACGGTCGCCTGCCCGTCGAGCCCATACACGCCCCAGTAGATGAATTCGAGGCCGTGGTGCTGCCGCGCGCCGAACCATCGGCCGATGTGCAGGTCGACGCCCCCGGGCCACGAGAGTCCGCCGTCGGTCGTGATCAGCTGCGTGCCGCCAGCCGGCAGCATGGTGGCGGTGCCGTTCGGCAGGGAGCGAGTCATCACGAGCCCGCTCGCGCCGGCAAACCAGCGCGGCCAGTCGGGGAGCTGGTCCGCCGCGTTGAACGGCGTGAACCCGGGAAAACCGTCCGGGGCCGCGGGGTCGGGAATGTACATCGCCGGAGGATCACCGACCGCCGGCAGGGCTGCGGATGGCGCGGGAAGCGGATCGGCGACCGACGACTGGCCCTGCGACTGCGCCTGGACCTGGGCCTCTGCCCGGCCCTGGGCATGGGCGATTACCGCACAGGCGAGGAGCACCGCAGCCCACTGCGCGGCGCGCACTGGCCCGAACGACGGCTGGCTCTCGGTCACAGATCGCATGGCGGTCCCGGAGGGGAAACGGGCCGGGAAGGTCTGGAATCGAGGCCGGCCGGTCAAGTCCGCTTTGCATCGGCGGTGGATACACTCGACGGGGTCACGTCGGAGACCTAGGAACACTGCACAGGATGACGGCAAAGCGGCAAACTCGCGGCAAGCTCTCACGCAACGAGGCCCTGGCCTGGCTCGACCGGCGGCTCAATTACGAGCGTGTGCCACCGGTGCACGGGTCGTTCGCGCTCGCCCGCATGCGGCGGCTGCTCACGGCGGTTGGCTCCCCCCACGAGGAAGTGCCCGTCGTGCACGTCGCCGGCACCAAGGGCAAGGGATCGACCGTGGCGATGATCGCCGGCATTCTCGGCGCGGCCGGGCACCGGGTCGGCCGCTACCTCTCTCCGCACGTCCACGCGATCGAGGAACGGATCAGCGTCGACGGAAAGCCGATCGACGCCGAGGCGCTCACGGCCGCCTTCGCACGGGTCATCCCCGTCGTCGAGCACTTCGACCGCGCGGCGGCCCGCCGCGGCACCCGGGGGCCGAGCTGGTTCGAAGTGCTGACGGCCGTGGCGTTCCTGCATTTCGCCCGCTCGAAGGTCGACATCGCCGTGTTGGAGACGGGCCTGGGCGGCCGGCTCGACGCCACCAACGTGTCACGGCCCGTGCTCTCCGTGATCACCAGCATCAGCCTCGACCACATGGCCCTGCTCGGCAACACCGTCGCGAAGATCGCCGCCGAGAAGGCGGGCATCATCAAGCGCGGCGTGCCCGTCGTGAGCGGTGCGACGCACCCGTCGGCCCGGCGCGTGATCCGGGCGGCGGCGGCTCGGCGCCGAGCGCCGCTCCTCGAGCTGGGGCGGGATTTCCAGGCCACCGTCGTCGCGTTGGCTGGCGACGATCGCGATGCGCTTGGTGCGGCCGCGATGCGCCTGCAACTCCCGGCGATGTTCGTCGGCGGGAAATCCTGCGAGCGGACCTACGAGATCGGCATGCCCGGCCGGCACCAGGCCGACAACGCTGCGCTCGCCGCGGTGGCGGCCCGGTGGCTCGACTCCCTCGGCTATTCGATCCCCGAGCGGACGATCTCCGCCGGGCTCCGCCGCGCGATGCTGCCGGCGCGCATTCAGGTCGTGGGGCGAAATCCACTCGTGGTCGTCGACGCGGCGCATAACGTCGCATCGATGGAGGCGCTCGTCGCCACGCTCACCGCGCCGCTCGCGGCGCACAGGCCTCGTGTGCTCGTGTTTGCCGCCAGTGCCGACAAGCAGATCGAGCGGATGCTGCGCGTGGCCACTGGCCGGTTCGACCACGTGATCGTCACGCGATACGCCACGAATCCACGTGCCGCCACGGTCGAACGTCTCCAGGCAGCCTGCCGAGCCGCCAGACTACCCCCGGCAGAGGCCGCCGCTTCACCCGCCGCGGCCGTCGAGCGGGCCCGGCGCGTCGCCGGCCGTCGCGGCCTCGTCTGCGTCGCCGGCAGCTTCTTCCTCGCCGCGGAAATCGGCGCCCGCTGACACGAGGGCATCGATCGCCCGGGCGAGCACCCGATCCATGCTCCGCGGAAGGTCGCCGGCCGACGCCGGTGATGCTGCGTCGTTTGGAATCGTCTCCGGGAGCATGTCACGACGACGACGCCAGGCACGGTGGGCGTCGCGCACGTCGCCGGCGACGTCGACCTCTCGGCCGACGTCCGGAGCGACGCCCCATCCCGGCTCTCCACCGCGCCGCTGCGCGCTCGTCTCGTCGGGCCTCACGTATTCAGCCGTGGTGAGTTTGAGCAATCGTCGGCCGTCCGACAGCGGGATGATCGACTGCACGGTTCCCTTGCCGAACGAGCGGCTCCCCACGATCACTGCACGGGCATGATCCTGAAGGCAGGCCGCAATGATCTCCGCGGCGCTCGCCGTCAGGCCGTCGATCAGCACGGCGATCGGCACGCCCGCCAAGGTGGAGCCGGGCGTCGCCCGACGCGGCTCCACGACGACGCCGCCCCCCGCGCCGCGCCGGCGGGTCGACACGATCACGCCGTCATCCAGAAAGCGGTCGCAGACATCGATCGCCACACCGAGCAGGCCGCCCGGATTGCTCCGCAGATCGATGACCAGACCCCGAAGAGAGGGCGCGCCGGCGATCGTCGCGAGGGCTGTGTCGAGTTCGGCGAGTGTCCGATCGCCACAGGAGGTGATCCGCACACAGGCGATGCCAGGCTCCCCCTCGACGAACCACTCCCATGTGCCGTCAGACCGACGCCGGTCACCGAGCACGCTGTCGGTGCGCACGATCTCGCGCACGAGCGTGACCATGTGGCTGTCATCCGTGGGGACCGCGCCGTCGACGCCGGGGCCTGACGGCGCCCGGCACAGCCCGACGGTGACCGTCGAGCCCACGTCACCCCGCAGGGCGCCGACCGCATCGCGCACCGACATGCCGTGGGTGTCGACGCCATCGATCAATGCGATCACGTCGCCGGCCCGGACACCCGCCCTCCAGGCCGGCCCGTCGACGAGCGGGGCATGCACCACGATCCCTTCGGCAGACGCCACGAGCTCGAGGCCCACGCCACCGAACTCCTGATCGAGCGCCGCCTCGAGCTCACGCCGCGCGGCACCGGCCACGAGCGCCGAGTGCTCGTCGAGTTTCGCCATGATTCCCTCCACGGCGGCGGCCTCGAGCAGGTCGGCATCGACCGGCTCGAGGTACGACCGCTCGATGGCCCCGAGCACCTCGCCGATCTGTCGGGCCTGTCGGCCATGGTCACGAGCGAGCCAGGCCACGAGCGACATCGTCGTGATCAGCAGCAGCAGCAGAACGTTGCGCTTGGGCATGGCAAAAAACCGGGGGGGTCGTCAGGACGTCATCGCCGAAACTTGGGCCTCGAACTGGTGACCCTTCGGGACCACGGTCACGCCTAGCGCCGAAACCGTCAAGCCCCGGGCCGCATCCTCCTCGGGATCGAAGCCGATCCACAGGCCGGCGGGCACCCGCACGCCCTTGTCGATGATCGCCCGCCGCACCTGTGCGTGCCGGCCGACGTCGACGCCCTCGAAGAGGATGCTCTCCTCGATTTTCGCGAAGCTGTTCACGCGCACCCCGGGGCCGATGATCGACCGCGTCACCCGCCCGCCGGACACGATCGCGCCCGGGCAGACGAGGCTGTCGGTGGCCTCTCCCCGGCGGGCGTCGGGCCCCTCGCCGGCAAACACGAACTTCGGCGGCGGATAGGCGGGGTGGTGCGTACGGATCGGCCACTGCTCGTCGTAGAGATTGAGCTCCGGATCAACCTCGACGAGATCCATGTTCGCCTCGAAGTAGGCGTCGATCGTGCCCACGTCGCGCCAGTAGGCGTCGCGTTTGCGGTTCTCATCGCGAAACGGGAAGGCATACACGCCGTGGGTGTCGACGACCCCCGGGAGGAGATCGTGGCCGAAGTCGTGGTGGCTGGCCGGCGCGTGGGCGTCGAACTTCAAACGCTCGAGCAGGAACGGCCAGGAGAAGCAGTAGATGCCCATCGACGCCAGACACATCCCGGGCTGGCCAGGCAGCGGAGGCGGGTTGGCGACCTTCTCGCGGAAGGAGCGGACGCGGCCGGCCGCATCGACCTCCATCGTGCCGAACTCGCGGGCCGCGGCGAGCGGCACCGGCAGCGCGCCGATCGTCACGTCGGCACCGCTTTCCTCGTGGGCAGCGATCAGGCCTTGGTAGTTCATCTTGTAGATGTGGTCGCCCGCAAGCACGATCACGAGCCGGGGCGCGGCCATCTCGAGCGAGTAGATGTTTTGATACACGGCATCGGCGGTGCCGAGATACCAGTTCTCGTCCACCCGCTGCTGGGGCGGCAGCACGTCGAGATGCTCGCCGAGATCACGGCAGAAAAACCGATGCCAGCCGAGATTCAGATGCCGATCGAGGCTGCTGGCCTTGTATTGCGTGAGCAACAGAACGCGGCGCAGGCCGCTATTGAGACAGTTTGAAAGCGCGAAGTCGACGATCCTGTAGGCACCGCCGAACGGCACGGCCGGCTTGGCACGATCGCGCGTCAGTGGGTCGAGGCGGGCTCCCTTGCCGCCGGCGAGCACCACCGCCACGACATCCCGCATGCGCGTCTGGTCCACGTCACGTGAACGCATCAATCTCCTCCTCCCGAGTTCCGCGCTCCTTCGGGGTAGGCCACGTCGTCCATCAACTCAACGCCTGCCCACTATACGGCAGGGCCCACGGTGTTGAAAAAACTGATTTTTCGGCTGGCAAGCGGTCTGGCATGGCCCCGGGGCATTTTCTACGATCCCGCCCCGTCATCGTCCCGCGCCCCAATCCGCCCGCACGACAGCCCTGCCATGGCACACCGGTCGAAGTCACCTCCCCGCCGTGAACGCGACTCCGACCCGCTCGAGGCGCTCAAGCCGATGTTGGTGCTCGGGCTCCTCGGCACGATCTTGTACGGGGCCTACACGATCGTCCAACGCGGGCCGGGTGGCGGCGCCGCCTGGCAACCGCCGGGATCGGCCGCCGCAACCACCGCTGCCGAAGCCCCGCCTTTTCAGGCCCCGGCCATCGAGATGCCGACCCCCGCAACGCCCACGGCAGCGCTCCCCGCGGCCATCGCAACGGTGCCGGCGCCAGCAACGCCAGCAGCAAGCCCGCTCCCGGCGGCTCCGGTCGCCGAGACCGCACCCGATCAACCGCCCACCTACCTCGCGGCGCAATCCGCCCTGCCGCCGGACATCGCGCCGCCGGTGGCCCCCACCCAGCCCGACCCCCTGCCCGCGGCCGTGAACGCCGCCCCGCTCTCGCCGGCTCCGACCTCCGCCGGCCCGGCTGCTGCCGCCGCCTTCGCATCCGACTGGTCGGAAGCGCACGACAAGCTCGCGGCCGGCCGCTATGCCGAGGCACTGGCCGTGCTCTCGGTGTGGTACGACGATACGTCGCTGGGCATCGAGGAAAGCCAGCGGCTCGAAGACCTGCTCGGTCAGCTCGCCGGCACCGTGATCTATTCCCAGCAGGATCTCCTCCTCCCTCCGCACGTGGTCGCTGCCGGAGAAACGCTCCCGGCTGTGGCAGCTCCGCTGGGTGTGCCGTGGCAGTTGCTCGCGAAGATCAACGGGATCGAAGACCCCGCGAAACTCGTCCCCGGCGAACAAGTCAAGGTGCTCCGCGGCCCGTTCGATGCCGTCGTCAGCGTGTCGCGCGGCCGCCTCAGCCTCCAGGTCGGCGGCAACTACGCTGGCAGTTTCCCCGTGGTGGTGGGCCGCCAGGTGCAAGACCGCGTCGGGGCCTCGCTCGCCGTCGTCGACGTGCGCCGCGGTGGCGCGGCCGCAGGCTCGGCAGGCCCCACGGCACAGGTAGCCTACCTCGCCTCATCCGGCGGTAAGTCGATCGTGCTCGGCGACGGCCTCTCGATCGAAGCAGTCGAAGACCCGAGCTTGATTGCCGACCGTGTCCCGAGCACGAGCCTCGTCGTCGCGGCTGGCGACCTCGACGAGATCATCGACATCCTGGGCCCCGGCTCGCACGTCCTCGTGCGAAAGTAGGACAGGCTTCAGCCTGTCTGTGTTCACGGGCAGGCTCGGCATCGTGCCGCCCTGCCCTTGGCGGGCCTCCGCCCGCTGGGACGAACCCGGCCCCCTAGGCCTGGAATCAACTCCATGTGCGCCGGCGTCCGGCTCCCCACCGCGAGGAAGCCCGAGGCGCAAGCCGAGAGGAATACGCGTGGCGCTTGGCAACCGGGCATCCTCTCGGCTTACGCCTCGGGCTTCCTGAACGGGGAGGCTTCGGGCTCCCCGTATCCCGGGAGCCGGCGTATCTGACCAGCGCAGGCAGGATGCCAAAGCGCAGGCAGATCCGAGCGAGTGAAGCCCAGGATGTGCGCAGCGAGCGTCCGGCGACGGGATATGGGGAGCCCGAAGCCGGCGTCTCCGAAACCGGCGCCCGCGCGTGGCATCCGGGCGAAGTGTCCGTCGTCACATCGCGGCATTTCGCGGGCGGAACCTGCGCCAGTCCAATTCTTCGCCGCCCGCCGCTCGCGTTGCCTACGGTTGCGACCCCGGGCGGACCGGCCTGCGTCGGGATCGGTCCGTATGCATCCCCCGGGACTCACGTGAGGGTTTGAACATGATTGGAAAGACGTTCGTCCGTGCGCTCGGAGCGCTCGTATGTTTGACGGTGGTGGCTACCGGCTGGGATGCCGAGGCGGGCCACCGGCGGCATCGGCGGTGTTGCTACGATCCGTGCTGCTACACGCCCTGCTGTGCACCAGTCTGCGAGCCGGTGTGTGCTCCCGCCTGCTGCGCACCCGTCGCGACCTGCTGCGCGCCGGTCAGCTACGCGATCGTGCAGGAGACGGTGATCCTGCCGTCGGCATGCTGCGCGTCGGCCTCGCCGGCGAAGGAGACTGTGATCGCCGAGAAAACCGTGACGTCCGCCGTGAAGCTCACGTCGGCCCGCCGCTGACGCTCGTGCCCGCGTCGCTCCCGTGCGGCGTCTGCGCCGCACGGGGGCCAACGCGTCAGCGGGAGACGCGGGTCGCGATTCGCAGGGGCGATACGATCGGCCGGCCGTTGAACGTCGGCGTGAAGGTCGGATCGACGAGTCCCGTGGTGGCATTCACCTTGAGGATCGTGCCGACGCCGCCATCGCCCTGGGCCATGAACACGGTGTCGGCGAGCGCGGTTGTGAGCGCCGCGGCGGCCGCGTAGACGGGTGCATTGGGCTTCGCTCGGCTGGCAAAATTGTTGTAGGTCTGAACGGGCGGCGTGGTCTCGTTGCGGTAGACACCGATCGCAGACATCGCATTGCGGCCGCCGGCCACCATGATCTCGGGGTTGGCCCCGACGCTGAAATACTGCGTCGACACCGTCACGCCCGCGGTCCCGGTCGGCACGTTCGGGGCGAACTGGCTCGCGACCCGGGGACTCGCCCCCGACACGTCGTAGACCTTCACCGTCGGCGGTAGCCCGACGCCACTGCCCACCACGATCCGATTCACGCCGCCCACGGCCACCGACGCGCCGCCCGTGTAGGTGCCGCCGAACGCCGTGAACGACTTTGCTGGCTGCGAGACGAATGCGGTGCCCGTGCTGCGGGCCACGTTCACGCTGCCCTGGCCGCGCGAGGCCGCGGCTACGAGATCGTCGCGGCCGTCGCCGTCGATGTCGCCCACGGCGAGCTCGACCCCGCGCACGTAGCCGGCCCCGAAGGGCAGGTAGCGGAATGAGGGCTTCTCGACGCCGGCCATGCTGAACACCCGCACCTCGCCGACGCGACCGGGCCCCGGGGCGGCGACGATCTCGAGCGTGTTGGGATCGTTGTCGACGTCGCCGACAGCCACCCGCACGCCGCCGCGGAAGTTGACGTCGGAATAGGGCACAAAACTCGTCGACACGCCGGTGTATGGATCGACCACGAAGATCCGCGGAGTGCTGTCGCACCCGAGATCATTGGCGGCGACGAGCACCGGCGCCTTCGCCTTCGTGGGCGGGATCGACAGCGTGGCCGACGATGAGATCGCAGCCCCGCTCTGCGTGAAGGTGATCGTCAGGCTCGCCGGCACGGGGCTGGGCGTGACCGTCCCGAGCGTGCCGCCGGTCATCGTACCGAGCACGTAGAACGTGCGCTGCTGGCCGGGCGCGACGGTGTTGGATTCCTGCGTGATCGTCGACGATTGGAACGTGCCGAAGGCCGGATTCGAAAAGCTGAGGCTCGTGCCCACGGTCGTGGTGAACGACCAAACGCCGGCCGACGATAACGTCGGGAGCCCGACAAAGTAGCCCGTCTGCGCAGCCGTCGATCGCACGTTGCTGAGCGTGAACACGGTGGCGGTGTTGATGTTGCCCGTGTTCACCGTCGTGACACCGATGTTGCCGAACCCCTGCGTGCCCACCGTTGCCGTGAGCGCGAGCCGCGGCTCGAGCGTCTCGCCGCCGAGCGGCGCGGCGCACTGGCGAGGGAGCCGCCGGCGTCTGCCAGCATGAGCCGATGTCGCCAACCCCGGGCCTGAGCGCGAAAAGAGCTTGGCCAAAACGGTCTTCATCACGACGGGTCTCCCACGCTTTCCGAACCGACTCTGCAAAACCCCGATCTTACCCATGCGTCACGGGCAGTTCACGCCGGCAGACTGGGAAAACTCTGCCGGCCCGGGCCGCGAAAAACCGCTGCCCCTCTTGGTCCGGTCGTGCCGATTGTTCCTCAGGAACGGGTTTTTCCAGTGATACGGGGGCTGCTAATGGCACGGGGCGGGCAAACTCTGCGGACGATCGCCACACGGGGGTTGGGGGTCGGGGCGGCTGCTTTCATGGCGTTGCTGGCTCCGACGCTGGTGGCTCAAGAGATCGTGCCCCCGACCGGGTTCTCGAGGTCGCAGATTCCCGTCTTCCGGGAGGAAGCCGCCGTCAGCGACGAGTGCATGGAGGAGATGCGGCGCTGCTGCGGCAATCGCTGCTGCCCGTCGTGGGACACCTATGCGATTTTCGACGTGCTGTTCCTCCAGCGAAACAACGGGGTCGGCAACCGGCCGCTCGTGTTCACCGATCTCAGCGATCCCGTGATGACGACGCAAGACCTCCAGCCGGGCATCGGCACCGGCACGCGGTTGTTTTTTGGACGGCTCGCGACTGAAACATGGGGCTGGGAGATCGGCTACACGGGCATCTACGGAATGTTCGGCGACGCCGTCGTGACCGGCCCCGGCAATCTGCAATTGCCTCCCGACTTGAGCACCGTGGTGAGCAACTTCAGCGACGCGGAGCAAGTCCGCGGCACCTACCAGTCGTCGCTGAACATGGCGGAGTTCAACGTATTTCGCTACCGCTGCTGCCCGGAGCGCCGCCCCACGCGACTGGCCTGCACCGACTGCCAGCCGAGTTGCCACTGCATCAACTGGTTGGCCGGCTTCGTGTGGGCGGGTTTGAACGAGCAGTCGATCCTCGCCGGAACCTGCTGCGATCCGCCCGAGACGAGCACCTACGCCGTGCAGACGACGACGAATTACTTCGGCCCCCAGATCGGGATGCGGGGCCGGCGGGAATGGTGCCGCTGGGCCGTCGAGGGCTGGTGGAAGACGGCCCTCTGCGGCACGGCAGCGGCTCAGGGCCAAGCCCCGATCGAGGACACGGTGACCGGCCTCACCGAGCGCGGCGCGATCCGCTCCACCGACGCGGGCGTTGGCTTCATCGGCAGCCTGAATGCCACGCTCGTCTACCGGCTCACCGAGGTGTGGGGCCTCCGGGCCGGCTACAACGTCTACTGGCTCACCAACGCCGCCTTCGCTCCGAGCCAGTGGGACTTCAGCACCGCATCGACCGCCGGCACCGGCATCAACGACAACGGCACGCTCTTCCTGCACGGTGCGAACCTCGGCGTCGAGGCCCGCTGGTAGCGCCGTCAGACGGGGCGGCGGCGTTGAAGAAGCGCGAGCGTCGTCACGCCCGCGAACCCGAGCGCGAGCGTGGCGGGCTCGGGCACCGGCTGCACCGGAAAATCGAGCGTGGCGTTGTCGCTGATCGACGTCCCCGCCCCGGCAGTCTGGTTGAAGCTGATCGTGAAGTTGGCAACCGCAGGGTTCGGCACGAGCGGGCCGCCGAACGTGCCCTTGGTGTACGTGCCCTCCACGAAGAAACTCCGGCTCCCGACGAGCGGATCATTCGACAGCTGCCGGATGCTCGTCGAAGCGAACTGCCCGAACTCGGGAGTGCCGAATTGTAGGCTCAGGGGGTCGCCGATCGAGAACGTGATCGGATCGAAGATCTGGGTCGGCAGACCGGCGAAGTAGCCGTGGCTGTCTTCCGTCGACACCATGGTGCCGATCGTGAACGCGGTCGCGTCGTTGATGTCGGAGGTGTTCGCGGCGGCCACGCCGAAATCCGTGAAGCCCTGGGCGCCGATGGGCCCGCCGATGCCGATCATGCCGGCATGGGCAGCCGGCACCGCCCAGGCGGCCGCGCCGATCACCGCTGCGGCCATGAGGCGGCCCAGACCGCGAAACACGGAGCTCGAAACTGTCGCCATGGTTGACTCCTGAAGACCCAGAAGCCGAACGAGCGTGGCAGCAGGCGAAAACCACAGGACGAAAACAGCCCGAAGGCGGCGAAACCCGGAACATGCTCACCGGCAGCGGGCCGGGAACACATGAGGGAAGCTCTGTCCTCGAAGCCGCTTCGCCGGAATCACGACGCGAGAGCCCGCAGGCTGCCGCACCGTCCCGCCGCAACGTCATTCGACCGAGGTCAGTAGCTTCCCTTTCACACGCGAGGATTCCGCACTCACGGAATCCCTCGCACCTCATAAGTATGCCGCGCGACGCCGTCCCGCGTCAAGCGGCGAGCCCGCGGTGTTTTCCACCGCGGGCCCGCTTCGAATCGGTGCGACGCTCCCCGCCTGTGGAGGCATCGCTCATGGGGCCGGCAGACTTCGTGCACGGCCCGCCCATCCCGCGCTTCAGGCTACCGCACCGCCTCCTGAAGCATCTTGGCGTTTGGCACGCTGTGTCGGCTGACGAGGCCGTTCTGACGGGTCTCGATCACCGTGGCCACCGGGCCCACTTCGCGGACCGTGCCCTCGAGCGTGCCGACCGTCACCGTGTCGCCGGCCTGGAGCCGCTGCCGCACGTAGTAGCCCGACAGGATCCCGCTCATCACGTCGCGGCCACCGAGGCCGAAGGCCAGGGCAAACCCCGCCGACAGGCCGGCCGAACCGATCAGGATCAGTTTCTCGAGCAGCGCGAACTGGATCCCGAGCTGGTTGAAGGCCGCGATGAAGGTGAGGATCGAAAGCACCCAGTAGCAGCCACCGGCCAGATACTCGGCGTAGGTCAGCCCCACGCGGTCGGCGCTCGTCGCCACCACGCCGCGGAGAAACGTCGCCGCCAAGAGGCCGATCACCACCACCACGGTCGCCACGAGTAGCCGCGGGATGTAGTTCACGACCTCGCCCATCGCATTGGAAATGCTGTCGAGGCCGAGGATGTTGAACGCCGCCATCACGAACACGCACATCAGCAGCCAGAACACAAGCCCGCCAACGATCGCCGGGAGCGGCCGACGGATGCCGACGTCGTTCATGCTCTGCGCGAGGCCGCTCTTCTCGGCGGCCGTCTGCAGACCGATCTTTTCGCTCACCACCGCGATCACGCTGCCCACCCAGCGGGCCACGACATAGCCCACCACGAGCACCACCGCCATCGCCACCACCTTCGGAGCGAGCAGGATCACCTGGCTCCATGCCTGGGTGAAGCTGTCGACCAGCGCCTGCTTCGAAACGTTGACGGTCTCGGCCGCCGTCTGTCCGACCTTCGTAAAATCGTTCATCGAATCTCCTCGTGAAACCCGTCCTTGGACTTCAAGCCTGTCCTCCGCTGCGCCGGCGCCACACCGGCGAGTGTCTTGTCAGCGGCGGCCCTTTCGGCCGCCAGAAGATGAGTTGCCGGTGGACCGCCGCGCGCAACACGAATTTTTTCGACCGTGAAATCAGCCGCGTTTCGTGCGGTCGGGCCACGTGCCGGTGAGCGTGAACCGCACCGCGGCGGCCAGGGCGGCGGTCATGTGAACGAGGGCCCAGACCGTGGCGCCGAACGCGAACTCGAGGACGTGCAGGGCGAGCAGCCGCGGATGGAGTTTTCGCCGCACGCCGGCCGTAAACGTCGGCGCAGCCGGCACCGGCGGAACGTCGATCTCGGCCAGCTTTTCGAAGGGATCCATGCGGGCGTCTCCGGTCAGGGTCGGACGGGGGTGGCGGCGGGAGTGCCGAACAGCCTGCCCGCCTGGCTGGCGAGCCGTTCCTTGATCCGGCTCACCCGCATCCGCAGGGCGGCGGAGGTCGATCCGAACATCTCGGCCAGGGCATCGTACTCGTGTCCTTCTGCAAACTTCATGAGCATCAGGGCCCGGTCCTCCTCGTCGAGCCCCGCCAGCAGCTTGACGACGTCGTGGCTGGCATCGAACGCTGCAGCCGTCTCGGGCTGCCGAGATTCGTGTGATTCGATCTGCTCGGCAGTGCCCGGCTCCTCGCGGCGGCGCCGGCGCGATCGCGACCGCCGCAGCGTCAGGCAGGTGCGGATCGCCACGCCGTGCAGCCACGTGGAGTAACTCGATCGGCCGGCGAACTTGCCACGCTCGAAGAACAGCCGCACGAACACCTCCTGGGCGGCATCCTCGGCGTCGTGCTGAGCGCTCATCAGCCGCCAGCAGACCCGCCAGACTTTCTCGCGATACCGCTCCATGAGCGTCGTGAACGCGGCACCGTCCGACCCCTCGCGGGCCGCCTGCGCGGCGAGCGCCTCGTCGGCGAGCGCAGCGAGCGACGCAATATCGGAGGTGTCGGAGGGCATTCAAACCGACAAACGAGAGGGGTGTCGCTACAGGATCGCGGTGCGGGCACGGGCCAAGGCATCGTCCACGGCGGCTTCGGTGTCCGCCTCGGCCACGAGCCGCACGATCGGCTCGGTGTTGCTCGCACGCACGAGCAGCCAGCCACCGGGAACGTCGAGCCGCAGCCCGTCGAGCCGGCTCACCCGCGCGCTGGGAAAGGCCCGTTCGATGCGTTCGAGGGCAGCGGCGAGGCCGGGCCCCTGCACGTCGGGCGTGAGATCGATCTTCGTCTTCTTCATGACCCGCTGCGGCAGCCCGCGGGCCAGGCCGTCGATCGTCGCGCCCGGTGCGCCGGTGGCGAGCCGTTCGAGCACGAGCGCCATCGCCACGAGGCTGTCGCGCACGAGCACCACGCGGGGCTCGATCACGCCACCGTTTCCTTCGCCACCGAGGACGGCGCCACACGCGAGCATCGCGTCGACGACGTTCGCCTCGCCGACGGCGGCCACGTGGCAGGGCACGCCGTACCGCGCGGCGATCGCCGCCGCCATGCCGCTCGTCGAGCAGTTCACGACGATCGGCCCCGGCGTCTTCGCGAGCACGGCCTCGACGCACAGCGCGAGCGTCGCCTCCTCGCCGATATAGCGGCCGTCGGCCGTGGCGATCGCCAGCCGGTCGGCATCAGGATCTTGAAAAAATCCCACATCGGCGTGCTGCTGCCTGATCTGCGGCAGCATCGCAGCGAGGGTTTCGGCCGTCGGC
>CAMAVC010000047.1 GCA_945861585.1 Planctomicrobium piriforme
CAAACGAACCGATGGACTTGTTCACGAGAGCCTCGACTGCCGAGTGGCGACCAGATCCCATCTCCACGACACGGGCATCATGCCACGTTTCCCACCGTCCGTCAGGTCGATGCCGCCGCTCACGGATGATCCGACCAGAAGCCCCTGAACACCTCGCGCGGATCGGCCGTGCGGGGATCGGCCCCCGGTGCGTTGCTCCACGGCCACTCGTCCCTGAACAGGTGCCGCGGGTCGGGCGGCGTGCGATCCTGCCAGGCGGCCTGGTCGTGGGCCAGGATCCGCGACCGCGCCGCCCGCCACTCGGCCATCACCTCCGCAAACCACGCGTCGTACTCCGCCGCGAGCCGCGTGACGACGTCGGGATGATCTGCGGCACGGTCGCGTGTCTCGCCGGGATCCGACTCGAGGTCGTAGAGCTGCGGAGCGGCTGCCACCACGCCGGCGTAGTCGGGCAGCTCGTCGTCGAGCGGCATCTCCCAGTGAGCGTGGGTCAGGCCGCGGTGGTAGGAGATGTTGTCGCGCGTGGCGTCCTTGACGACCGTCGTCGCGATCGGCGGCCAGAGCAGCTTCCAGCGACCCTGGCGGATGGCGGCGTTGCTGTGGGCCACCGGCGTGTAGCGGGTGCGCTGAAAGCAGAGCGGCCGGTCGGCCAGGTCGCCCGGTGGCTCGCCGCCGAGCACCGGCAGCACGTTCCTGCCGTCGAGCGGCTTCGCGCCGGCCGCCGGCTCGAGGCCGCAGGCGGCGAGCATCGTCGGCAGCCAGTCGCAGCCGTGGATCGGCGCATCGACCACGGAGCCGGCGGGAATGTGCCCCGGCCAGGAGACGATCCCGGGCACGCGGATTCCCTGCTCGAGCACGTCTCCCTTCGTGCCGCGGAACGGCCCATGGAAGCGGAGGCCTGACTGCCCCGCACGATCGGCGGCCCCAAGGTTCGCGCCGTTGTCGCTCGTAAACAGCACGAGCGTGCGGCCGCGGAGCCCGGCGTCGTCGACGGCCCCGAGCAGCCGTCCGATGCCCGCGTCGAGCTGCTCGATCATCGCGTAGATCACCGCGACGGCGGGGTCGGCCCGCCCGGCGAGCCGGCGGGTGTATTTCTCCACGAGGTGCTCCGGCGCCTGCAGCGGCGCGTGGATGGCCGCGGGGGCGAAGACGAGCGCGAACGGCCGCCCGGCCGCCGCCGAATCCCGCACGAACGCGGCCGCCTCGGCGGCGATGACGTCGCTCAAGTGCCGGCCGTCGTGCGGTTCCACCCGGCACTCCTCCGCCCGGCCGGCGGCGGCGGCCGAGCGGCGTTCGAGCTGCCAGCGCTCGTAGTCATGAGCGCCGTTGGCGAAGCCGACAAACCGGTCGAACCCGCGGCGGTGCGGCAGGTAGTCGTCGTCATAGAGGCCGCTGTGCCACTTGCCGACATACGCGGTGGCATAGCCCGCGGCCCGAAAGTGGTCGCCGAGCATGCGCTCGGAGAGATCGAGACGGTCGACGCCCCGGTTGCTCGACACGTCGACCGCGCCGGTGCGGTGGTTCCACCGGCCCGTGAGGATGCCGGCCCGCGCCGAGGAACAAAGCGGCGACGGCGAGTAGCAGGCAGTGAGCCGGGCGCCCTCCCGTGCAAGGGCATCGAGCACCGGCGTGTCGAGGTCGGGATTGCCGAAGCAGCCCACGTCGCCCCAGCCGAGATCGTCGGCCACGATGAGGATCACGTTGGGGCGTTCGGCCGGCGGATCGGCGGCGTCGGCGGCACCGGCACCGGCGGCCACCGCGGCAATGACGAGCGCCGCGAGGAGGGGCCTCCCGCCGGTCACGCCCGGACCTCGAAGCCGGGCCGCTGCGGCCGCGCGAGCAGGCCGTCGGCCTCGGCGTCGGAGATGAACGTTTCGGCGACTGGATCCCACGTCAGGGACCGGCCGAGCTTGCAGGAGATGTTGCCGAGGTGACACACCGACACGCTGCGGTGGCCGCTCTCCACGTCGGCGATCGGCGGGCGGCGGGCCGCCACGCAGTCGAAGAAGTTGCCCATGTGGTTCACGATCGCGTCGATCTTGCCGGCCCGCTCCGGCCGCGAGCGGTTGTCGAAGTCGTAGAGCGCGAACGCCTCGCGCGGCAGCGGCCGGTCTTTGAGGTCCTCGACCGGCTTGCCGGTGAGGTTTTCGCGGTTCACGAAGATCCGGCCCTCGCTGCCGGTAAACATGATGCCGTTGCGACCGCTGTCGCCGACGGTCATCTCGACGCCATTGGCGAACCGGTAGCGAACCGAATAGGTGAGCGGCACGTCGTAGCCGTCGTGGGTTTTCGGATACTCGGCCTGGCCGTCGACCCTGTCCGGATCGGCGCCGATCGCCCAGCGGGCGATGTCGACATGGTGCGCGCCCCAGTCGGTGAGATCGCCGCCCGAATAGGCCTGCCACCAGCGGAAGTTGAAGTGGCATCGCTCCGGGATGTAGGCCACGTCGGGCGTCTGCCCCTGCCAGAGGTTCCAGTCGAGGCCCGGCGGCACTGGCTGCTTCGTGAACGGCCCGCCGACCTGGTTTTTGCCGAGCACGACGTCGACCTTCTCGAGCTTCCCGATCCGCCCGGCCCGCACCATCTCCACTGCCGTGCGAAAGCGATGGTCGCTCCGCTGCCAGGAGCCCACCTGCACGATCCTTCCCGAGGCCTCCACAGCCTTGCGGATCTGCTTGCCCTCGTCGATCGTGAGCGTGAGCGGCTTCTCGCAGTAGACGTCTTTGCCCGCCTTGACGGCGTCGATGAGCATCTTCGTGTGCCAGTGGTCGGGCGTGCCGATGAGCACGACGTCGATCCGCTTGTCGTCGAGGAGGCGGCGGTAATCGACGTGGCGGTCGGCCGCGGCGACATCGGCATAGATTTCGGCGGGCGTGAGCCGCACCTGCGCCGCCACCTTCGAGTCGATGGCCGAAAGATCGCGGACGGCCTGGTCGACATCGGCCATCGCGATCACGCGGCCGTGGGCCTTCGCCTTGGCCGCGATCACCGATCCCTGATAGCGGCAGCCGATCACGCCGATGCCCGGGCCGTCGGCCGCCGGGCCTGGCAACGCAGGCTTCCCCGCGGGATCCCCGGCAAAGACGAGCCTTTGTGATACGACTGCGGCGGTGGACGCAAGCAGCTGGCGGCGGGTGATGAACATGGCGAGCGACGCTCCTCCGTTTGAAGCCCTTCAGACTACGCCCAGTCTCCCTGCTCGATCATTCAGGTTTGCGACCGCGTTCGTTCAGATTTTCCGTCCGGCGGACGACGGGGATCTGCACCTCGGAGAACTTGGCGAACCCGGGCACGAACGGGCTGTTGTAGGCGAGCGACCGCGGAGCTCCCGCCACGGTCCACTCCGGATGCTCCCCCAGCCAGGCCCGCAGCCGCTCCAGGCCGCGGTTCATGGTCGCTTCGTCATACGAGCCACGGAGGCCGACCGACACCACGACGGTCTCGGGCACATCCTCGACGAGGATGACCGGGTCGGCAGGATCGGCGCCCGCCGCGCCCAGCGTCGGCTTGCCGTAGAGAAACGCCATCGACTCCGGCCCCTGCATGGCGGGCTGCTTTTCCGCTGCATCGCCGGCGCCTTCCGCCGCGTTCTCCGCCGGCCAGCCCATCACGACGGGCGCCGTCATCGCGATCTCATTGCGCTCGATGTGCCGAAACAGTTTCATGAACATCCCGTTGGCCCCCTTGCCGGCGGCCGCGCGGGCCATGCGGTGGGCGGGATAGGTCTTGACGATCACCTCGCCGACCGGTCCCGGCGCGGGAAACCCGGCCGGCAGCGACGCCTCGGAAAACATCCACGGCCGCCCCACGTCGTTCGCCCCTTTCGCCTGGTTCACGACCGGCTCCGCGGCGACAGCCGCCCCTGCAACGAGGGCCGCCACGCACCCGAGCACTCCGATCACTGAATTCCGATCGACGCCTCTCCACATGGCCGCAATTGTACCGCCCGTGGCCACCGCCGGGATCGCAGCCGACACGCAAAACCTGAACCACAGCGGCCACAGACCTGAATGCCCGTTCCTGGGTGGGCGGCGATGATCGTGGGTCCGCCTCATGCTTCACCCTCCCCTGCCCACCCACCTCTCTTTGGGTTTCCCACCATGCGCTGTCCGGTGCTTGTTATTTGTTTCGCGGTCTCGGTTGCTGCGTCTCCTCCCTGCCGGGGCGATGAACCGGCGCCAGCCACGCGACGCGTGCACGAGATGGCCGACACATTGCCGACGGGGCCGGGCTTCCCCCGCGCGAGCGCCGTCTGCATGCGGTCGCTGGTCGCTCACCCATCGCACAAGGGGGATCCGCACGACACGCTCGCGGCCATCCGCGGATTTCACGCCACGCGGCTCGAATGGACCTACGGCGACAAGCCCGAGTTCATTCAGAAGGTGCACGCCCTCGGCGTCGAATACGGCGGAGCCCTCGCGGCCGGCTCCTATGTGGGCCAGGCGCCGCCCATCGAATGGAACGTGGTCGGGCTCGACGCCCAGCGGCTGGTGCCGCACTGGATGCGTCACTGGCCCCGGCCAAATCCCTGGGGCTGTGCGAACAACCCGGAATTTGCGGCGGGCCACGTGCGGGCCGCGCTGGCCGTCGTCGCCGCCGGTGCCGACGTGATCCAGCGCGACGAGCCCGAGCAAAACATGCTCGCCGTCCTCTGGGGCGGCTGCCTCTGCCGCCACTGCATCGCGGGCTTTCGCGTCTGGCTCGAGCGAAATGCAACCCCGCAGGAGCTCGCCAAGGCCGGCGTCACCGACCTCGCGACGTTCGACTACGCCGCCCACCTGAGGGCGAAGAACGCCCCCAGCGGCGATGCCTTCCGCCGCTGGCCCGAAGGCGGCCAATTGCGGACGTATTTCAAGCAGTTTCAGCTCGATGCGTCGGTGGCCTTCCATCAACGCTGGCGGGCCGAGCTCGACAAGCAGGCGGGCCGCCACATCCCCGTGTCGTGCAACAACGGCGCCCGCGACTGGGGCCCCGTGCGGATGCCCTTCGACTTCTGCATCGGCGAGCTGGCCGCCAAGGAGGCGACGCCGACGCACTTTTACGAGTGCATGCGGCAGGCCCGCGGCCACGGCCGCCTGCAGACGATCACGATGCCCCTGAAGACCGTGGCGACGCCGGCCGAGCAGGAGTCGGCCGACTGGATCCTGCTGACCCGCAAATCGATCGCCACCGCCTACGCCCTCGGCGGCCTGATCGAGATGCCGTGGGACACGTTCCTCCCCGATGCCCAGCGGTACTTCGGCAAGCCGGAACACTACGCCGACCTCACGGCCTTCGTGCGCGGCATCGCCCCGCACCTCGACGGCCATGCAGAGGCTTTTACCACCGGATGCGCGGTCGAAGACGCCCGCTGGAAGGGGATGGCGCAGCCGCTGGCCCTCGGCGACGCCACGCCGCACGTGCTCGCCGTCGTGCGCACGCTGCCGGGCAGCCCCGCCGCCGCTGTTGCGATCCATCTCGTCGACTGGCGCGACGAGCCGCAGCCGTTCTCGATCACCGTGAAGATGGACCTATTTTTCGGTAAGGAGCCCGCGACGCTGCGGCTCCTCCAGCCCATCGCGGCCTACGACCGCGCCGCCCACGACAAAGCCTTCGACAGCCGCGACTACGCACCGCTTGTGCGCTCGACGTCGCTCGCGATCTCCGCCGACGGCACGGTGGCCCTCCCCCCGCTCGCCCCCTGGGGCGTGGTCATCGTCGCGAAGCGCGACAAGCCGCATTGACCCTTCTTCACGGCGTGACTACGATGTAATTACATGCCATGCGTCGTCGGCGCACGATCGCACGCCGGAGCCAATATCGTGAAATCGAAGATCATCTCCATCGGCAACTCCCAGGGGATCCGCATCCCCAAGCCGATCCTGGAGCGAAGCGGGCTGTCGGGAGAGGTGGAACTCGTCGCCCGGGATGGGATGCTGTTGGTTCGCCCCGTGAGCGGACCGCGAGCCGCCTGGGCGGAGGCCTTCCGCACCATGGCCGCCAAGGGGGATGACAAGCCGGTCGATGCTCCGCCGGCGTCGTCATCGCGGTGGGACAGGGAAGAGTGGGCATGGTGATCACAGTGAACCACAACATCCGCACTGCGATCGTGGCGCCGATGACCACGAAGGGCCGCAGCTATCCGACTCGCGTGTCCTGCCGGTTCGGCGGAAAGACAGGCCAGATCGTGCTCGACCAGATTCGCACGGTCGACCAGGCTCGACTCGTCAAGAAACTCGGCCGCATCGACGCCCCAACGGCCCAGCGGGTCTTGGACGTCCTGCAAGAAATGTTCGCTCGGTAGTTCGCCTGCGGCCTCGGGTGTTGCTCGTCCCCGCCGTGGCGACGGCTGATTTTTTGTTTTTGATCGCACGTGCGTGAAGGAGCGCTTTTGCCTACACTTTGTAGGGCGGTCTTTCACTCACGGTTCCATCGGTGCCTGGCCATGATTCGCGGCGTCAAATTCCTGTTCGATGAACGCGGCCAGCGCACCGGGGTGATGATCGATCTCCGGCAAGGCCGCGGTTTCTGGGAGGACATCCTCGATGTCGCCACCGCGCGGTCGCGGGAGCGCGAAACCAGTGAAAGCTGGGCAGCGGTTCGCGCCCGGCTTGAAAAGTCCGGGCGCCTTAAGAAAGGCCGACGCCGTGCATGAGGTGCGGATCGGAAGATCCGCCACCAAGGAACTCGGGGCGCTCCCAGACAAGACCGTGGCTCGCATCGCGGAAAAGATCGACGGCCTAGCCAGCCAGCCGCGGCCGACAGGCTCCAAGAAACTGCGGGGGGCCGATGACTTGTGGCGGGTTCCGGTCGGTGATTATCGCATCATCTACGCGGTCGATGACGCGGCATCGGTGGTTGAGATTCGAGTCATCCGCCACCGGAAGGATGCGTACGACCGCTCCTGAGCAGCTGGAGAAGTCTGCCAGACCGGTTGCAGCGTACGTCAATCAGCGGTGCGCGAGCGGCCGTCGGCGATCGAGATCAGGTCGCGGAGGATGGCGAGGCCGATCGACTCGGAGAGAAACCGCACGCTGCCGTCGGCCATCGTGAACTGGGCGCCGCCGCGGTGATACGAGGAAAACAAACGCGAGGAAGAGCTGTCGGCACTGCCGACGAGCATGCTCGGCTCATTGATCGCCATGAAGGCTGATCCCAGGGCGTCGCGGATGCCCACGCTGCTAAGCTGCCGCGTTCCCCGCACGCAGTAGATGCAGCCAGCCTGCGGCTTGAGGAAGCCGGTGTACACGGTCGTTTGCTGTGGGTCCTGTCCGGTCACGCCGTTGTTGAGGAGAAAGACCCGCTCGCCGAGCGCGATCGTCTTGCTGAGGCCGTCCAGGATCTTGGAGGCGGACGTCTTGCTATCCATGAAGAAGATCCCGTCGCCGACCTTGTAGATATTGTCGGAGCCATTCGCAGCGACATAGTTCGACAAGGCAGATCGTGTCGATACGTTGTTGCCAGTAGCATCTTTGAACACGATGTCGGTGATCCCGGGACGCTGTCCCGCGACCACGCTGTAGTCAGCCGGGCAGCGAAACGAGGCGACGGGCACGGCCATGGCCTGCATCCGCGTGGCGTTTCCCATGGCCGCAGCGCAGTCGGTGCCCGTCACATTGATCGTCTGAAAGACGCTGTCCATCTCGACATACGGCAGCATGAACGCAGCCCAAGCCCAGTTGCCCTGAAAGGCCGCCGCCACGCTCACGTCGTCGTTTTGTGAGAAGTCGTTGGCGGGCGTCGCATTGCCATACACCCGCGCGAACCCCGGCGGAAACATCTTCCGCGCCGAGTGGTAGCTGTGGAGCCCGAGGCCGAGCTGCTTGAGGTTGTTCGAGCAACTCGACCGCCGGGCCGATTCGCGGGCGCTCTGCACGGCTGGCAGGAGCAGGCCCACGAGCACCCCGATGATCGCGATCACGACGAGCAGTTCGACGAGCGTGAATCCGCGGCGGCAGGTGGGGCGGTTCATGGTGGCGGTGTGCACGACACGTTGAAGAGTTGTCGCAATCCTTTACGACTGAAGAGACAGGCTGAAGCCTGTCCTAATTTCGGCGGCGGAGGGCGTAGGCTGCGGCGGCGATGCCGAGGCCGGCCAGGGCGAGGGCACCCGGCTCCGGCACGATCACGAGCGTGCCCGTCGCCTGGTTGAACTCGAGCGACTGGCCGCCGGTCGCCGTGCCGCTCGTCCAGAGGTTGCCCGCTCGCGCGAACGTGAGGCCGTTGTACGCCGACCCGACGCTCGTGATGCTCGAGAGATTGCCACTGAACGACGTGAATCCGGCGAACAGGTCGAACGTCGTGTTGTCGTCAAACGCCTGGCTGAGATCGAGCGCGAGCGTGCCGTCATACGTGAGGCTGTTCGTCAGGCTGATCTGGTCGTATTGCGTGCCTGCCGTCGTGCCCGCGATCTCCATCAGCACGGTGCCCGGCGCCCCGAGCACGAGCGACGCCACCGACAGCTGGCCGGGGCTGTTGCCCGGCGACAGCGTGCCTCCCGCGATCGTGACCGCTCCGAGGATCGAGCCCGAGCCGCCGAGGAGACCGCCCACGTTCACGTTCACCGCCGTGTTGCCGAGCTGACCGTTCACGAGCAACTTGCCGGCATTGATCGCCGTGGGGCCGGTGTAGCTGCTCGTACCCGTGAGCGTGACCGTGCCCGCGCCCGCCTTCGTGAGGCCGAGCGCGCCGAGGGCGTTGGCGATCGACCCGGCAAACGTCGAGTTCGTCGCGTCGCCGATCGACACGGTGCCCGAGCCCACGGCCGAGCGGCCGATCGTGCCGGCGCCCGAGAGGGCCCCGATCGAGGCCGTGGCGCCATTGAGGTTGAGCGTGCCGTCGATCGCAACCGGCTGCGAGGCGGTGAAGCCGCCGGCGGTGAACGTGCCGGCTTGCAGAGCAAAACTCGCTCCGGCGGCGGTGATCGTGGCGGAATCCACCGTGGCCGACCCGCCCGACTGCACGAAGCTCGCATTCTGGCCGACCGTGAACGTGGCCGTGTTGCTGCCGCTCTGCACGAGGAGCGTGCCGCCCGTGAGCCGGCCGGCACCGGCGCCGCCGGTGGTGCCGGAGAGCAGGAGCGCCGAGTTCACCGTGGCTTGCCCCGCGCTCACCGTGAACGTGCCGCTGCGGTAGACATTCAGCACGTCGATCGTGGCGGTGCCGCCGTTAACGAGGAACGTGTTGTTGCCCGCCGTGGCATCGTTGGCCGTGCGGCTCACGCTCACCGTCACGTTTCGCCCGGCATTGGTGCCGGTGAACACGCCGCTGCCCGTCACGCTCACGGCGCCGCCGACGTTGTAGGTGGAACTTGTGCCGCCCACGAAAAACGCGCCGGTCGTGGCGAACCGGCCGCCGCTCACGGCCATCGTGCCCACCACGCCCGTGCCGGTGCCCGACACGCCCACCTGCGTGACGCCAGCCTGCGTGAAGGTGCCGCTCGTGAGCGAGAGCGAGCCGATCGAGACGCCGCCCGTCTGCGTGTTGACGCCGATCTGCAGCAGGCCGCTATTGGTCGTCACGCCGCCGCTCTGGTTGAAAAAGCCCCGATTGAACGGCGTTGTGGTGCTCTGGGGACTGTTGCCGACGTAAAGCCCGCCGCCCTGGAGGTTGTCAAGCGAAAGCGTGCCGCCGGTCATCGTAAACGTGGCGTCGGCCGCCGAGTCGCCGGCGAACGTGCCGCCGCGGTCGCCGAGCAAAAACTGCGACAGGTTCATCGCCCCGCCCGAGAGCGTGCCCGACGTCGCACCAACAGCACTCCCGCCCAATCGCAGGATCGTGGCTTGGCTGCTCGTGCTCGTCATCGCGAGCGTGCCGCCCGACACCACGAAGCCCGTGTTGGCTCCCGTGAAGCGAAGTTCGTTTGAGGTATCACCCACCGCACGGGTCACCGTGAACTGGCCACCCGCCACATTCAGGCGAGCCCCGCCCGTAAGGCTGGCCGAGCGGGCCAAGAACGCGCCTCCGGCCTGCACCTCAAGACTTCCGGTGCTCGCATCGAGGGCAAGTTGGCCGTCGTTGACGCCCGTCGTCGCCGCCCCCGCGGCGCTCGAAAGGCTCATCGTGCCGCCGCTCTGGATCACGATCGGCGAGTTGACAGACAAGCGGCCCTGCGAACTCAGCAGGCCATTGTTCTGGATCGTGATGCCCCCCGCGGTGCCGCCCGTGAAGTTGAAGAAGGTGGCGAGGTTGCTGTTGTACGTGCCACTCGACCCGACGAATGCCAGGTTCGCTGCTCCGGAGCTGCCGCCGACCGCGATCGGCCGCGTGGAATTCGACGAGCCCGTGACCGTCATCGTGCCTCCCTGCACGAGGAGCGAGGCGCCGGTGGCCGTGCCGGTGAATACGTTGGCCGTGACGCTGCCGCCGGTCACCTGAAACGTGCCGCTATTCGAGATCGTGAGCGCGGCGTTCGTCGCCGAGTTTGTCACCGAGAGGAATCCTCCTGACACCTGGCCGAGGCCGCCGCCGGTGCCGTTCGTGCCCGAGATCTGGAGCTGTCTGTTTACCGTGGCCGAGCCACTCGACACGGCGAACGTGCCGCCGCGGTAGACGACAACATTGTTGAGCGTGGCCGTGCCACCCGCGATCGACATCAGATTGCCCGCGTTCGCGCCGTCGTTGGCCGTGCGGCCCACGTTGATCGTCGCAGTGGTGCCGGAGTTGGTTCCGGTGAAGAGACCGCCGGAGAGCGTGAGCACGCCCACGCCGGCGGCGGCGGTCGTCGTGCCAGACTGCGTCTGCCCGAGCGTGCCGCTGCCGATCTGGAACGACGCACCGGTGAACGCGAACGTGCCGCCGGAAATCGTCATCGAGCCGGAGTTGTAGATGCCGAGCTGGACATTGCCCGACTGCGTGTACGAACCGCCCGACTGCGTCACACGGGCGGTGGATGTGTTGAAGTAGAGGTTTTGCCCCACGTCGAGCCGGCCGGTGTTCGTGACCGTGCCGCCCTGGATGTCGAACAGGGCGGAGGTCACGCCGAGCGTCGTGGCAAACCCGGCCGATCCGACCTCGATCGTCGACGATCCGGAGTAGACGCCCGACGTGATTCGCAGCGTGCTCGAGCCCCGCTGCGACATCTGCACGAGCGTGTTGCTATTCACGTTGACGGTGCCGCCGCTGATGATGAACGCGGCGTTGTCACTCGTGCCATCGACGGCAAGGTTCAAGGCCACCGCGGATGATGGATTGAAATTCAGCGTGCCGCCCGAGACGGTGGCCGTGCCGGTGCCGCCCCAGCGGAACTGGGTGTTGGCCGAGCCACTCGTCGTGAGGTTCGCCACGCCGCCCGACTGGTTGTAGCGCCAGGCGGCACTATTGTAGAAGCCCTGGGTGTTGAGCGTGCCGCTGCCCGACAGGTTGAAGACGCCGCCGTTTTGGATAGACAGCGGATTCGACTGTTGGGAGTTTCCGCCATTGAGCAGCGTGAGGTTGCCCTGCGCGAGGCTGAACGTGACGGTGCCGCTGCCTGAGCCTCCACCAACCACCAAGCCGTAGGCGTTCGTGCTGCTCGTGAACGTCTGCGACGTGAGGGGATCGAACGTGACCGTGTACGACGCAGCCCGATTGTGAATGGAGATAAGGCCGGCGTCGCCGTTGACGGGCACGGTGCCGCCCGACCAGTTCGAGGTGGTCGTCCAGTTGAACGTGCCTGTGGTGGCATTGGTCCACGTGTAGTTGGCGGCCGACGCGGGCAGCGCGGCGAGCATGCACGCAGCGGCCAGACACCACGCGATCGCGCGCGAGGCGCGGATGGCAACGATGGACAGATCGCTCATCATGACTTTCATCTCCGACTAGCCGATATCCGCAGACGTCGAGCTTGCAAAGGTGCTCCCGCCCCGATGTGAAAAGGGTAGCTCGCCGCCCATCCGGCCGCATTCAGGTTCCACGCCACAAGCCTTCAGATATTGCGTACGGAAAACCTGAAAAAACCGCTGGAAACGCGTGCATGCTGTGGGCCATGGCCCTGAAAGCCGCGTGGTTGCAAGTCGGGCGGTCAGGGGGCGGCGCAGCGCACGAGAATGTCCATCAGCTTGCGGTCGAGCTTGTGGCCCTTGTACGCCTCATACGTCACATCGGCGCGGTTGCTATCCAGCACGCCAAACTCACCACGGAAATTCCACATCGCCCAGCCGACCCCGTCGGCCTTGCACCGTTCGAGAAGGCTCTGCGTGTAGGCGAGCATGACGTGGTGAGGAGTTTTGCTGTAGCACGCAAACTCCCCCATGAAGACGGCCCCCCCGGCGGCCTTGACCTCGCGGAGCGGTGCGAAGATCCCGGCCAACGGGGCCAGGCCGTCGAAGTCGGGGGGCGGAATCAGCGCCCCATTGGCCTGAAGGGCATAGGGCTGCTGCGTGCGGCGCGGGGTGGAATCGCCGGGGAGAACTTGCCTATCTCTCCCGGGAAGCGTCAGGCCGAGTTCGGTCAATCGCAGCCAGTCGCCATCGGTGAGTTCGAGTGAAATCTCCTTGGCGGCGACCGGAAGCACGACGGTGTACAGGTGGTTGTAGACGTTCTGGTAGATTTGCCACTTTGGGGCATAGATCGCCTGCGCCCACTCGCCGACGCCGTCTTTGGGCTCGAAGCGTTTTTCAAACACGGGTTTGCCGTCGGCCTTGACGACGAGCGTGGCCTTGGTGGAGACGATGAGCACGCGCACATCCAGGAGCGTCTGCGCCGGGAACGACCCGCGGAGCACCAGCGGCCGGTTGAGGCCGTCCTTCTCCCAGAAGGGGCCGTAGAGAAACCCGTTGACCGCGGGCTGCACGGGCCAGGAGGGCGTGGGCATGAACTCCCTCGACACATCGCGATAACTGGCCCGGTATTGCGTGACAGGCGAAAAATATCCGCGGCCCGATTGAATGACGTTGGGAAGGCTCGCGAGTTCAGGCAGGGGTTTGAAGCCCCCGTCCACCCCGTCGAGAAAGATGACCCGGGCCGGATTCACCCGGTGAATGGCCGCCACGACGTGCCGGTAGACACGCACGATATTCTCGGGGGCGGTGCTGCTGGGTTCGTTGACCAGGTTGAAGCTGAGGCGGGCCGCCGGCACGCTCTCGTAGCGGCGGGCAAACATCTCCCAGTGGGCGGTGAAGGCGGCGAGGGCCTCGTCGCTCGTCCAGAGTTCCTTGGCCTCCGGGGGCGGATTGACGCAGTATCCCGGGGCACGATGGAGGGCGAGCGTGACGTGGATGCCGTACTTCTCGCCCCAGGCGATGGCCTGGTCGAAGTGGCGAAGCACATCCTCGCGGAACGAAAGCCAGTCGTTCGCCTCGGTGTAGCAGCGGTAGTCCACGGGCAGGCGGATATAATTGAAGCCGAATTCCTTGATCAGCGCGAAGTCTTCCTCGCGATAGGGAACGCTCTTCATCCCATTCGCGGCGATCTTCTCCATGAGGTTAAACCCGTGGAGTGTGGCGGGATCGAAGGGCAGCGCCGGGGCCGCGGATAGGGACAGCGGAAACCCGAGAAACAGGGCGAGCATGAACATCGCGCGACGCATGGACATTCCTTTCGATCTTCGTTCGCCGTGAGCAACGCCGCCGCATGATAGCCAGCGAATGCAGGGCCCAAGCTGACCGGCGCTCGCATACGCAAAATCTGAACGAGCCGCACCGAAAGCCTGAATGACGCCGGCGGCCGCAGTGGAGGATGATCTCGATCCATGACTGCCTCTTGCCCGCCGCGCGTGTCGCCCATCTGCCCCGGCCCGGTTCGCGGCACGGCGCTGGTGCTCGTGCTCGCGTGCCTCGCCGTCGTCGGCTGCTCGGGCAAGCGGCGCGAGCTCCCGCCGCTGGGCGAGGTGACGGGCGTGGTGTCGCTCGACGGCCGGCCGCTGCCCCGCGCCGCGGTGTCGTTCGTGCCCTATGAGCGCGGCAACGGAGCCTACGGCACCACCGACGATGCCGGCCGCTACACGCTGCAGTATGCGGTGAACCACCCCGGGGCCGTGGTGGGCCGCCATCGCGTGGAGATCCGCACCGGCGGCGAGGGCCGCGACAAGGACGGTAATTTCGTCGAAACCGCCGAGCAATTGCCCGCGAAGTACCACGCCAAGTCGGAACTCATGGCCACGGTCGCCGCCGGGCCCAACGAGATCAATTTTGAGCTCGTTTCGCGGCCTGCACCCAAGCCGCGGTAAGGATGCCAGACGAGTCGCCGCGACCATCTGGCCAGGATAGGATTGATCGAGGACCAACGAACGGGGGCGCGGCCATGCCACAGCTCGAAAAAACGGTGCGCACGCCGCAGGATGCCGGCACATCGCCGGCTGCAACGGCACGGGATCGCCCCGTGCGGGCGACGAAGCACGTGGCCCTGCTCGTGGAGACCTCGCGGACCTACGGCCGCGACCTGCTCAAGGGCATCCACCGCTACCTCGCCGAGCACGAGCACTGGTCGCTGTTCCTGGAACTGCGGGCGCTCGATTCACAGGTGCCCCGCTGGCTCTCCTCGTGGCAGGGCGACGGCATCATCGCCCGCACGGGCTCGGCCGCGATGGCCGAAGCGATCGCCGCCACCCGGCTGCCGGGCGTCGAACTGCGGGCCTCGAAGATCGCCCACGGGCTCCCCTTCTTGGGCTGCGACAATCGCGACATCGGCCGCATCGTCGCCGACCACTTCATCGACAACGGCTTCGCCCACTTCGCCGTCTTCGATCTCGACACGGAGCGCTACTTCGAGGAGCGGCGCGACAACTTCCGCGCCCATCTGGCCGCCCGCGGCCACACGTGCCACGAGCACCATGCGGCCCGCCAGGGGGAGCGGCCGGCCAACTGGGAGCGGCACCAGGCCGACGTGGCCCGGTGGGTGGCGTCGCTGCCGAAGCCCGTCGGCATTTTCGCCTGCACCGACCAGCTCGCCTTCTGGCTGCTCGACGCCTGCCGCCGCGCGGGTGTGGCCGTGCCTGAGGAGGTGGCCGTGGTGGGGGCCGAGAACGACGAGACGCTCTGCACGCTGGCCCGGCCGCAGCTTTCGAGCGTGGCCTTCGACGGCGAGCGGGTGGGCTACGAGGCGGCCGCGCTGCTCGACCGGATGATGGCGGGTGAGGCCCAGCCGAGCGAGCCGATCCTCGTCGCGCCCACGGGGCTCGTGGTGCGACAGTCGAGCGACATCATGGCCATCGACGACCCGCAGGTGGCGGCCGCCGTCCGCTACATCCGCGAGCACGCCTGCCACGGCATCAACGTGGCCGACGTCGTCAAGCACGCCGGCCTCTCGCGCACGCTCATCGAGCGCCGGATGCGGCAGGCCATCGGGCGGACGCCGGGTGAGGAGATCATCCGGCTGCGGTTCAACCGCGTGAAGCAGCTGCTCACCGAGACCGAGCTGTCGCTGGCCGCGATCGCCAACCGCTGCGGCTTCGAACACCCGCAATACATGGCCGAGGCGTTCAAGAAGCACTTCGGGATCACGCCCGGCACCTACCGCACCGGTGGCCGCAAAACCTGAATGCCGCCGCCGTGAAGTCTGAATGAGGGGGATGCTGCGGCGACGTAAAATCGAAGGACCCCCGGCTGACCCCCAGGAAACTCCGTCATGGCACCGTCGAAACTCGCCCGCTCCCAGCAGCCGCGCGTGCTGATCGTGATCGGCGACGCGTCTGAGACGCTCGACACGCTCTATCCCTACTACCGCCTGCAGGAGGCGGGGTTCGAGCCGGTCGTGATCGGCCCTGAGAAGCGCACGTTTCAGATGGTGATGCACGAGGTGCGGCCCGGCTGGACGATCACGAAGGAGTGGGAGGGCTACCAGATCAAGGCCGACCTCGCCTTTGCCGACGTCGATCCCACCCAGTACGCGGGCATCTTCTTCAGCGGCGGCCGGGCGCCCGAATACATCCGCTACGACGAGCACCTCGTGCGGATCACGCGGCACTTCTTCGAGAAGGACAAGCCGATCGCGAGCGTCTGCCACGGCGTGGAGATCCCCGCCTACGCCGGCTGCCTCGACGGGCGGAAAATCACGACGGTGGCCAAGTGCCGCCACGATGTCGAGAGCGCCGGCGGCATCTACGTCGACGCACCGTGCGTGGTCGACGGCAACCTCGTGAGCGGCCGCACCTATCACGACAACGGCCGCTACTTGGGCCCGTGGATCGAGCAGTTGCTCGCCGCCACCGCGACCGCTGCCGCCGTCTGACGCGGGCCGGGGCGGCGATGGAGATTGCGGGCGCAGGTGCCGAGGCCGCCGCGGAATGTAGTTCGAATCCTTTGCGCTGCGATGCTTGGAAATGAGCCGCGGAAACTTGATACTCCGCGTCACCAGCGCTCGCCCTCTTCGTCAGGAGCCCTTCCATGAATACGCCCTCTCCCTCTCACCACGTTGCTGATCAGCCGCGCGCGCAGTCACCCGGGCCCTCCCGCCGTGAGTTTCTCAAGACGGCCGTGCAGGTCGCGGGAGCGGCGGGTTTGCCCACGATCGTGTCGGGCAAGGCCCTCGGCCTCGAAGCCCGGGCCACCGCGGCGAGTGAACGGCTCACGCTCGGCGTGATCGGGTTTGGACCGCGCTGCAAGTATGTGCTCACGGAGATGCTGAAGTTTCCAGACATCCAGTGCGTGGCGCTCGCCGACGTGCAGGCGGCGCAGCGCGACGCGGGCAAGGCCACTGTCGACGGCCACTACGGCACGTCCGACTGCCGCGTCTATCGCGACATGCGCGAGCTGCTCGCCCGGCCCGATATCGACTGCGTGCTGATCGCCACGGGCGACCGCTGGCACGGCAAGGCGGCGATGATGGCGGCCGAGGCGGGCAAGGATGTGTATTGCGAGAAGCCGTGCGGCCTCACGATCGACGTCTGCCGCCGGATCGCCGAGACGATGCGGAAGACGGGCCGCATCTTCCAGGCGGGCACGCAGCGCCGCAGCGTGCCAAACTTCATCCGCGTGAAGGAGCTCGTGCAGGAGGGGAAAATCGGCCCGCTCACCGAGATGCATGCGTCGGTCTACGTGCCGTCGCTCAACAACAATTGGCTCCCCGCGCAGCCGACGCCCGATCCCGAGCAGTGCGACTGGAATGTGTGGCTCGGGCCGGCCCCGTGGCGGCCTTACAACGCCGAATATCTCGGCCGCGGCTGGCGCGGCATCTACGACTTCGAGGCCGGGGCGCGGCTCCTCGACTGGGGCGTGCACACGGTCGATCTCTGCCAGTGGGTGAAGGGAGCCGACGACACCGGGCCGGTCGAGTTCACTCCCTCCGACACGGGCATCGTTTGCCGCTATGCCGACGGCGTGCCGCTCACGCTCCACTTCCTCGCCGAGCCCTTCAAAGACCGCGGGCCGCAGTTCAACACGCAGCTCGGCACCTGCCCGGTGCGGTTCGTGGGGAAGGAGGGCTGGATCTCGACGGGCGACGCGGGGCTTGTGGATGTGGAACCTGCGTCGCTGGCCGCGCTCCTGCCCGAGGCCGTGAAGCGCGTGAAAGGCACCGACGCGGCGGCCCACGCCCGCAACTTCTTCGACTGCGTGAAGAGCCGACAGGCGCCGGTGTGCAACGCCGACGTGATGCGGCGGTCGCACGTCGTGTCCCACGCGGCGGCAAACTCGTGGATCCTCGGCCGGACGCTCGGCTTCGACCCCGCCGCCGAAACCTTCACGAGCGGCGGCAAGCCCGATGCGGAGGCCAACGGGCTGCGCAGTCGCCCGGAGCGGGAGGTGTGGGCATGAGCGGGAGGCGCCTGCGCTGCCTGCTCGCCGCAGCCACACTGCTCGGCATCACGACCTGGCTCGACGCCACTGCCGCGCCGCTCTTCGACGGCCGCACATTTGCCGGCTGGGAGGGGGATACGACGGTCTGGCGGATTGACGACGGCACGATCGTGGCCGGGTCGCTCGACCGCCGGCAGGAGAAAAACGACTTTCTCTGTACGACGGAGCGCTACGGCAACTTCGACCTCCGGCTGAAGATCAAGCTCTCGGGCACCGAGGGATTCGTGAACTCCGGGATTCAATTCCGCAGCGAACGCATCACCAACAGCCATGAACTGATCGGCTACCAGGCCGACTTCGGCCACGGCTTCGACGGCGCGCTCTACGACGAATCGCGCCGCAACAAGATCCTCGCGCAGCCGTCGGCCGACGTGCTGAAACAGGTCTCGCGGCCGGGCGCGTGGCACGACTACCGCATCCGGGCGGAGGGCCCGCGGGTGCAGTTGTGGGTGAACGGCATCCAGACGGTGGACTACACCGAAACCGAGCCTGGCCTGCCGGCCACGGGCGTGATCGCCCTGCAGATCCACGGCAACGCCGTGTCGGAAGTTCGCTTCAAGGACATCGAGATCGACGAATTGCCGTAACTCATCGACTCCCTCTGCAGCTAGGAAAAAGCTCACTTTCCACTTTCCGCGGCACGCAGGCAGACACCACACGCCCTGACCTCGCAGAGGGTTCTCGCCAGAGCCTCGAGGCGGCCGCTCGCTTCGGCGTCGAGGGAGGAATCGTCGATCATCCACACCGCCACGCCGTAGGGCTCCAGCCGGAGCGGCGCCCGGGCGGGGGCAGCCAACGGCTCTGCGGCGGGCCGGTCGGATGCCCCTTCGCACCGGTAGAGGGCGGGTTCTTCGGCATCGATTCCCCGGACGGCGCCCGCCAGCGGCACGTCGGTCGTCATGGCCTCGGATGTGATGTTCACGAAGACGACGGCGAGGCTGTCGCCGCGCTTCCACACGCCGTTCAGGACGGCCGGGCTGTCGAGGATCCGCGGCCCGTAGTAGCCCCAGTCGGCGGAAACCGTCGGCACGCCTTCGAGTTCGAGCGGGCGGGCCATTTCGCCAGCGTTGAAATATGGCAACAGCGCCTGGCGGGTATGGGCCAGGGCTTTCAGGAAGGCCTTCCGCTTCTCGTCGACGAGGGTAACGAAGAGCGTAGTGGGGGCAATCTGCTCGCCCTGAACGAGCATCTCGGCCAGCTTATGGGAGTATGCCTCCTGCGGGTCTTCCCCGCTGACGTTCCGTCCGGTGAACTGCACGCGGCCGGCATAAATGGACGGGAAGAGCGGCAGGCGGCGGGCGCCCGGGTCGATCAAGAAGGTCCGGTTCGCCAGGAAGCCGTCCACGAGGTGCGCGTAGGGCTCGGCCATGTCCTCCGCTTCGAAAATCAGATCTGGATGGCTGCGCTTCAGCTCCTCACGGAATCGGGCCAGATACTTCCAGAACCCGTTTTCGAGCCAGTTGTCGCCGCCGCCCGGGGCATGGCCGTGATCAGGGTCGAAACAGGGAATGGCGCGCCCCGCGCTCACCTGGTCCAGGTACAGGCCGTCGACACCGTACCCAGCCACTCGCTCGAACTCGCCGCGCATCTTCTGCTGATAGCCGGCTGCGGCGGGGCACATCACTGCGAACAGACTGGCGTACTTCTCGAGCGAGATCTGGCCGCGCCGGTCCTTGACGGCCGACGGCAGGCCGATCCGTTCATACTCCTCGCGCTCCTTCCCGGTGCGCCATTGTGTGTCCCACAGGCGGTAGTTCATGTACGGGATCACGCGGACACCCTGCCTCTGAAGGTCTTTGACGAGCGGGACAAAACCGTCGTACGCCACGAAATTGGGGTACCAGCGATCGAAGCTCCTGTGCTCCATCCAGGCATACCAGCGCACGCCGATCGGCAGGCCGAGGTACTCGCGCAACGCCGGAAGCTCTTTGGCGATCCGGCCCCGATCCCATTCCGCGACCTGCACCGGCAGGTCGCGGTACCAGGCGGGCGTGTCGTCACGCGGCAGGCTGGGGAACCACGGCGCGTGGCCGCTCAGCCAGCGCTTGTAGAGCTGCCCGGCGTCGAACCAGTCGCCGTCGAAGGCCTCGATCACCGCCCGGCCGCTGGTCGCAAATCCATTGCCGCCCTTCCCGGAGTGGCCCACCGGCCATGTCCAGGCAGCGTGAAGGCACCCGCTCTTGCCCGACATGGAGAGGGTCTTGGTCAGGGCGCGCGGGTCCTCGGCGGCAAAGTAGACGCCCCCCGTCTCGTCGTGGTACGCCCCGCACTGCAGGGTCGCTGTCGAGCTGGGATAGAGGCCCGTGTAGGACAGCGTGTTGCGCACCGGGTCTGCTTGCGCCTGGCCGAACATATTCGGGTTGACCATCACGTCCGGCCCGGCCTCCAGCCGCCGGAACGCGACCGTGGGAAACGCCGTTTCCAGGAGGACGGCGTCGGGCGATTGGTTGGCGAGGCTCAGACTCATTTCCAGACGCCGGCCCGTCGGCCGCAGCTCGCCAGTTACCGAGAACTCGACTGGCTCGTCCGGTGTCGCCACATGAGTCCAAAGGATGGAGCAACGGTCGTTGCCCTCGCACTCGAGCGTCGAGACGGCGGACGAAGCGTCGATCTTGATCTCCGTGCCGTCCCGGAGAACGAACGTGGCGGTCCATAGTGCCGGCAGGTCCCCCAGGAGTTCCCTCTTTCGGACGCGGTCGTACACGCCGGCCACTTCACACTTGCCCGGAGCCAACGCCAGCGCGACGCGCAGCCCGGTCGTCTCGAGGATTCTCAGGCCGCCCTCCGCCACCCACCGCGAGCTCAGCGTCACATCCTCTCCTTCATGGATCGCCTGCTCCACACGCTCGAGCAGCGGGCCGCTCCGGTCCGAGAACCGCCGGTCACGGGCCAGGTTGGCCGCGATGTCCACGAGCCAGCGGGCCTCTTCGTCGGCGGCCGCGGCGGCGAGACGATCGAGCCGTGCCCGGGTCTCCGGCGGGAGCACGAGCGGGAGCTTGAGCCCCTTGACCAGCGGGATGCGCTGCGCGTCGGCGGCGATTTCGCCCTCGCTGAGCGCGCGGTCATAGACGCTGACGGCGGCCATCCGCCCTTTGAAGAACCATGGGCCGCCCCAGCCTTTGCCGATGTCGCCCCCGGCCTGGCCGCCGCCGGAGAAGCGGACGTCGTTGAACTTGCCGCCGGCGACGGCCTCCCCATTCACCGAGAGGACGACATGGTAGCCGTTGAAGCCTTGGGCCCGGTCATCCACGCGCCGGGCCGTAGCCGCCACGTGAACGTACCGGCCCACGGGCACAGCCGCACCGCCGTACAGCGGGCAGGCCCATTTCTTGCCGTTGTTGATGTTGAAGTAGAGGCGTCCGCCCTGGCCGCGGGAAAAGAGGAAGCAGTCCGTCTTCCACAGGATCATGTCATAGCAGTTCGGCTCCTGGGTGGAGGAGTCCTCAAACTTCACCACCGCGGTGATGGTCAGCCCCTGGTCGACTCGAAAGGACGACAGCCCCGGCACGCTGACGTATTGGTTGGCTCCATTGAGCTGCAGCGCACCGTCCGGGCTCACCGTCGGCTTGTTCACCAACTGGCCGTCATTGCCCTTGCCCGAAAGGTCGGGGACGACATCTCCGGCGACCTTGCTGAAATCATAGCGCAACACCTGCCCTCCGTCCGGCCCGGGTTCTGCTGTGGAAGCGCGCGACATTGCGATCCACCCGATCATCCCCACGACGATCGCCAACCGGAACGACGACAAGCCCATCGAGTGACTCCGTTTCTTGCTGATCCCTGTCATGGTGCCGCCCATGGACTGTCCTTACCGAAACTCGAGCCGGGGCCAGCAGGCCCCGACGACCGCAGCACCGGCGATCGCGACGGCAGCGAGGGCGGCGGCCGTCACGGGCTGTCCGTAGAGGAGCGCTCCGATGGCGAACAGCGCAGCCCAGATGCCAGCCGTCGAGGCGATCGTGGCCACGAGCGGGGCACGGCCCGCGGCCGTCGCGCGGGTCGGGGCGAGATCCTTGGCGGAATCGCCCGCCGCACGCACCGCCGCCGCCACCGGTCGCCAGCCCGGCCCCGTCGGGCGGACGCGGGCGTAAAACCGCTCCAGCACGGCCGCGTCGGTCGGCGGCGTGACGACCGCCACGACGAGCGATGCCGCGGTGGTCGCGATCACGCCGACGAGGAGCTGCGCCCACGCCGCCGGCACCGAATCGGGCGCCGTCTCCGCCCACACGAAGAACGTCACGGCGACGGCGGCCGCGACGATCACCGCCGCGATCTCCGCAGCGGCGTTGATCCGCCACCAATACCAGCGGAGCATCATCACGAGGCCCGTTCCCGCGCCGAACTGCAGCAGCAGCTGGAACATCTGCAGGGCGTCGCGCAGCACGAGGGCCAGGGCACACGACGCGACCATCAGCCCGGCCGTCGCCAGCCGTCCCACCCACACGAGCCGGTGCTGACTCGCCGCCGGGTCGAAGACCCGGCGGTAGACGTCGTTGACCACCACGCTCGAGCCCCAGTTCACGGCAGTGCTCATCGTGCTCATGTAGGCGGCGATGAGCGACGTCACGACGAGGCCCAGGAGCCCGGCCGGCAGCCGCGTGAGCATCGCCGGGTAGGCAAGGTCGTCGTGCACGTGGCGGCTGTCGATCGCCGGGAAGGCGGCACGGAGCGAGGCGACGTCGGGAAAGACGACGAGCGACGCCAGCGCCACGATGATCCAGGGCCAGGGCCGGACGGCGTAGTGCATCACGTTGAACAGCAGCGTGGCCGCGGCCGCATGCCGCTCGTCCTTCGCCGCGAGTATCCGCTGCACCACCCAGCCCCCGCCCCCGGGCTCCGCGCCGGGATAATACGTGCTCCACCAGAGCAGCAGGAGCGGCAGCACGACCGCCGCGAGCACGACATCGTGGGCCGCCGTCGCGAGCTCGGGCACGATCGCCATGCGCGCCGCCACTTCCGGCCGGGCCACGAGCCGCGCGAGCCCGCCGACTTCCGGCAGGTTCACGAGCCACACGGCTGCGGCCGCGGCGCCGACCACCGCGATCACGAACTGCACGAGGTCGGTGAGCAGCACGCCCGTCAGCCCGCCGGCGGCCGAATAGGCCAGCGTGATCCCGGCCGCCACCACCACCGATTCGAGCGGCCCGAGCCCCAGCATCACTCCGCCGATCTTGATCGCGGCCAGCGTGACGTTCGCCATCACCAGCACGTTGAACAGCACGCCGAGCGTGACGGCCCTCAGGCCGCGCAGGAATGCGGACGGGGCCCCTGAATAGCGGAACTCGTAGAACTCGATGTCGGTGAGCACGCCGCTGCGGCGCCACAGGGCGGAAAAGAAAAACGTGGTCACGGTCCCGGTGAGCAGGAAGGCCCACCACGCCCAGTTGCCGAACACACCCTGCTCCCGCACGATGCCGGTGACGAGGTTGGGCGTGTCGGCGGCGAAGGTCGTCGCCACCATCGAGATGCCGAGCAGCCACCACGGCTGGGAGCGGCCGCCGAGGAAGTAGTGTTCGTAGTCGTCGCGCTGCGTGGCCGCCGTCCACCAGCCGATGGCGAGATAACCGATGAAGGCGGCGATCACGATCGCCCAGTCGAGCGGTGCGAGTTGCATGGAGGGTCAGGTGGTTCAGGGTGGCGGTGCAGGTCGGGAATGCAGGGCGACGCCGTCAGTGCATTTCCACGGCGCAGCTGCCGAGGCCGCAGCGGGCCGTCATGGCGGCAGATGAAGAGAGTGACGGTGTAGTCGCCCGTCTGCAGCACCTCGACGGGTAGCGATGAGCGCACGCTGCAGGCAGCGGGTGTCTCACGGAAACTCGACGGCATCATAAACCCGCATAAAACCTCTCGTCTCCCCGTACTTTCGGACGGTGGCTGTCGGGCAAGCCGAGGGCTAACGTTCCGAAAGGGGTAAATAATTTTTCCCCTATCGGCCGAGAGCCATCCCATACGATGAGGTCGGGAGTTCAACCATGACACCGGGGGCTCTCGTTCCCACGACTCCGACGAGGCCGCCGTTTCGGAAGTCCGGATCACGCGCCGCCGTGGGCTTTACGCTCGTGGAACTTTTGGTGGTGATCGCGATCATCGGCGTCCGCGTAGGTCTCCTGTGTGCCCTGATGGCGCCGCTGTTCGCGGCCGCTCTCGCCGGCAGCGACGGCATCGCGCAGTCCGGCGAGCCCATTCACCCAGCACTTGGAAAGGGCGAGTCGCCGGTCGCGGCACAGGCAGCGGTGGGCAAGAACGTCGTGCTGGTCGCGGAGAACCAGCCGCGGGCGGTGATCGTGCTCGCCGCAGACGCCGACGAGGAGGGGAAATCGGCGGCGCTGTTCTTGCAGGCTTCCGTCACGGCCGCGACCGGCGCGGAGCTGCCGATCGTCACTGCGGACGCGTACCGCAAGGAGCAGACCGGCATCTTTGTCGGAGCGGAGGCGGTGCGCCGGCTGGGGCGCGGGCCGCTGGCAGAGACTTTTTGGGGCTATCAGGAAACCGGCGGCGCCCTCTACCTCATGGGCGGCGGTCCGCGCTGTCTTACGGTTGCCGTCCGCCGCTTCCTCGAAGACATCGCCGGCATGCGCTGGTGGTTCGAGGACGAGACACTCATTCCCAAGCGAAATGGCTTGAGCGTGCCCGCAGGCAGTTCCCGTTCGGCCGAAGCTGCCTTCGTCCGCGCGGCCGTTCGCAACACCACCTCGCCCCATGGAATCGCGGCTACCAACTACACGTCGTTCTGCCGTTATGCAGCCCATCAAACGCTGCGTTTCGCGCCTCCTGCCAAGTATTTCGCCGCGCATCCGGATTGGTACGCTGAGAAAGGCGGCAAGCGCGCTGCCGCGGCCGAGGATTTCTGCATGACCTCGCCAGATCTGGCCGGACTGGTGGATGAATACGTCAGCAACATGCTGGCCGAGATACGGCAATTCCATGACTCCGATGTGCGGCTCTTCGGCATGGGCCGGGAGGACAACGCGGAATGGTGCCAGTGCGTCACGTGCCGTGCCGCCTACGCAGCCGGCTCCCAGAGCGACGTGTACATGGCCTTTGTCAATCGGGTCGCCGAACGTGTGGAACGGGAGTTCCCGGACGTCCTGATCGTCTCCAGCGCCTACCAAGCCGCGGCCGCCCTGCCGAAGAAGGAGATGCCGCGGCGAAACGTTCTCATCTGGTTTTGCACGGAAGGCATGGACTACTCGAAGAGCATCCATCATCCGGCGAACAAAGGAACCCGCGAGATCATCGAAGGCTGGCATTCCGTGGCGGCACACATCGGTATCTGGCACTACCTCCGCGGCTTCGAACGCTATCGGGGCCGCTATGACGGCGCGGGGTTTGCGGAGTATTTGGGGCCGGACTGGCCGGCCGTCAGCCAACGCGTCTACCCCGAGTTCGTCACATTCATGCGCGAAAACGGCGTCGAGTATTTCTTCGCCGAATCCGAGAGCAGTTTCCTGCACCGCGACGCGGCGGTCATGAAGCACTGGATGCTCAATCAGACACTCGAGGATCCCGGATTGAAGTACGAAGACGTGCTGCGGACATTCACCGACGGCTACTATGGCGCGGCCGGCGGCAAGGTGCGGGAGTACCTTGCCGTTCTCGAAGCTGCGCAGGAGAAGAACCCGCCGTATATGTGGTTCTTCGGTGACCTGATGGCGGCGCGGCACCTGACGCTGGACGCCTGCCTGGACGCGGACGCGCGACTTTCCGAAGCGGAAGCCGCGGTGTCGGCGCCCGAGGAGAAAGACTCCCTGGACCGCGTACGCTACCTGCGGGCATCCACGATGGACCGGATGTTCATCGTCAAGTGGCCGGCGTTCCGGCGGGAGTGGAGACTGGCCCGCTCGGGCGCGGAATTCCCCGTCCGCCCAGACGACCTGGTGACCCGGGCGCGTGCGGCCGGGGAGTGGTACGGCCGTGTCGTCAAGAAAGAGAAGCCCTACGCCGACCTAACTGCGAAATGGATCGCGTTCGCCCAGCGCCGTTTCGCCGACGACGTGGTGCTGCCCGTGCCGCAGCAGTTGGCGGATGCGCCGGCCGCGGACGTGTTTCAGGTGCCGGCGCAGAGCTACTGCTTCGACGTCTCCGGCGCGCAAGTGGCGCGGCAGAACGCGGATTTCAACCTGGGCGGCTCGAGCGAGGCGACCGGGGCGCTCGTGGAAACGTCCGCCGCGCCGGGCGGCCGCGTGCTTGCATTCGACGATCCGGTTGGCGAACTGACCTGGACCAAGCTCAAAACCTGGGGCGGCGAAGACAACGCCTCCACCGCACGCGCACAGGTCGCCGCCCTGTCGGGTGGCGAGTTCCAGTTGATCCGCCTCGGCCGCTACGATTTCGACACGGTGAACAGCGGGCTCGTCTTCGGGCTGGGGAAGCGGCGTTGGACGTTCTTCCCGCTCGATCTAGA
>CAMAVC010000048.1 GCA_945861585.1 Planctomicrobium piriforme
CCAGCCGACGGAGGTCGGCCAAGGAACGGACGGCAGGATGCCGTGCCGTTCCGTGAAGCATCCATCGAGCATGCCTACCGCCGGCTCCGAATGCGGGTCATTGCCACCTGCCTGAGCGTCCGGCGAGACGGTACGGGGTAACCCCGAGCCGGCGCCCCTGTTTGCGGCTGATCGTCGCTTGCCAGTCTGCCACCGCGTATGCAGCCCCGGTCGTGCCCGAGCTCGTGACCCCCGCGATCTGGTATTCTGCCGTGCTTCACGAGCACAGCAGGTTCAGGCATGGCAGGGCACGGAGCGTCCGAGACGGCCACGGCGGCGGCTGCCGATCCGCGGATCGGCGAGGTGCTCACGACCTGGTGGGGCTTCGACCGCTTGCGGCCGTTGCAGGAGCAGGCGATTCAGGCCGCGCTCGCCGGCCGTGACTCGCTCGTCGTGATGCCGACTGGCGGAGGGAAAAGCCTCTGCTACCAGCTGCCGCCGCTCATCGATGGGGCGACCGATGTCGTGGTGTCGCCGCTCGTGGCGCTCATGAAGGATCAGGTCGACGCGCTCGAAGCGATCGGCTATCCGGCCGCAGCGCTCCACGGCGGCATGTCGCAGGAGGAGCGGCAGACGATTCGCGACCGGCTCGTGGCCGGGGAACTGCGGCTCTTGTTCACGGCGCCCGAGCGGCTCGTAAACACGGGGCTCCTCGACCTCCTGGCCCAGGTGGGCGTGCGCCGGTTTTCGATCGACGAGGCCCATTGTATCAGCCAGTGGGGGCATGATTTCCGGCCCGAATACCGGCAGATGGCGCTCCTGCGCGAGCGGTTTCCCCAGGCCAGCCTGCACGCCTTCACGGCCACTGCCACGCCCCGAGTGCGCGACGACATCGCCGCGCAGCTCCAGCTGCGATCGCCCGAGGTGCTCGTGGGCACGTTCGATCGGCCGAACCTTTCGTATCGCGTGGTGCCCCGGACGGACCGCATCACGCAGACGCTCCAAGTGCTCGGGCGGCATGCCGGCGAGGCCTCGATCGTGTACTGCATCTCGAGGAAGGAGACCGAGAAGCTCGCGGCCCGCCTCGCTGCCGAGGGCATCCTCGCGCGGCCGTACCATGCCGGGCTCGACGCCAAGCAGCGGCACAAGACGCAGGAGGCGTTTGCCCACGAGACGATCGATGTGGTCGTGGCAACCGTCGCCTTCGGCATGGGGATCGATCGGTCCGACGTGCGGCTCGTGCTTCACACCTCGCTGCCCAAGAGCCTCGAGGCCTACCAGCAGGAGACGGGCCGCGCCGGCCGCGACGGGCTCGCCGCCGAGTGCGTGCTGCTTTATTCGTCGGCCGACGTGTTCAGCTGGGAATCGCTCGTGCGCAAGAGCGCCGAGGAGTCGGACCTCGAGCCCGACGAGATCGAGCGGCTCATCGGCAGCCAGACCGAGCACCTCCACTCGATGCGGCGCTACGCCCAGGCCGCCCGCTGCCGCCACGCCGCGCTCTCCGAATACTTCGGCCAGACCTATGGCACCGAGCCCTGCAATGCCTGCGACGTCTGCCTTGGCGAGACGGAGAACCTCACCGACTCGACCGTCGTGGCCCAGAAGATCCTCTCGTGCGTGGCCCGGGTCGGCGAACGGTTCGGCGTGCGGCACGTGGCGGAGGTGCTCCGCGGCGCGAAGACCGACGGCATCGTGCGGCACGGCCACGACAAGCTCTCGACCTTCGGCCTCCTGGCGGCACTCGACCAGCGGGCCGTCGAGAATCTTACGCACCAGCTGCTCGACCAGGGCCTGCTCGGCCGCACCGGCGGCGATCGGCCTGTCGTCACACTCAACGAACGCTCCTGGGAAGTGCTCAAGGGGGGCAGGCCCGTGGTGCTGCTCGAGCCGCGGAGCGGCCGTGCGAAAGCCAGCAAGGCCGACGTCGACGACTGGCAGGGCGTCGACCGCGCGCTCTTCGAGCGTCTGCGGGCCTGGCGCCGCCGCGTGGCCGACGCCCGCGACAAGCCGGCGTGGACGATCTTCGACGACAAGGCCCTCCGCGGCATCGCCCGCGAGAAGCCGGCCTCGCCGGCGGCGCTCTTGCGCGTGAAGGGCATCGGCGAAAAACGCCTCGCCGACTTCGGCGCCGCGATCCTCGACATCGTGGCGGGCAAAGAGCCGGCTGAGCCTGCGGATTGAACGCCCCGGCTTCGAATGCGGGTCGTCATCACATGCCGGACATTCCGGCGGCCCATGGCAAGCGGGACGCTTGCCCCACGACGGGGCCCGGGCAACCCCGAGCCTCCTCAACGAAAGCCCGAGGCGTGAGCCGAAGGGAATACGCGTCGTGTTTTACCACCGGGGCATCCTCTCGGCTTACGCCTCGGGCTTCCAGACGGGGAGGCTCGGGGTTACCCCTGCCGTTGAGACGGCGTATGTGACCAGCGAAGCCATGGATGGCGCAGCGCAGGCACATCCGAGTGAGCGAAGGGCTGGAGGCCCGTAGCGAACGTCCGGCGAGACGGTACGGGGTAACCCCGAGCCGGCGCGCGCGCGTTGAGACGTTACGAGTTCAGCACACTGCGGACGAGAGCGGCGTCGATGTCGTCGACGAGCTCGACGTGGCCGATCCGGGTCGGGAGCACGAAGCGGAGCCGGCCGTCGACGGTCTTCTTGTCGCGGCCCATGATCGTGATCAGTTCGTCGGCCACAGGCGGCGTCCACGAGAGATCGTTGGCCGCCACGGGCAGGCCCAGTGCCGTGAGCAACGCGTCTTGGCGAGCGACGACGTCCGGCCCCACGCGGCCGAGCGCCGCGGCGAGCCGCGCGGCAGCGGCCATGCCGATCGCCACCGCTTCGCCGTGCAGGAGCGTGCCGTAGCCGGCGGCGGTCTCGAAGGCGTGGGCGAATGTGTGGCCGTAGTTGAGGATCGCCCGGAGGCCGCTCGTTTCGTGTTCGTCGCGTTCGACGACGTGCGCCTTGAGGGCGGCCGAGCGTTCCACGATGTGCAGCAGGGCTGCGGGGTCGCGGCGGCGGATCGCCGGAGCGTTCGCTTCGAGCCAGGCGAAGAGATCGGCGTCGAGGATCACGCCATACTTCAGCACCTCGGCCAGACCGCTCGTGAATTCGCGGTCGGGGAGCGTGGCGAGTGTGTCGATGTCGGCGACGACTCCGCGCGGCTGCCAGAAGGCGCCGACGAGGTTCTTGCCCGTATCCAGGTTGATGCCTGTCTTGCCGCCGATGGCGCTATCCACCTGGGCGACGAGCGTCGTCGGCACCTGCCAGAGCGGGAGGCCGCGGGCGAACGTGGCCGCCACGAAGCCGGTGAGATCGCCGACGACACCGCCGCCCACCGCCACCACGTGGGTGCGCCGGTCGACTGCCAGGCGGGCGAGCTCGTTCCAGAGGCGGGCGGCCTCGGCGGCCGACTTCGATGCCTCTCCGGCTGGCACGACGAGCAGCGTCGTTTCGACTCCTGCACGCCCGAGGCTCGCGATGGCGCGGGCGGCATGCGTGGCGGCAATGGCCTCGTCGGCGACGACGATGGCGCGGCGGGCGGCCAGGGCCGTGAGGGCGCTGCCGAGCGAGTCGATCACGCCCTGGCCGACGACGATTGCGTAGGAGCGGTCGGCTGACGCCGCACCGTCGAGTCGGAGGCGAATCGTGCGGGGCGACACGGTCAGGCCACGCTCACGCGCTCGAGGTCGGCCGGCGTGACGGTGATCACGCGGGCGAATCCCGTGTGCTGACGCACGTAGTCAAGCTCCGACGCGTCGGCCGGGCTCGCGTGCAGGAGCGTCTCGACGCGTGCCTTGTCGGCCCGGGCCCAGTCGTCGTAGTCGTCGGGCCAGGCCGTGTGGTGTTCGACGACCAGTGCTTCACGATAAGAGTCGAAGGCGTTCGGCATCCGCAGCACTCCGCATCACTTCAGAAATCAGTCCGCCCCGAGTATACATGGACCTCAGCGGCGATCATCCACTGTGACGGAACAGGCCATGGCAGCGTCTACGAACGGTCCCGGCATGCCCCCGTCTCGTGGTCGCTCGCTCGTCGTAGGGCTCGTGCTCTTGGGGCTCATCGCCGCCGCCACGGGCATCGCCTACCAGCGGTGGCAGACGCGGCGCTGCCTCGATTTCTACGGCCCTGAGGTGGCGCGGCTGGTGGCGTCGGCGCCCCGCGTCGAGCTGCTGACACTGGCCCCGGGCGCCGGGCCGGGCCGGCTCGTTGCCACGATGGTGCGCGACGTGACGAACGCCAAAGGCCTCGTCCATTTGCGGCGGGGCCTCGTCGAGGATGCCAACTTCGCGTGGGTCGACTCCGCCGGTCCGGCGCGTCGTCCGGACGGTGCCTGGGATCTGGCCCTCGTGTTTTCCGATCCGAAGGTGCCTGCGGCGCGAGCCACGCTCGTGATCGACCTCGACGAGCAAACTGGGAGCGTCGCGGTGCTGGGGAAGCCCGGGCGGGTGGGGCTGGGGCGGATCGGCCGCGGCCTGGCAAAGTGGGTCGCAGGCCTCTGAGTCCGCGCTGAAAATCGGGCTTTTGGCGCGACGGCAGCGGACCTATTCTTCGCCACCCCCGGGAAGTCTGGGGCCGAAACGAGGTCAGGCATGCGTGCGATCGCCGTGGCAAACCGCAAAGGCGGCGTCGGCAAGACGACGACGTCGGTGAATCTCGCCGTCGCGCTCGCGCGGTCCGGCCGGCGCGTGTGCCTCGTGGACCTCGACCCGCAGGCCCACGCAACGCTGCACGTGGGCGTGGTGCCTGGGTCGCATCCGGTGTCGGCGTACGACGTGCTCGCGGGGACCGAATCGTTGGCTGCCGCGAGTGTGCCGGCCGGTGAAAACCTCGTGGTCGTGCCGTCGCACATCGATCTCGCGGCGGCCGAAGTCTCGCTCGCGACCCGGGCCGGCCGCGAATCGATCCTCAAAACACGGATCGAGGCCGACCCACGCTGCTCGGGAAGCGACGTCGCAGATGCCTTCGACTATATGGTCGTCGACTGTCCGCCGTCGCTCGGGCTGCTCTCGCTCAACGCGATGGCTGCGGTCGACGAGGTGCTCTTGCCGCTGCAGCCCCACTTTCTCGCCCTGCATGGCCTGAGCAAACTGCTCGAGACGATCGAACTCGTGGCCGACCACGTGAATCCCCGGCTGCGGCTCCTGGGAGTCGCCCTCTGCATGCACGAAGCGGGCACGCGGCTGGCCACGGAGGTGGGGCGTGATGTCGAGGCCTTTTTCGCCGGGAGCGATGCCCGGCATCCGGCGTGGGCCGCCGCGCGAGTGTTTGCCACACGAATTCGCCGCAACATCCGGCTGGCTGAGGCGCCGAGCTTCGGGCAGTCGATTTTCGACTATGCGCCCGAGTCGCATGGCGCCGAAGACTATGCCAATCTCGCCGCGGAAGTCGATCAGGCCGCTGCCTGCGGGCGTGAGGGCGTGCGGCGTGCAGCGTGAACGGGCGCTGCTCCGACGGGCGCCACCGCCAGATCGGCCTGCTCTCCGGCGTGGAGTTCGGGCATCCACCAATAGTTCGACGCGCACGGATCGAATCCAGCGAGGATGCCCGTGCCGTCGAAGTCATCGGGAGAGACGAACAGATTCGTGCCCCGGGCGACTGCAACACCGCACACGGCTGCAGCCTGCTGCGCTGCATACGGCCGCGGCGGATCGAGACGGTTTGGTTCGAGCATGATGCTGAAGCGGGCGTTTGAGGCTGGATAACGGGCAGGCGTCCGGTCGCCGGAGTGTCTTTCGGATCGCGGCTCGGGCGTAGGCCAGTTCCGTGCGAAATTCACGCCTACGACGAGATTGTCATTTGGGCAATATGGGAAATCAAGGAAATCTGGGGGAAATGAGATCGCAAGGCCAGATTTCCCTAAAAAGAGCCGATTTTCATATCTTGAACGGACCCCGGAAACGAAAGGTCGGCATGGCAGGGCGGCGCATACTTCGTGGTTTGGCTTTTGCCTCGGTGGTCGCCCTGGCGGCCGCGCCTGAACTCCGTGCCGCGGTGCCCGACGGCTTTCGGGAACTGGCGCCCGGCGTGCTCACGGTCATCCCCCCCGACGTCTCCACCGACGACACGATCCAGCGCGGCGACATCCTCGAAATCACCCGGGGCCTCGCCGACACGGCGTGGACGCCAAAGCGCGATTCCGTCGGCGGCACGCTCGTGGAGCGGGCCAAAGACCGCATCTATCCGCGCGATGTCTGGTGCCTCGAGTTTGCCTACAAGCCGCCACGGCACATCGACATCGACCTGCCCGGACGCGATCTCACGATGCGCCGCAAGCGGGTGCAATACCTGCTCTACCGGGTCAAAAACACGGGTGGCCGCCGCTCGGCGGCGCCGGTCGCTGACCCCGCCGCGTTCGCGCGGGAAACCTACGAGGGGCCCGTGCGGTTCCTGCCGCACTTCGTGCTCGAAAGCGTCGAGGGGCTCGCCCATCCCGAGGGCTCCATCCATTACCGCGGCTATCTCGACCGGGTGATCCCCGAGGCGATCGAGCCGATCCGGCGCCGGGAGGGCGTGGCGGGCCGTCTGCACGACAGCGCGAGCATGGTCGAGACGGAACTCGCGCCGGGTGAGGAGCGGTGGGGTGTGGCCGTGTGGACCGACATCGATCCGCGCATCGATTTTTTCTCGATCTTCGTGCGCGGCCTCACCAACGCCGTGCGCTGGCGCAGTGACCCCGACGTGGCCATCGGGGCGGACGAACGGCCCGGGGTGGGCACGGAGCACGCGCTCGAGAGCCTGCGGCTCGACTTCTGGCGGCATGGCGACGAAGTGTCGTTTGAAGAAGAGGAGGTGAGCGTGGGCCACGCAGGCCTCCTCGAACGGATGGCCATCGGCGTGCGGGTGCTCGAAGCGCTGGGGCGTCCAACGCTCACGAAGGCGAAGGCCCGCGAGGGGCTCGAGCAGACGGGGCTCTCGTGGCGCGACCTGCTCGTGCCGGCGGTGCCCTTCGAGGCCCTCGACCGCGACGTGCCCCATTCCCTCGGGCCGCTCGTGCGGGTGGTCGAGCGATTGGCGGCGATCAAGGAGCCGACGGCCCGCGGCGCGGTGGTGCGAGACCTGCTCGGCGATCACGGCATCGAATGGATCGAGGATCTTTCACGCGCCCTCGCGGCACCGGTCGACGATGTTCGGGCTGCCGAACGAGGGGCGGCTCTCGCGCGGGTTGGCGTCACGCCCGACGATCTCACCGCCAAACCGCTCGACGGCCTCGCGCGGGTGATCACGGCCATCGATCAAAAAGAGAGCAACGCCGTGCGGCGGGCCGAGGCCGTGGCCTTCTTCGGCGCCGCGGCCGACCGGCTGGAGGCGCTCGCCAAGGAACTGTCGCTGACGCGCGCCCTCGTCGTGCTCGACGACCTCGGCCTCGACCAGCGTCGCCTGGCCGCCGCGGGCCCGCGGGCGGCGTTCGATGCCCTGGCGGCGGCCGTCGACGCGGAGCCCGACCCGGCCAAGCGGGCGCGGATCCTCCTCGGGCTGTTGGGGGCCGAAGGGCCGACGATCTACGCCACGGCCACGGCCGTGGACGAGGGCATTGACCATGCCTGGGTTTTCCGATACGAAATTGACGAAGATCCCGATCAGGCGGCCGTAGCAGCCGGTGGCAGGCCGGCTGCGGAGTGACTTGCTTCGGGACAATGTGGCGACGACGTCCGGAGGTGCGAGATGGCACATAAAAAAGGTCAGGGTTCCAGCCGCAACGGACGCGATTCGAATGCCCAGCGCCGCGGCGTCAAGAAATTCGGCGGCGAGCAGGTGCGGGCTGGCAACATCCTCGTGCGGCAGGTGGGCACGAAGTTTCGCCCCGGCTCGAACGTGGGCATGGGCACCGACTACACCCTCTTTGCCCTCGTCGACGGCGTCGTCGGCTTCGATCAGGAAGGTCGCCGGGTGAACGTGTCGGCCTCGTAGTCGCACGCTCCTGACGAGATCGGGCGTGCTCGAGTGTTTGTCGACCGCGTGCATATCGAAGTGGCGGCCGGCGATGGTGGCCGTGGCAGCGCGAGCTTTCGACGCGAGAAATACGTGCCGCTCGGTGGGCCCGACGGCGGCGACGGCGGCGACGGCGGCAGCGTGATCCTCGAGGCGCGGGCCGGCGTCGATTCGCTCGCGGCGCTCGCGCACCGGATGCAGTGGCGGGCCGAGCACGGCCAGCCGGGCGGTCCTGCCAACTGCCATGGGCGGTCGGCCCAGGATCTCCTGCTTCTCGTGCCCCCGGGCACGATGGTGATCGACGAAGCGACGGGGCTCGTGCTCAAGGATCTCGCCACGCCCGGTGATTCGATCGTGGCCGCGAAGGGGGGCGCCGGCGGCAACGGCAACCTCCACTTCAAGACCTCCACGAATCGCGCGCCGCGCGAGTTTGGCCCCGGCGAAAAAGGCCAGGTGCGCCGGCTGCTGCTCGAGCTCAAGGTGATCGCCGACGTCGGCCTCGTGGGCCTGCCCAACGCCGGCAAAAGCACGTTGCTCTCCCGGCTCTCGCGGGCCCGGCCGCAGATCGCCGACTACGCCTTCACCACCAAGACGCCGATGCTCGGGATCGTGGCGATCGACCGCGACCGCAGCTTCGTGCTCGCCGACCTGCCCGGCTTGATCGAAGGGGCCCACGCGGGTGTGGGGCTCGGCCACGAGTTTCTGCGGCATGTGGAGCGGGCCGGGATCGTGGTGCATGTGGTGGAGCCCGAGCCGATCGACGGCAGCGATCCGGTGGTGAATTACCGCGCCATCCGCGCCGAGCTCACGCTCTACGACGAGCAGCTCGGCCGCCGTCCGGAGATCGTGATCGTGAGCAAGGCGGAGCTTCCAGGCGCCGAAGACGTGCGGGCCAGGCTGGCGGCCGAGACCGGCCGGAGCGTGCTCGCCGTGAGCGCGGTCACGGGCATCGGCCTCGATCGCCTGCTCGCGGCCGTGGCGGCGGAGATGGATCGACAGAAGCGTGAGCAGGAGGAGGCCCGGCAGGCCACCGCACGGAGGCTGCAGCCATGACCGCGGCCGCTGCGGCAATCTGCTCTGGCGATACGGTGCTGCTCGCCGACGTGGGCAACTCGCGGATCAAGCTCGCCGTCGTGACCCCGGCGGGCGCGACCGCGGACTCGCTCCGCCTGCCCGCGATCGCCCGGCGGCACGACCTCGACAGCCACGGCTTCCGCCCGGCGCACCTCGAACAGTGGCTGCAAGGCGCCGCGCCCGGCCCGGCCGTGGTGCTCGTGGCGAGCGTCCACGACGCCGCCGCCGCCCGCCTCGAAGCGGCGCTTGCGGCCGTGTCGGCCACGAGCCACCGGCCGCTGCGGCAGCGCCGGGTCGGCCACGGTGATCTGCCGCTCGTGATCGCAGCAGAGGTTTCGGCTCCCGAGCGGGTGGGCATCGACCGGCTCTGCGGTGCGGCGGCGGCCGCGCTCGTGAAGACGCCACACCGCGCGGTGATCATCGTCGATTGCGGCACGGCCGCGACGGTCGACATGCTCGCAGCCGACGGCACGTTTCTCGGCGGCGCGATCCTCCCCGGCCCCGCCCTCATGGCCCGGGCGCTTGCCGATGGCACGAGCAAACTGCCCGAAGTGGCCGCCCTCGGCACGTCCTCCCCGCCGCCGATGCCGGGCCATTCGACGCACGAGGCGATCGCCGCTGGCATCGGCTTCGGCATCCAGGGCGCCGTCGCGCGGCTCGTGGCCGAGAGCCAGGCAGCGCTCGGCGGCGACGCCGAAGTGATCCTCACCGGCGGCTGGCGCGGCGCCGTCCGCGCCGCGATCCCCGGCGCGACCGAGATCCCCGACCTCGTCCTCCACGGCATCGCGCTCGCCGCCACCCGCGCGTGCGCCCGCTGACTCGGTGCGACTCTTCGTGCCGCAGTCAACTCGCCCAACCCGGCGTCGGAGCCGGCGGTACGCTGCTCCATCGCCGAGGGTGATCGCTAGTCCAGCCTCAACTGTGATGGTGCGCTTGGAGTAAGCCGCGTATCTACCCGTCGGCTCTTCCGCATCGCACCGACCGTCTCCGCCGCCTCCCCTCTCCAGTTGAGGAGGCGAGGGGTTACCCCTGCCGTTGAGCCGGCGTATGTGACCAGCGCAGGCATGGATGCCGGAGCGCAGGCACATCCGAGTGAGCCGCAGCCTGGAGGGCGGAGGTGAACGTCCGGCGAGACGGTACGGGGTAACCCCGAGCCGGCGCGGGCGAGTGTAGCTGCGACTCGCTATACAGAGCGCATGAATGGGCTACACTCGAACAGCGACGCACCACGAAAAGGTTTCGTTCAACGATGACTCCCACCGCACAATCCGCCGCCGCGAATCGGTCTGCCGAACAGGCGCGGACGCTCGCGCTCACGGCGGCACGCGTTGCTGCGGAGACGCGTGGGACGGACGTGAAGATTCTCGACCTGCGCGAGCTCACGCCGGTGTTCGACTACTTCGTGGTCGCGACCGGCACGAGCAAGCGGCAGATCCACGCGATGGCCGACGAGATCGAGAAGGTCGTGAAGGCCGAGCTCCACGATCGGCGGCGCGGGGCCGAAGGCTACGAGGAAGGCCGTTGGATCGTGCTCGACTTCGGCAACGTCGTCGTGCATCTCTTTGATGCCGAGTCGCGCGAGTATTGGGATCTCGAGCATCTCTGGAGCGGCGCGAAGCAGGTCGCGGCGCCCGCGGTGGGAGCGGCCCGCGATGGCTGAGCCGTTTCGGGCCGCCTTGCGGGGTATGTTCCAGGCCGCGCTCGAGCGGCTCTCCGCCGACGGGGTCGTGGCGATCGCGCCGGCGGAACTGCCGGCGCTCGTGGAGCTGGTGCGCGAAACGGCCGACTCGAAGCACGGTGACTACTCCGGCACGATGGCGATGGGCCTGGCGAAGCGGGCCGGCAAGAAGCCGCGCGACGTGGCCGTCGAGATCATCAAGCGGCTCGACGTGGGCGACGTGTTCGAGAAGCCCGCGGAGCCCGTCGGCCCGGGGTTCATCAATCTGAAGGTTCGCGACGACGCGCTCGCCCGGGCAGTTACTGATGCCTGCGGCGATGAGCGGCTCGGTGTGGCTCCGGTCGACCGCCCCGAGACGATCGTGGTCGATTATTCGTCGCCCAACGTCGCCAAGCCGATGCACGTGGGGCACATCCGCTCGACCGTGATCGGCGATGCACTGGCGCGGATCCTGAAGTTTCGCGGTCACCACACGATCACCGACAACCACCTCGGCGACTGGGGCACGCAGTTCGGGATGATCCTCTGGGGCTGGAAGCACTGCCGCGATGACGCCGCATTCGCTGCCGACCCCACGGCCGAGCTCGGCCGGCTCTATCGGCTCGTGCGGAAGGTCGCCGATGGGAAGCCGGAAGAGCTCGCAGCGGACCCGGCAGCCGCCGCGCTGGCGCAGCAGTACCCCGACGCGGGCCGCGAGGTGCTCGCCGAGACGGCGAAGCTCCACGAGGGCGACCCCGAGAACCGGGCACTGTGGGAGCAGTTCATGCCCGTCTGCCGGCGCGAGATCGACCGGATCTACGCCCGGCTGGATGTGTCGTTCGATCACACGCTCGGCGAGAGCTTCTATCAGCCGCTGCTCGCCGGCACGGTGCACGACCTGGAGGCCCGCGATCTCGCCCGGGAGAGCCGCGGGGCGGTGGGCGTGTTTCTTGACGGCCCCGACAAGCCCCCGCTGCTCATTCGCAAGGCCGACGGCGCGTTTCTCTACGCAACCACCGATCTGGCCACGATCCGCTGGCGGATGGAGCACTGGAAGCCCGACCGAATTCTCTATGTGGTCGACCATCGGCAGAGCCAGCACTTCGAGCAGGTGTTCGAGACGGCGCGGCGCTGGGGCGTCGGCAGCGTCGACTTCGTGCACGTGGCGTTCGGCACGGTGCTCGGCGACGACGGCAAGCCGTTCAAGACGCGGGCCGGCGACACGGTGGGCCTCGAAGCGCTGCTCGACGAGGGCGTGGCCCGGGCGTTCGGCGTGGTGACGGCGGCCGACGCGGATCGTGGCACCGGCATGCCCGAGGCCGAGCGGCGGCGGATCGCCGAGACGGTCGGGATCGGTGCGATCAAGTATGCCGACCTCGCGCAAAACCGCACCACCGACTACACGTTTAGCTTCGACAAGATGCTCGAGCTCAAGGGCAACACCGCGGCCTACATGCAGTATGCGGTGGCCCGCGTCGAGGGCATCTTCGCGAAGGGGGGCATCGATCGCGGCGCGGTGCGGCGCGAGGCCGCCGCGATCGCGTTCACCGACGGCCGTGAGCGGGCCCTCGCCATGAAGCTCCTGCGGTTTGGCGAGGCGCTCGAAGACGTGGAGGCCGACTATCGGCCCAACGTGCTCACGGCGTATCTCTTCGACGTCGCGGGCGCCTATTCGACGTTCTACGACGCGCTTCCGGTGCTCAAGGCGGAGGGCACCGAGCGCACCACCCGGCTCGCGCTCTGCGATCTCACCGGCAGCGTGCTGCGCACCGGGCTCGAGCTCCTCGGGATCCGGGTGCCGGAGCGGATGTAGCGCTTTAGGCAAACGTGAACTGGCGATCGATATCGATCTGGCAGCCGTCGGTGAGCGTGACTGCGAACGTTGGCGATCCGGCGAGATCTGCCGACCGATCGCGATAGGCACCGTCGTCGCCGAGGGCGAGCCACTCGATTGTCTTCGTAGCTGGATCGATGAGGAGATAGTGGGCAACTCGGCTGGCCTCGTAGAGCGCCCGCTTGGCCGTGCGATCTTTGTCGGCGGTGCTCTCGCTGAGCACCTCGATCGCCAGGGCCGGGGCTCGCTCGAGATGCCGCCCTGGCTGGCTGCCGCACACCACCATCACGTCGGGCCGCACGACCGTGTCGTCGGCTACGATCCAGTCGAGCCCGGCGTAGGTGGCGCACGCACAGCCATGCCGTTGCAGGGCCGCCTCGATTTGAAACACGAGCTTGGCTACGGCCCGCTCGTGTGGCCCGAGCGGCGACGGGCTCATCGCCACCGCCGTACCGTTCCAGAGCTCCCAGTCGCCCTCCCACTGGCAGTAGTCAGCGAACGTGTAGCGCGGCTGGTAGCGTGGAGCGGTGGACATACCTGGCAGTGTACAAAAAACCACATTGCCGAACAAGCCGCGGCCATGCGGGCTCGCGGCCGATTCGTCCCAGTTTTTTTCTGGGCGCGCCCGATTCGTCCCTGCCCAATCCCGATTCGTCACTTTTTCGGGTTTTCGCTTGGCTTTTGGCGGGGAAGGCGTACTTTCGGGGGGTGCCGAGAGGCCTTTCTTTTCACTCGAGTCGTGCCATGAAAAACCACTTCTTCGCAGTCCGCTCACTCGCGCGCCCAATGCCGATGCTCGTCCTGACGGCCGTGAGCTTGCTCGCGTTGATCGTAGCGCTGCCGCCGTTTGCCGCGGCGGCCGACCTGGTGTGGGTCGGGAACGATGCGTTCGACAACAGCAACTTCGACAGATCTGGTAACTGGCAGGGCAACACGCTGCCCTCGTGGGGCTTCACCAACAGCCTCAAGTTCAACCAAAACCAAAACTCAAACGTCACCGGCCTGAACTACGACTTCGGTGATTGGCGGCGGGTGAACGACATTTTCTGGGACACCACGTTTCCCGTCGCCCGCACGCTTTCGGCAAGCACCGCTGGCGGCATCGACTTCAAGACGCGGATCGAGAACAACAGCTCGTTCACCCAGACCGTGGCCATGAACCTGTCGGGCGGCAAGGACGGCGCCTCTGACATTCAGCTCAACCCCGTCAAGGCAAGCTTGATCCTCAGCGGCACGATCTATAACGACAACAGCGTCGATTACTTTGTCTACGGGAGCGACACGGGCACCACCACGAATCTCACGCTCAACACGGAACTCGGCCCGAACGCTCCCTCCAAGTCCAGTGTCGATTTCACCGTCGCTGGCGGCCGCAACACCGCGATCCAGGTCAACGCCAGCCAGTCGTGGTCAGGCACGACGACCGTCAACTCGGGTGCTTTCACGACGGCCAACGGCGTCACGCTCGCCTCGACGGCGATCATCGTCGGAGGGGGCACGGTCGCCACGACCTCGGCCAACACGCTCGCCGACACGGCTTCGCTCACGGTCAACACCGGCCGCCTCTCGATCGGCGGCAGCGACACTGTGGCCTCGCTCGCCGGCTCCGGCGGCACGATCGATATCGCCTCCGGCGCCACGCTCACGGCGGGCAACGCCAGCTCGACGTCCTACGCCGGCTCGATCACCGGCAGCGGCGGATTCACGAAGGTCGGCAGTGGCACGTTCACGCTGTCGGCTGCGAGCAGCATGACGGGCACGACGACGGTGAGTGCCGGACAGTTTTCGCTCGGCGGATCGAATCTGCTCGCCGACACGTCGGCGGTCACCGGCTCGGCCGGCGCCGTGCTCGCGCTCGGCGGCAACGAGACGATCGGCTCGCTCGCCGGCTCGCTCGACGTGGCGCTCGGATCGAGCACGCTGACGGTCGGCGGCGACGGCCAGAACACGACCTACTCCGGAGGCCTCTCGGGCTCCGGCGGTCTCACGAAAGTCGGCAGCGGCACGTTCACGCTCTCGGCCGCGAGCAGCTACACAGGACCGACGACGGTGAGCGCCGGGCAGCTCTCGCTCGCGGCGGCGAACCTGCTCTCCGACTCGTCTGCGGTCACCGGCTCCGCCGGCGCCGTGCTCGCGCTCGGCGGCAACGAGACGATCGCCTCGCTCGCCGGCTCGTTGGACGTGGCTCTCGGCTCGAGCACGCTGACCGTCGGCGGCAACGGCCAGAGCACGACCTACTCCGGCGGCATGTCCGGCGCGGGCGGCCTCACGAAGGTCGGCAGCGGCACGTTCACGCTCCAGGGCAACAACTCCTACAACGGCGGCACGCTCGTGTCGGCGGGCCGGCTCGTGGGCACGACCTCGAGCCTGCAGGGGGCGATCACGAACAACGCCGCCGTTGAGTTCGCCCAGGCCACGAGCGGCACGTACGCCGGCAGCATGACCGGCTCGGGTTCGCTCACGAAGAGTGGCGCCGGATCGCTCGTTCTCACCGGTTCGAACGGCTTCTCCGGCGGAGCAGCGCTCAACGCGGGCACGTTGGCCGTCGGCTCGGCCAATGCCCTCGGCTCCGCAGGCACGATCTCGTTCGGCGGCGGCACGCTGCAATATTCGGCGAGCAACGCGACTGACTACTCCGGCCGGTTCTCGAATGCGGCTGGCCAGTTGTACTCGATCGACACCAACGGCCAGGACGTCACGCTCGCTTCAACGCTCGCGGGCAACGGGAGTTCGGTTGCCAAGCTCGGCCTGGGCACGCTCCTGCTGACCGCTAACAACACCCTCACCGGGGGCGCGACGATCTCCCAGGGTACGCTCCAGGTCGGCAACGGCACCACCACGGGCAACCTCTCGGGGCCGCGGGCGATCGCCGCGGGCGCCCGGCTGCTGATCTCCAACACGGCCTACTCGCTCACCGCCGGCTGGAGCACGATCACCGGCGCCGGCACGCTCGAGCTCGACGGCGGCTCCGCCTACGGCAACTGGGGCTCCGTCGCGCTGCCCAGCGGATTCACCGGCACCCTCCAAGTGGACAACGCCGGCCGATTCGACGTGAGCGGCACCTCGGCCCTCGGCAACGCTTCGGCCGTGACGATCCAGTCGGGCGCACAGATGCTCGTCACCGGATTTTCCGCGACTTTTTCCCAGGCGCTTTCGATCGCGGGCTTCGGGAGCGAGCCTAATTGGAACTACGGCGCCCTGCGGTCGATACGAAATGGGACGGTCTTCACAGGGCCCGTCACGCTCACGGGCAACGCGGGGTTGTTCACCCAAAACGACAGCGGCGTCAGTTCGATGACGCTGTCGGGAAACATCGTTGATGGAGGCGCGGGCTACGGCCTGACGATCCGTAGCGACGGCATCAACAACCCGATCACGCTCTCGGGCTCAAACAGTTTTTCTGGCGACACCCTCGTCACCAAGGGCGTGTTCAACATCGGCGGCCGCTTCGCGCTCGCCGGCTCCACACTCGACACGAGCGGCGCGGGCTCCTTTGCACTGACGGCCGCGGGCACGAATACCTACGTGCTCGGCGGCCTCAAGGGCTCCAAGGCCTTCGCCATGAGCGCGAATTCCCTCGAGGTTGGCGGCAACGGCCAGAGCACGACCTACTCCGGCATTCTTTCCGGCTCGGGCGGCTTCACGAAGGTCGGCGCCGGCACGCTCACGCTCTCTGGCAGCAACTCCGCCACCGGGCTCACGTCGGTGAATGCCGGCGGCCTGCGGCTCAATGGCTCGATCGCCGGCGGGCTGAACGTCGCGGCGATCGCGGCTCTCAGCGGCACGGGCACCGTCGGCGGCAACGCCACGATTGCCGGCACCCACTCGCCGGGCAACTCCCCCGGCGCCCAGACGTTCACCGGCAGCCTTACCTACGAGGCCGGTGCACTGGTGAACTGGGAGCTGATTGCGAACACGACGGGCTCCGCCGGCGTGAACTACGACCAGATCATCATGCCCACGGGCAACCTCACGTTCTCGGGCTCGACGACGCTCGCCCTCTCGTTCAACAGCGTGGACAGCTCGGTCGACTGGACGAATGCGTTCTGGAACGTCAACCGCTCGTGGATCGTGTACGACCTCTCGGGCGGCACGACGACGGGCCTCGGCAATCTCGTCCTCGGAGGCTCGCTGCTCGACTCCTTGAGCCAGCCGCTCTCGCCGACCGGCCGTGGCTATTTCACCACGTCGCTTGTCGGGCAGGACGTGGTGCTCAACTTCACCGCCGTCCCCGAGCCTTCGACGTGGGCCATGGCCCTCGCGGCCATCGCCTGCAGTGGCTGGATGATGCGGCGGAGACGGCGTTCCATGTAGACCCTGGAATTCATCGTGAGATTCATCATGCGTCGTAAGATCCCGGCGTTCGTCATCTGTCTTGTCGCCTTCGTCGGGGCGGCCCGCCCGGCAGCAGCGCAAACGAGCTGGAGTGTCTCGACCGCCGGTGAGCTTTCAGCGGCGCTCGCGGGAGCGTTCAACAACAACGTCACCAATCTGAGCCTCGTCAACACGATCACGCTCGCGGGCAGCATCTCCGGCTCGAGCCAGTGGGTCGTGAATGCCAACGTGAACATCGTGGGCAACGGCTACACGATCGACATGAACAACACCGACCGGGCGTTCTTCATCGCCGGCGGCACGGTGGGGATGAACAACCTCTCTATCACGAATGGGAATGCCGCGGGCGGCTCCGGCGGCGGTGGTGGCGCGGGGCTCGGCGGGGCCATTTTTGTGGGCAACGGTAATTATTATGGCGGGGTGGACCCTGTTTCCGGCTCGGCCACGATCGCGGCGCAGGGGCTTAGCTCACCGGTGGTCAGCCTGAGCTCCGTGACGTTCTCGGGGAACCAGGCGGTGGGCGGCGCGGGCAGCGCAGGCTCTGGCGGCGGAATGGGAGGAAATGGCTCGCTATCCGGGGGCGACAATACCGGCCAAGGCGGCGGCGGATTCGGCGCGGGGGCGAATGGCGGAGCAGGCGGCCTGGGTGGCAGCGACGGCTCGCCCGGCTCTGCGGGAGCCTTTGTCAATGTCGGAGCCGTGGGTGGCGCGAGTCTCTCCGGCGGAGCGGGCGGCAATGGCTCCTCGACGAATGGCGGAACCGGGGGAGCAAATGGGGGTGGAGGCGGCGGCGGCGGCTTGGCGTCCTTTGGTTATCCCGGCACAGGCGGCGGCGGGGGCGTGGCGGCCGGCCGCGGCTATTTTGACAACTCGGACCCGCCCAATGACGGCGGCAATGGCGGCTTCGGCGGCGGCGGCGGATCAAACTGGGGCAGCTATGGCAGTGGAGGCAATGGGGGATTCGGCGGCGGCGGCGGCTCGGGATCCCTGGATGGCGGAAATGGCGGATTCGGCGGTGGGGGTGGTGGCGCCGGCCCCTCGTACGCGCTGGGCCAGGGAGGCTTTGGCGCGGCCAATGCCCGGAGCGACGGAGACGCAGGCAACGGCATCGGCGGCGGCGGCCTGGGCGCGGGCGGTGCGCTCTTTGTCATGCCTGGAGCCACCATCACCGTGCAGAACGGCACCTTCTCCGGCAATTCCGTGGCCGGCGGCACCACCATCTCTTCAAACCAAGGCTCCGCATACGGCACGGATGTCTTCCTCGGCGCGAATGTCACTTTCGATGTCGCCACGAATCTGAGCGTCTCCTCGCTCGGCGGCGCGGGGAACCTCGCCGATCCCAACGTGGCGAACAACGCCAATGATCCCAACGCCCAAGGCGGCATCATCAAGACGGGCAATGGCACGCTCACGCTCACCGGCACGAACTACTACTCCGGCATCACGACGGTGAACTCTGGCACGCTCGCCCTTGCGGCCGGGGCGACGGAGCAGGGTACGACGGCGGTGACGGTCGGCCAAAACCCGGGCGACGTGGCCACGCTCGTGCTGGGGAGCAGTTCGGTCCTCAACCTCGGTGGCTTCAATGGCACGAGCGGCACGGACTCCCCGCTCGTGATCGCCCAGGTCGCCGGCTCGACCGGCACGGTCGTGATTGGGAACGGCGCCGGCAGCAACGGCGCTTTCGTCGGCGCGAGGGTCTTTACCGGCGGCGTGGGCTCCGCATCGGTTGTGTTCACGCAGCAGTATGCCGCGGAGCCTGGCACCAACTTTGTGTACCCCTTCTACACCTCGCTCACGGGCTCGCTCGGCATCGTGCAGGATGGCCTCGGCACGACGTCCCTCCAGCCGCTCTACGGGCCGAACACCTTTGCAGGCCCCGTCATCGTAAATCTGGGTACGCTCGCAACCACCGGCACGGCCGCGGCGCTTGCCGGCGCGACGAGCATCGCAGTGAACGCAGGGGGCGCGCTGCTGCTTGGCCAGACGAACGGCGTGAACGATTCAGCCGCGGTCACGCTCTCCGGCGGCGGCGAGTTGTTTACGGGCACGAGCCTGTCCGAAACGTTCGGGGCGTTAAACGTCACTGTAGGCGGGTGGTCGATCATCAACTTCATGGGCAATTCTTCAACCCTGAATTTTTCATCGCTGTCGCTCGACGGGTCGCTGGCGTCGCTGGCGATCCTGAACTACGACGGGGCGAATAATTTCCTGAACATCGCCAGCGGCACGGCGACGGGCAGCCTGTCGCGGATCGCATTTTACAGCGATTCAGGCTCGACCCTCCTCGGCTATGGCGGGTTTGAAGGCACGCGGCTCGTGCCCGTTGCCGTCCCCGAGCCTTCGACGTGGGCCATGGCCCTCGCCGGTCTGGCCTGCGGTGGGTATGTCATGCGGCGGCGTCGCAAGCGCGACTGACGCACACCGGCCAACGCCTGACGACCAACCCTCGCGGCGGATTCGTCCCTGCCCAATCCCGATTCGTCCCAGTTTTTTCTTGGGCGCGCCCGATTCGTCCCTGCCCAATCCTGATTCGTCACTTTTTCGGTTTTTCGCTTGGCTTGTGGCGGAAACGGCTTATTTTCACGGGACTTTCGTTGGTGTGCCCCCCTGCACAAAGAAGTGCCATGAAGAACCGCTCATTCGCAGTCCGCTCCCTGCTTTTGTCGCTGTGTGCATGCGCCGCGTTGATGCCGGTCGTGGCGTTGGCCCAGACCAATGCCACCTGGGATGGCGGCGGCGGCGACAACCTCTGGAGCACCGGCGCCAACTGGGTGGGTGACGTGGCTCCCACGCCGAGCACGTCCTTGTTTCTCACGTTCTCGGGATCGACGCGCACGTCGCCCTTCAATGACAGGGCCGATTTTGCCAACGTGGCTGGGATCACGTTCGCGCCCGGTGCGAGCGGCTTCCGGATCGAAGGCAACCCCATCGGCTTCGTAAACGGCAGCGGCCAGCAGGTCATCAATCAAAACGCCGCCGCCACCCAGGACATCAACGCCGTTTTCTCGTTGGGATCGCTGCAGGATAGCCAGATCAACCTCAATGCGGGCGATCTTCTGATCTCGGCGGCAAACACCTACATCGACAGCAATAACTCCGTCACCCGATTGCTCACGATCGCGGGCACCGACTCGACGCGGCGCACGATCACGTACGCGGGCAACTTGAACAAGAGCTTTAGCGGCAGCGACCCGGACATGATCATCCAGAACAACAAGCGGGTGCTCGTCACCGGATCGCTGACGTTCGGATCCGGCAACGATGCGTCGGTGTTCATCAACGACGGCGTGCTGCAGTTCAGCGGCGCGGGCACGATGACGGGTGGCTCGCCGGCGATCGGCAACACGACCGGCTCGGCCAACGCCGCCCTGTTGTTGGACACCGCCGGCGCAACGTTTGCCCGACAGATCGAGATGCGCGGTGGCTCGAGTGGTCAGCGGATCCTGGGCGGCGTCAACGCGTCGGGCACGGTCACGTATTCGGGCAACTTCGTGGCGACCAGCTCGCCGTCCGACTACGACCTCAAGGCGACGAGCGGTGGGGCCGCGAACTTCAGCGGTAGTCGAAACGTCGACGCGGGACTGCGTGTGAATCGGGCCGACGCCGACGCAACGACGTATGGCGGGGCGGTGATCCTCTCGGGCCCGACGAGTTCCAACAGTTGGAATGCGATCTATGCCGGCACGCTGCAGTTCAGCGACTTCAACCAGCTGGGGAGCTCGCACCTCGAGTTCGACGCCACCACGGGCGACTCCGGCACGCTCCGCTACACCGGCGGCTCGACGACGACCACGAAGATGCTCTTTATCGACAACCCGGGGATCACACGGGCCGGGATCGACGTGAGCCAGGCGGGCACGACGCTCACCTGGAATCCTGGAACCAGCAATCTCACTCAAAACCTCACGAAGACTGGCGCCGGCTCGCTCTCCTTTGGCGGCGCGATCACGGGCGGCTCGGTCAGCGTCGAGGGCGGTTTGCTCTCCCTCACAGCCGGCAACAGCTACGCCGGCGGCTCGTTGGTCAGCCAGGGGACGCTCATGGGAGGCGCATCCACCTCCTTCGGAAGCGGTTCCATCGTGCTGGGCGACGGCAACACCGGCACCAGCAGCATCGCTCTGGTGGCGAACAGCTCCGGGAACACGACCATCGCCAATGCCATCACCGTGGCCAACCTTGGAACCGGGCCTGTCAGCATCGGCGGGACCAACACCGGCAACACAAGTTACAACGCCTGGACCGGAACGCTGACGCTCAACAGGAACGTCCAGTTGTTTGGCGACACAACCCCAGGCTCCAACGGTCGCACCTCCTTCCTCGGCCAGATCACCGGCTCCGGAGGTATCACCGTTACTCAGGGCCGAGTGACGCTCCAGAGCACTACCAACAACTTCACCGGCCCCGTGGTAGTCAACAGCGGCGCGACGCTGCAGTTGGATGTCGCCAACGGCATCAATGAACTCATTCCCAACTCGAGTGCGGTGACGGTGAACGGTTCGCTGAATTTTGCGTCCGGCGGCGGCACGGAGACGATCGGATCCCTCGCCGGATCCGGCACCGTCTCCTCGGTCGTTGGCGGCAACTACAGCTTGGTCATCGGGGGCAGCGACAGCACCACGTTCAGCGGCGCGATCAACAATGGAACAGGAACGATCGGCCTGACTCAGAGTGGTTCGGGAACCCTCACTCTCACCGGCAACAACACCTATACCGGGAATACAACCATCACCAATGGAGGCACCCAGGTTCTCAACTTTGCCTCGTTTGGCTCGGGTGCCCGTAACTACTTTATCTCCTCGAACTCCGTCGTGGTGCTGAACGCCACCAGTACCATCACTGCCGCTTCCGGAAGTTCAGCCATTGCCGGTTCCGGAACCCTCCTTGTTACCAACGGCCTGCTCAGCACAACCAACAGTTCGATTCTGACGATAGCAATGGGATCAGGCGGGCTTATCAATGTGGCTGCTGGAGCCACCGTCCGGAACGGAGGGTGGAAAAACATCAATTGGACTAACAATCAGGCCTCCATGATGCTGGATGGTGCTGTCGATATTTGGGATGGACAGGACATCTTCATCGATGCCCTGAATGGATCCGGCGCGGTCACCAATTCCGACCCCTACAGGGGAAACATCAACTTCACGCTCGGCGTGGCCAATGGATCGGGAACCTTCGCGGGCCAACTCACGGCGCCCAATCTCAGTGTCATCAAGTCCGGCACAGGCACCCAGATCCTGGCCGGTACGAATACCTATACCAACTCCACCACGATCTCCGGCGGCACGCTCGTTATCTCCGGTCTGCTTGGAAACGGCTCCTATGCCGCAAGCATCACCAACAACGCCTCGCTTGCCTTCAGTAACTCCGCCAGCCAAACCCTGAGCGGCGTCATCTCCGGAAGCGGCACGCTCACGAAGGCCGGCCCCGGCACGTTGACGCTCTCGCAGGCGAACTCCTACTCCGGCGGCACGACGATCACCGGCGGCACGGTCCAGATTTCGGCCGGCGGCTCGGCTGGCGGTAGCACTGCCGGCCTCGGCACGGGCACCGTGTCGATCGCCTCGGGCGCCCAGCTGACCTATTACCTGAGCACCACCGGCTCACACACGATCTCCAACGCCTTCTCGCTCTCGGGCGGCACGCTCTACAGCGAGGATGGCAACAACACCTTCTCTGGTCGGGTCACGCTGGCCTCAGGCGCGAGCACGATCTCGTCCCGGTATCAGGACACGATCACGCTCGCCGGGGGCCTCGCCGGCTCCGGCAACGTGCTCCTCACGCAGGCCGGCGGTCTTGGTGACGGACCGACGTATGTCCTCTCCGGCACGGGTGCGAACACGGGCACCGTTCGCGTGAGCGGTTCTTCGAATGGCAGGATCACGAAGCTGCAGGTGGCCAACGTCAATGCGCTCCAGAGCGCCACGCTCGACCTCGCCACCGGCGACGTGGGCACGGTCGAGTTCACCGTTCCTGGCACCAACACCTACGCCCTCGGCGGCCTCCAGGGCAGCCGCAACCTCTCCATCGGGGCGAACTCGCTCTCCGTGGGCAGCAACGGCCAGAGCACCACCTACTCTGGCGTGTTGACCGGCTCTGGCAGCCTGACGAAGGTTGGTGGTGGTCGGCTCGCCCTGGCCGGGGCGAATACGTTTTCGGGCGCCACGAACGTCAACGCCGGTGAACTCGCGGTCAATGGCTCGATCGCCGGCAGCCTGAGCGTGGCGTCGCTCGCGAGCCTGAGCGGCACGGGCACGGTGGGCGGGAACGCCACGATTGCAGGCACCCACTCGCCGGGCAACTCACCGGGCGCACAGACCTTCAACGGCAACCTCACCTACGAGGCCGGCGCGGTCGTGAACTGGGAGCTGATCGCCAACACGACGGGAGCACCGGGCACGAACTACGACCAGATCATCGTCCCCACGGGCAACCTCACGTTCTCGGGTTCGACGACACTCGCCCTCTCGTTCAACTCGGGCGGCAGCGGAGTCGTCTGGGCCGATCCATTCTGGAACGTCAACCGCTCGTGGATGGTTTACGACCTCTCGGGCGGCACGACGATCGGCGGCCTCTCGAACCTCTCTCTCGGAGGCTCGCTGCTCGACTCCTTGAACCAGCCGCTCTCGCCGACCGGCCGCGGCTATTTCACCACGTCACTCGCCGGGCAAGACGTGGTGCTCAACTTCACCGCCGTGCCCGAGCCCTCGACATGGGCGATGGCCCTCGCGGGCCTCGCCTGCGGCGGCTGGATGATGCGGCGACGGAATTCAGCTGGCGGACCGCGTCTGTCATCTCTTTCGTGAGGTTCGTCTGCATGGTCTCTGTGCCGCGACTCCGCGGAGCGTTGTTCGTGTGTCTGCTGCTGTCGCTCGTCACCCCAGCCCATGCCCAAGATCAGACGGTCACGGGCACCGGGTCGGCCGGCTTTTCCCCGGTCACGAACTGGTCCGCAGGCAGCCGTGGATACCAGATCACGCTGCAGAGCCACACGTGGTCCGACCCGGCCAACCCTCTCCCCGGGCTGCAATCCTTCGCCTCGGCCGTCTATGGCAACGAATGGGTGATGGTCGCGGGCCGCACCAACGGAATGCACGATTTCACGAACAGCGGCGAGGCGAATTTTCCTCCCAACCGGCAGAACGTTGACGTGTATGTCGTCAATCCGGTCACACAGCAGACGTGGCGCCGATCGCTCGCCGACGGCACGAGCCTCTCGCTCGATCAGCTCAGCAGGCTTTCCGCCACCAACACCCAGTCGTTCCAACGCGGCGACGGCTTCTTTGTCGCCGGCGGCTACGGGTCGATCCTGACCTCCGCGTCGTACAGTTCCATCACCGGTTCCACGACCATCGTTTCCAGCGGCTCGTTCGTGACCCACAACTCGCTCACCGCGATTCACCTGCCGGAGCTGGTCGGCTGGGTCAAAAGCGGCACGGCGGCCGTACCCACGAGTCTGCCCGCGAGCGCCGTCACCCAGATTTCCGGATCAAACGATTTCTTCACCGTCACGGGCGGGGAGACCTTGAGAACGGCGAACGACCAGGTGCACCTGGTCTTCGGCCAGAACTTCCAAGGCCCGTACACCGGCGCTTCCAACGGCATCTACACGTCGCAGGTCCGCAGCTTCACTGTGGACTACACGCCCGGCACTGAAGGGGGCTCTTCCACGCTCTCGTACACTCCGGCGAGCGCGTCGCCGGAGCCCGGCGACGACACGCTGTTTCGGCGCCGCGATCTCAACGTCGTGCCCAGCATCCGCCGCGACCCGAACGACCCCGCCGCCGTGCAGGCAGGCATGATCGCCTACGCGGGCGTGTTCACCGGCACTGCGATCGCTACGGGAACAGGCACAGTATCTTCCCCCGGCAACGGCGTGTGGACGCTGCCGGTTGAGATCTCGGCGACCGGAACGCCCGCCATGGTGGGCACCACGTCGACGGCCAGCAGTTTCGTGCAGCCCATGAACCACTACGCATCCGCGCACCTGAGCGTGTATTCCGGCAGCACGGGCGACTTCACGACGTTCATGTTCGGCGGCATCACGGCCAACACGTTCGACCCGGAGTCCGGCGCGCTCGCCTATCAAGCGGAGTATCCCTTCACCAACCAGATCACCGCCGTGACTCGCGATCTCGCCGGCACCTACAGTCAGCAGTACGTGGGCGAATACCCCTTCACGCCGATCGTATCCGGCACCCGCACCTTCTCGCTGTATGGCGCGGAGGCGAAGTTCTTCGCCAGCCCCGGCCTGGCGGCGAACGCGATGTTTGAGAACGGCGTGTTCAAGCTCGACGAACTGCTGGCCTTGGGGAGCGGCACGATCGGCTACATCTTCGGCGGGATCGTCTCCAGTGTGCCCAACACCAGCTCCCGGCTCGACAGCACGGCGTCTCCGGAGATCTTCTCCGTGATCATCACCCCCGTCCCGGAACCATCCACCTGCGCGATCGCCCTCGCCGGCCTCGCCTGCGGTGGTGGCTTGATGTGGCGGCGACGAAAGCGTGGCGGCCGACCGATTTTGGGATGACTACCATGCTGACTGCCCATGATGACCGGGTGTCCTGCAGATGCCGCCGTTTCCGAAGTGATTCCCTCCCGATCGTATGCCGCAACCACTTCTTCTCGTGCCCACGGAACTGGAGCGAGGCTTCATTGCGCCGGTGATGGCGGCTGCCTGCAGC
>CAMAVC010000049.1 GCA_945861585.1 Planctomicrobium piriforme
TGCGGGCTACCCGTGTCCCTCGAGCCGGCGTATGTGACCAGCGCAGGCAGGATGCCGGAGCGCAGGCACATCCGAGTGAACGGAGCCCATGGAGGGGCGCAGTGAACGTCCGGCGAGATGGTATGGGGCAATTCCGGGCCGGATTCGGCGAGTCGAGGACACGACAGGCTGAAGCCTGTCCTACGTGCCGACAATCCGGCTAGCGCATATAATCACGGTATGAAGACTCGGCTCCTCGCCATTGCCTGCCTGCTCGTCGCCGCGATCGTCGCGGCCGATGCGTTTGGCTGCCCGACCTGCAAGGACGGCATCGCGGCCAACGACACCGAAGGGGCGAACCTCGCCCGCGGCTACTTCTACAGCATCCTGCTCATGCTCGCGATGCCGCTCACGCTCGTCAGTTCGTTCGGCGCGTATGTGTGGCGTGAGATGAAGCGGCAGCAGCGGACTGGCGGGGCCACCCTCGAGGGCCACCAGTTCGCGGCCTCTGAAGCGACCGATCGCAGCACCCCCGACACGTCGCAATCGTGAGCCAGCCCGGGCCGCGCAACTATCTCTCGCGCACCGAACACCGCCGCCTGTTCTGGCGGTTCATGCCCCCGGCGATCGTGCTCTTTCTTGCCCTCAGCTGGATCGAGCGGGCCTGGCTCCGACCGGCCGCACCGCCGACGCCCGCGCAGGTCGACACGCGGCTCGCGGGCGCGCATCTCGAGCGCACGGTCGACGATGCCGTGACGATCGAGGCGGAGCCCGAGCCCTTCATCGGCGCTGCGGATGAGCTGGGGGCGTCGGCACGCAGCCTGGCCGAGGTCCGCGACGACACGGTGTTTCGGACCGGCGACGAGGAGGCGTGGTTTCAGATCTGGCTGACGCTTCGGTCGACCGACGCCCGGGCCCTCGAACGAGCCGACGCCCGGGCCGTGAGCTTCATCGAACTCTTCGGCCAGCCCAAGAGTTTCCGCGGGCGGCTCGTGCGGTTCTCAGGCACCATGCATCGGCTGCAGAAGGTGCAGGCCCCGGCGAACGACTACGACATCACGAGCTATTGGCAGGCCTGGGTCGAGCCGGCCGACGGCCCCGCCTCGCCGATCGTGGTCTATTTTCTGCAGCTGCCGGAGGGCATGCCGCACGGCATGCGGGTGCGCGAGCCGGTGGACGTCGTGGGCTATTTCTTCAAGCGTTGGGCCTACGAGGCCACCGACACAGTCCGCACCGCCCCCCTGGTGATGGCCCTCGAGCCGATCTGGAAGCCGCTTGCGCCGCCGCCGGCCGGAGGCACGACGATCGGCGGCTACGCGCTCGTGGCGATGGCGGGCCTCGTCCTCGCCACGCTCCTCGCCATGCGATTCGCCGGCGGCCGGACGTTGCAGCGGCGCAGGCCGCAGCCCGACAATCTCACCGAATCGCTCGCCGACGTGGAGCCGTTCTCACCGGGCGCAGCCCTCGAGCAGCTCGCGGCCGCCGAGCGCGGCTCCGGGCTGAAACCGCCACCCGTTCCGGAGGAAGACTCCCGATGAACCCCCGCCACCGTTCGTTGTCGTCGCTTGTCGTTGCGGTCGCGGTCGCCATCGCGAGCCCCGCGCTCCGCGCGGCGGACCGGGGCACCGACACACCGGCCGAGTTCCTCCAGACTTGGAACCTCGACCGCACGGCCCGCGCCGTGCTCGAGCAGCCCGGTCCCTGGGACGGCGCGAAGCTGCAGCTCTGCCTGCGGCTGCTCGCCCGGCTCGCGCTCGCCCCGCCCGATGCCTCTGCGGCGTGGACGGAAGCGGCCCTTCCGGCTGCGGCGACGCTGCCCGACCCGGATGATGCCTTCGTCCGGCTCGAGGGCCGGGCCACGTTCGTCGGCCCGCTCGTGCTTCCGGCAGACCTGGCCGAGATCGCCAATCGACCGGCGATCGACGTCGTGCGCGTGCAGACGGCGGCCGGTCTCGTCGACGTGATCGCCGACACGGTGCCGAAGGCGTGGCCGCGGTGGGAGACGATCGACGAGCCGGTGTCGGTGGTGGGCCTTCCCGTGTCGACCGCCGCCGGTCCCCGGCCCGAGCCACCGGCCGGCACCGCGACACCGTGGCCCGCCGACCCGGCCGGGCTCCTCCTCGTGGCCCGCCGCGTCGCCTGGCACCCGGCCACACCGCTCGGCTCGCTCGGCATGGACTACGGGCTCTTCGACACCGTCGTCGACGGGCAGCGGCTCGTCGCCGGCGACACCGACGCCTTCTACGCGCTCCTCGCAGCCGTCGGTCGTGGCACGCAGACGGCCATCGAAACGGCCGCGGGCCCGGTGGCCGACGCCGTGCCGCTCATCGATCCTGGCCGCAAGTGGTTTGCAACCCATCGCGGCGACGCCGTCACGTTTCAGGGCACTGTCCGCCGCGCCACCCGGATCCAGATCGACGAACCGCGACGCCGCCGTGAGATCGGCGGCGATCACTACTGGGAGCTCTATGTGTTCGTGCCGACGTCGCTCATCAAGATCAACGACCGCGTGCAAGACACCTACCCGATCGTGTGCTGCGTGCGCGACCTTCCCGCGGGCATGCCGACGGGCCAATCGATCAACGAGCCGGTCAAGGTGAGCGGCTTCGCCATGAAGCGCTATGCCTATCCGCTGCCAAAGGTGCAGGGGCAGGATGAAGCCGCCACCCGGCAGGAAACCCCGCTCGTGGTCGGCAAGCAGGCTCTCTGGGTGCCCGAACCGTCGGCCACCGAGGCCACGAGCATCCTGGGCTGGGTGTTCCTCGGGCTCGCGGGCATCGTGGCCCTCGTGCTCGCCTTCGGCGCCTGGCGGTTCAACCGCGATGCGCGGCTCCAGCGGCAGCGCCAACGCGCGGCCCTGCCCGACAAGCTGGAACTCCCGTAGGGCACGCGTGGGGCTTGTTCGCGCGGCATCGTGGAGCGACACTCCGGTCACTCACCCCGGAGAATCCTCTGCCATGCGACGCGCGAAAATCTCGATCATCGGTGCCGGCAACGTCGGCGCCACCACGGCCCACTGGTGTGCCGCCGCCGAGCTCGGCGACGTGGTGCTTCTCGACATCCCGGCCACCGAAGGCATGCCCGCCGGCAAGGCGCTCGACCTCTTCCAGGCCTCCCCGATCATGGGCTTCGACGCCGCGCTCACCGGCACGACGAACTGGGCCGACACCGCCGGCAGCGACGTGGTGGTCGTGACGGCCGGCATCGCCCGCAAGCCGGGCATGAGCCGCGACGACCTCCTCTCGACCAACGCCAAGATCGTGGGCGACGTGGCCGCCCACGTTCGCGATTCGAGCCCCCAGGCAATCGTGATCGTGGTCTCGAATCCGCTCGACGCGATGGTGCAGCGGACGTTCCACGTGACCGGCTTCCCCGCGGCCCGCGTGATCGGGCAGGCCGGCATCCTCGACACGGCCCGCTACCGCTCCTTTCTGGCGATGGAGCTCGGCGTGAGCGTTGAGGACATCGCCGCGATGCTCCTCGGCGGCCATGGCGACACCATGGTGCCGATCCCCAGCTGCACGAGCGTGGGCGGGATCCCCGTCACGCAGCTCATCTCCCAGGACAAGCTCGATGCGATCGTCACGCGGGCCCGCAACGGCGGCGCCGAGATCGTGGGCCTCTTGAAGACGGGCAGTGCCTACTACGCTCCCGCCGCCGCCACCGCCCAGATGGTGGAAGCCGTTGTCCGCGACAAGAAGCGGCTCGTGCCCTGCGCCGCCTACTGCGACAAGGAATATGGCGTGGGCGGCTACTTCGTGGGCGTGCCGGTGATCCTCGGCAGCGGTGGCGTCGAGAAGATCATCGAACTCTCGCTCCTCCCCGACGAACGCGCCGCCCTCGACAAGAGCATCGCCGCGGTCAAAGACCTCGTCGCCGCAATGAACCGCCTCGTCGCCTGACCCACCGTGGGGCAAGCGATTCGCTGAGCCACCTCGACACGCTTGCCCCGGCTTCGAACTCCCCATATCCCGTCGCCGGACGTTCGCCTGTTTGGGCGCGCCGGCTCAGGCCTGCCCCGTACCGTCTCGCCGGACGTTCGCCTTCGCCCTCCAGGCTTCGGCTCACTCGGATTTGCCTGCGCTGCGCCATCCATGGCTCCGCTGGTCAAATACGCCGGCTCAACGGCAGGGGCAGCCCCTCGCCTCCCCAACTCGTAGGCGTTAAGAAGTTTCGGCGGAGACGGTCGGTGGGCACGCGCAGACGAAGGGAGTCGTTGAGGACTATCGGCGTCTGAGCAAAACCCACGAGTCCTGTACTCTCAACACGACCGTAGTCGAGCATGCCTACCGCCGGCTCCGAGTGCGGGTCGTTATCGCATGCCCTGCCATCCGGCGAGACGGTACGGGGTAACCCCGAGCCGTCGCACCTCATCCCGGCCAGCCTGCCTTGCCAGCCTTGCCAGGCCGCGTGTTTCGCGGGTGATCCTGCCGTTGCCGGGGGAGGGGTGTTCCTTTACAAACCCGAGCGACCACGAGTTTTGCGGCGCCGTGCGCCGCGCCGTGGTCACTCCCGGTGAGGCACGTCCGATGAGCAACCGGCTTTCCAAATCCACCGCTGCCGCAAACGCAGCGCATCCGCTCGACTGGATGGGGGCCGACGGGCTGTTCACGCCGCAGGGCTATGAGCCCGGCTACGATTATCCACTCGTCGTCTGGCTGCCCGATCGGGCGGGGCGGTTCGACATCGGCCGGGCGATGAAGCGGCTCAGCCTGCGGAACTACGTCGCCATCGCGCCCGACTTCGATCCTCGCGCGGGCCACGAACCGCTCTGGGAGGCGATCGATCGCATCTGCGACCGCACGAGCATTCATCCGCAGCGCATCTATCTCGTGGGGCAGGGGCGCGGCGGCACCGAGGCGTTTCGGATCGGCTGTCGGCATCCCGAGGCGTTCGCCGGAGTGGTGTCGCTGGGCGGGGCGTTTCCGCTCGACGAAGGGCTGTTCGCCCGGCTCGCCGACGTGCGGCGGCTGCCGATGCTGCTCTGCTGCCAACGTTCCGTCTGCCCCGAGGCCACCTGCCTGACCGATCGCACGCTGCGGGTGTTCCACGCGGCCGGTGCCATGCTGGCGCTGCGGATCTATCCCGACTCCAAGCCTCTCTCCAAGGCGATTCTCGCCGACGTCAACCGCTGGCTCATGGACGAAGTCTGCGGCACGTCGGCCCTCGTTCCCTCACCGGCCGCATCATGAAACCCACCGATTCCCATGATCCGATGATCCTGCCGATGGTGCCGCCGCGCGGCCTGCTCGAGGCGATCCTCGACGAGGTGCGAGCCGTCTGCGCCGAACGCGGCATCGCCGACTGCCACGTGACCATCGACGTGGCCGACCGTCACGTGCTCCAGGTCGATCCGGCGACGGTGCGCGACATTCTCGCGAGCCTCCTGCTGCGGGCCTTCGAAAATGCCGCCCGGCCGTCCGGCTCGAGCGACGCGCCGCAGGTGCGCGAGATCGTGATCACGAGCGTGGAGCACGCCGCCGCGATCGAACTCGAAGTGGCCGACTCCGGTCCGCCGGCCGACCACGTGTCTGATGATTCGCTCGCGCCGCTCGTGGCGGCCGTCGGAGGCGAACTGTCCGTCGCAGCCTGCCCGGAGGGTGGCCGCGCCGTGACGCTGCGCCTGCCGCACCGCCGGCTGCGCCGACGAGCCGCCTAGCCAGATCGATCCACCGCCCACCCCAGCCAGGAAACGCCGTGCATGGATGCACGCCTCCTTCCTCCGACGCGCGAACGGCAGTCGTTCCTCTCCCCGGCGCAGGTGATCGCGCTGGGGCTCGTGGCGGCGTCGCTCGGGTGGGCTGCCTGGCTGCTCCGCGACCAACCGATTCGCGAGGAGGCGGAGCTGCTCGCCGGCAGCGTGCTGCCGTCGTCGGAGCTCGCGCTCATGGAGGCGGCGTTCGACCGCGCCCAGCTCACCGACTATCGCACCGAGGGGGGCCGTGTCTACGTGCCCCGCAGCCGGCAGAGCGCCTACATGCGGGCCCTCGTCGACGCCGAGGCACTGCCGCGTGAGTTCGGCGGCAGCCTGCGCCGTGCGCTGGCGAACAACAGCCCGTGGCAGAGCAAGGCCGTGCAGACGGAATTGCTCCGTGTGGCCACGCAAGACGAGCTCTCGCTCGTGCTCTGTTCGATGCCCGGCATCGAACGGGCCGCCGTGCTCTACGACGTGGAGGAGCAGGCGGGGCTCACCGGCGGCAGCGTCAAGACGGCGAGCGTGAGTATTCGCACGCAGCCCGACGCCGAGCTCGACGCTTCCCGCGTGCAGGCAATCCGCGTACTCGTGGCGGCCTCGATCGCGGGGCTCTCTCCGGAGCGCGTCGCCGTCACCGACCTGCGCAACGGCCGTGTGTTCGCCGGCCCGCTCGAGGCGGGCACCGACGACGCCGCCGGCCTGGCGCTCGCCCGCAAGCTTGCCTACGAACGCGCCCTGGCCACGAAGCTGCGGCAGGCCATCGCCTACGTGAAGGGGGCGGTGGTCGACGTCACGGCGGAGTTCGTTGCCGCCGATGCGGTTCCACCGCCGGTCGCTCCGGCCGAAGGAGAGCCGCCGCAGAAGCCGGCCGATGCGAATGCGCCAGCCGAGTTGCCGGCGGCGCCTCCGCAGGCTGCCGAGCCGCCACGTCTGGCGCGGGGCAACACGCTGCACTCGCTCCATGTGTCGATCGCCGTTCCCGAGTCGTACGTGCGTGCCACGCATGCCGACCGGGGCCTCGATGCCGCGGCAGAAGCGGCCGCGGAGGCCGGGGAGCTCACCCGGATTCGCGACCTCGCGATGCGGTCATTGCCGGCGACCACCGCGGCCGACGGATGCCGCGTCGTCGTGACGAGTTTTCCGGCGCCGGGCCACGCAGCCCAGCGCGGCCACGCACCGCAGGCGGCCCGCATGCCGGCCTCCGACGATCCTGCGGCCGCGAGCCACCCCATGTCGCTCCAGGAGGTGCTGACGCAGGTCGTCGGCGGCAACCTCCGCTTCGATCCCGATGCAGTGCCGCGCGAGATGCTCGTGGCCGTGGGCAGCGTGATCGCCGGCCTGCTGGCCGCGATTCTCTGGCTCGCCGGGTCGAGGCGAAGGCAGGATCACGCTCCGTCGGGATACGGTCGTGGGCGACAGCCGGAGATCGACTGGTCGCGGGTCGACGCCTCCCGGGCCGACACGACCGAATCGCGCAGCCTCCCGCCGCATGAATTCAGGTCTGCCGCATGAACCGCCTCGCTTCGCCGTTGCGAATGGCGGCTCTCGTGGTGGCGGCCGTCGTGGGCCTCGCAGGGACGCACGCTGCGTCACGCACCGCCCTGGCGGCCGAATCGGCACCGATCGCGCCGAGCCCGGCCGCTGAACCGGCCGACCATGCGGTCGCGCCTGCCGCCCCGGCCCCGGCCCCAGCCCCGGCCACGCTGCCACCGCCCGTCGCCCTGGATGCCGCCGCGACCGCCGCGGGCCCGACGGCAAGGCCGGCAGCGCCGGCTCTCGTCTCCACCGGCACGCTCGCGGTGCTCGCCGCTGCCTGCGCCGCGCTCGTCGTTCTTCGGCTCGCGGGCCGGCGCCGCCTTGCCCCCGTGCCACCCGACGTGTTCGACGTGCTCGGCGAGGCGAGCCTGGCCGGTCAGCACGGCGTGCGGATCGTTCGCTTCGGCCCGAAGACGCTCCTCGTGAGCGTGTCGTCTGGCGGCTGCCGCACACTCGCCGAGCTCACCGATCCGGAGGCCACCGCCTGCATCGTGGCTGCCTGCCGTGGCGCCCATCCTCCACACACGCCCCGCACCAGGCCGCCGGCCACCCGCGCGGCGGCCCTCGTGCTCGCGGCCGTTCTGTCGAGCGCGGGCCTCGCCGGGGCCGCCGAGCCGGCCGACCCGGCCGTGGCGCCGGTGCCGGCTTCCGCAGCCGATGCGCCCGCCTCGCCGTGGGCCGACATGGCAGCCCGGATACTCGGCGGCCGGTCGCTCGATGCCACGCTCTCAGCCGCGGTGATGTTCGGCGTGGCGAGCCTCGCGCCGGCCGTGCTGCTCATGACCACGTCGTTCGTGCGGATGTCGGTGGTGCTGTCGCTCCTGCGTCAGGGGCTCGGCACGCAGCACCTGCCGTCGAACCAAATCGTCACGTCGCTCGCGCTCTTTCTCTCGGCGCTCGTGATGTGGCCGGTGTGGACGCAGGCCTGGAAGGCCGGCGTCGAGCCGTATCAGGAGGGGCGGATCAGCCTCGTCGAAGCCTACGACCAGGGCACGCTTCCTATCCGACGCTGGATGGCAGGGCAGATCGAGCAGGCCGGCAACCGCGACACCATGCTTCTGTTTCTGAAGCGGCATCCCGCCGCGCCCCACGACGTGAAGACCTACGACGACGTGCCGGTCGAGTCGCTGCTGCCGGCCTTCCTGGTGAGCGAACTGGAGACGGCGTTTGCGATCGGCTTCCGGCTGCTGCTGCCGTTTCTCGTGATCGACATCGTGGTGGCCACGCTCGTGGTCTCGACGGGCCTCGTGATGCTCCCGCCGACGGTCGTCTCGCTGCCACTCAAGCTGCTCGTGTTCGTGATGGCCGACGGCTGGTCGCTCGTCGTGCAGTCGCTGCTCGACAGCGTGCGTGTCGTCGGCTCGCCGTGACCGCACGCCCCGTGGCCCCGTGGAGTCGTCTGCCGATGGCCGAAACCGACCTCGTGGAACTCGTGCGGCAGGCCCTCTTCGCGGGGTGCATCGTGATCGCGCCGGTGTTGCTCGTCGGATTCGTCGTGGGGGCCCTGATGGGCCTCGTGCAGGCGGCGACCGGCATCCACGAACAGATCGTGGGCCTCGTGCCACGGCTCGTGGCGATCGCCGCAGCGCTCGTGATGCTGGCCCCCTGGATGCTCGAACGCATGGCCGACCTCCTGCGCACCTCGGCTGCCGGAGGGCCCTGAGCGATGCCCGACGCACCCTTCGCCGCAGGCATTCCGCTACCGGTCGCCCTGGCCGTGGGCATCCTGGCCCGCATGCTCGGCATCGTCACGGGAACCGGCGTGGCCCTTCCGGAAGTGGCGCTGCGCATCCGGCTGGCGCTCGCCGTGGCGATCACGGTCGTGGCACTCCCGCTCGCCGTCGCCACCCAGCGGCCCGACGCTGCCTTGCCAACCATCGGCTCGGCCAGCCTGCTGCTGCTCGCCGGCGGCGAAGCGATCATGGGGCTCGCACTGGGCACCGCCGTCGCCGCGGTGGCATCGGCCGGCGCGTGGGCGGGCGGCGTGCTCGGCAGCGTGGCCGGCCTCTCGTGGGCCGACGACTTCGACCCGGAGGGCGATGCCCAGGCAGCCGGGATGGCACGGTTTGCGTGGTGGGTGAGCGCCGGAGTGTTTCTCGCAGCCGGCGGACTCGAAACGATCGTCGCGGGCGTGATCGACAGCGTGCGGGTGCTCCCTGTCGGCACACTTCTCCCCGTGGCCGGAATGCCGAAGCGCGGTCTGGAGGAGATCGCCGGCGACCTGCCCGCGGTCGCCTTTTCGCTCGCGCTTGCCATGGCCGTGCCCGCCCTGTTGGCCGTGGTGGGCTTTCATCTCGTGACGGCGATCACGCTCCGCACCGTGCCGTTCGTGGCGGGTGCCGGCCTGTTGCAGGCCCTCGCAGCCGTCGTGCTTCTGGGGGCGGTGTCGGTGGGCGCCGAAGCGTGGGCCCACGGGTTTCCCGCGCTCGTGCAGGGCCCGATCGAGCGGATCTTTTCCGCGAGGTGAGCCGTGAGGCCGCGAGGTGAGCCATGAGCGACGCCGCCGACCGTTCGCTGCCGGCCACGCCGCGCCGTCGTGAAGCGGCCCGCGATCAGGGTGTGGCGCCGCACGCCGCGCTGCCGGCGTTCGTGGCGATGGTGGCCGTGGCCGTGCTCCTGCTGCCCGGCTGGTCGCGCACGGCGATCCCCGCCGCCGGCACCTTCATGCGCGAGTCGTTCACCGCGGCCTTCGACGGCCCGGGCCATGATGCGATCGACATCGGGCGGCTCCTGCCCGCGCGGATGCTCCTGCCGACCGCGGCGCTCGTCCTCGCCACGGCAGGCGTGGGGCTGTGTGTGCGGTTTTTGCTCGACGGATCGGCCTGGCGGCTGTCGCGGGCAACTCCGCGGTGGAGCCGGATCGATCCCTTCGCCGGCATCGCCCGCGCGCTCTCCCCCGCCACCTTCCGGGCGGTGCTCTGGAACGGCGCGTGCCTCGCGGTGCTCGCGGCCACCGCGACCCTCTCAGCCGGGCCGCTCGTCGGGCTGCTGCGCTCGTCCGAGCCGCTCCTCGATGCCGAGCGGGTGCTGGCCTCGCTGCGTGCCGTCCTTCTGCCAGTGCTCCTGGCGGCGGCGGCGGTGGCGGCGGCCCAATGGGGCCTGGCCCGGCGCGCCTTCGAGCGCCGCCTGCAGATGACGCCCGAGGAGTTCAAGGAAGAGATGCGCAGCCTCGAAGCCAACCCGCGCATCAAGCTCGAGCGCCGCAAAAAGTAGGACAGGCTTCAGCCTGTCCCCCAACGGCATGGCGTCAGGCCTGGAGGGCCGGTTGATCACCAGCCGGCGGCGGCCGGCCAAGGAATGGACGGCAGGATGCCGTGCCATTCCGTGAAGCATGTCCTACATGACCGCGGGCACCTGATATCCGTAGCGCTCGATGAACGGCCGCCAGCGGCTCGCGATCTCGCCGACGATCCGTGGGTCGTGGTCGTATTTGTTCGTGCGGTAGCGGCGCATCGATGTGGCCTGCTCCTCGAACGCGGGCAGCACGCGGTCGAAGCCGCCGAGTTCGAACCGGTCATACACCTCGCTGAGCCGAGCCACCGGATCGGCACACAGATCTTCGTAGCGGATCTCCTGGAGCCTGCCCGGGGCCAGCGTGGCTCGATCCCGTTCGAAGGCCGCATACATCTCGTCGAACGCGGCGAACACGTAGCGCTCGAGGGCCTCGCCCGTGTCGACCTGCAGCGCCTGCGAGTGGTGCAGCGAGCGCCACAGGCGCATGGTCGAAGGAAACACGACGAACGGATCGCGCACCACGTGCAGAAACCGCGCCTCCGGAAACATCTCTGCGAGCACGCCGACGCGGGCCGTGTGGGGCGGGCTCTTGAGCACCGGCCGCCGCGGATCGCGCACGGCCAGCGTCGCGAGAAACCGCCGCAGGTTTCGCTTCCAGCGGTCGAGTTCGGCCGGCGACAGCGTGGTGAGGTCGAGGGCCTGGGGCCGATCGGGGCTCGTCATGGGAAACGCCATGCGCCGGTAGGGAGAGGGCGATCCCATGTTGGCGAGGGCGAACTCGTCTTCCTGCGGCCTGTGCCAGCCCGCAGAGACGTCGTCCATCGGCCGCTTCGACGGCATGATCCAGCTGAGTGCGCTCGTCACGAGCTGCTCGGTGAGCAGAAAGTGGCCGGGCGCGAAGCACTGATACGTCGTCGGGCAGCAGAAGCGGTCGTCGAGCATCAACAGCTCGTGGAGCATCGTCGTGCCCGACCGCCAGTGGCCGATGATGAACAGCGGCGGGTCGGTGGCCGGAGGGTTGGCCAGCTGCCGGCGGAAGCGAGCGGCCGTGAGCGGCTCGGCCAAGGAGTTGAAAGCGGCAGCCGCGGTGATCGTGCCCACGAGCCCCCAGCGCGAGGGCGACGCGCGGCCGCCGTGCTCCCCGATGAGATCGAGCCACACACCGAGCGGCATCCCGTGCCAAAACCGCGGGCTCCACCACGGATACGCGTGGAACGTTTCCTTCGCGGGCTTCGCTGCGGCAGGGGAGGCTGAAGTCATGGCGGTGCCCAGGGTGTGATCAGAGGGTTATAAACCCTGGAGCCGCAGCGTGTCGCTCTGCCGATTTGCGGCCATGTGCGGACTGCCAGTCTGCATCTACAAGGGAGCGGCGTCGGCAGGCACCGTCGCGACCCGTCGCGGCTCGAATGCCGTCGCGAGTGCGGCAGCGAGCGTGTCGGGCATCGTGCGGCCCGTCGCCCGGAAGCGTTCCGTGCCGTCGGGGTCGAGCACGAGCAGGGTCGGGAATCCCTTCACGCCGAGCGTCCGGCAGGTTTCGGCGTCGCGGTCGGCATCGATGAGCACGCAGACGGCGCGCCGGGAGAGCGCCACGAGCCCGGGATCGCGCAGGGTCCGCTGCGTCATGTCGGCCGAAAACCTGCACCACTTCGCCGTGCACACGAGCAAGAGCGGGCGGCCGTCCGACTCGGCCCGCTGCCGCCCCGCTTCATAGCCGCCGACATACTCGATGGCCGGCGGACCCCGCAGTCCGGCCACGATTCCCGTGCCGAGCAGGGGCTGCGGCTCGAGCGACCGGGGCACCTCGTCGCGGATGTCGCAGCCCGCGAACACGGCGGCACACACCGCGACAGCCCCCAAGCGGGCGCGGATTCGGGCACGAAGGGGCGGGAGTCGAGCCATGTGGCGGGGTGGTAGGCGGGGGTGCCGCGCGGAACAAGTCCGGTTCCCGTGTGCCGCCGCAGACGAGGCAAGCCGGGCAGGCGGCGCTGCCGCGGCAACCGTTGTGGCGCCGGTCTCAAAAGCCTACTGTCTCCGTCCCGTGATCCTCCCCGAGCCTGCCCGCGCGTCCGCGACCCTGGCCAGCACCGCGATCATCGTCGCGGCGCTCGGATCGGGCTGCAGGCTCATGCCCCGCAGCGGCCCGGTGCCGCAAGACCTCGCCGTCGCCAGGCGGCTCTCCAACGAAGGGCTCTCGGCCGCCGATCGCAACGATCTCGTGCATGCCGAAAGCCTCCTCGAACGCGCCGTGAAGAGCTGCCCCACCGACGTCGATGCGCGGCGGCACTATGCCGACGTGCTCTGGCGACGTGGCGAAAAGATGGAGGCCGTCACGCAGATCTCCGAGGCCCTCGAGCTCTCGCCGGGCGAGGTGGCGCTGTGCCTCGATGGCGGCCGGATGTACATGGAGCTCGGCCTGCTCGACGATGCCGATCGGCTCGCCGACGAGGCAGTCGCCGTGGCGCCGGGATCGGCCGCGGCCTGGCATCTTCGCGGCCAGGTGGCGCTCGCTCGCGGCCGCGCCGATGAAGCGCTCGCAGATTTCCACCGCGCCCTCGCGATCGCGCCCGACGACCGCGACGCGCTCCTCGACACGGCCGAGGTCTACCGCCGGCTCGGGCGGCCCCAGCGGAGCCTGGCCACGCTCGCGATTCTCGGCGAGACCTACGGTCCGAATCAGACGCCGCCCCACGTGCTGACCCTCGAGGGCATCGCGCAGGAGGCGCTCGGCCGGCCCCTCGACGCGCTCGCCAGCTACCGCCAGGCGGTGGCTCGCGGCGGCAGCACCCCCGACCTCGAGGCGCGGATGGCGGCGCTCGCGGCGCCGGCTGCCGACGGCACGGGCGTCATTCGCCGGTAGTGGTGCGGCCGGTGAGCAGGTCGAAGGCACCGATCGCCGGCACCAAGAGCGCGAGTGTCGCGAAGCCATAGGCCACGGCCGTCACGATCAGCACCTGCAGCGGGTTGCCCTGGAGGAAGCCCGTGATCGCCACGAACGTCAGCGCCGGCAAAAGGGCCGAGGCCCAGGCGATGGCCGGCGAAGGATTGCGGGCCGAGAGCGCCGCGTAGAGCCCGACGGCACCGCCCACGATCGCGGCGAGGAAGGGCGCCAGCTGCAGCTCGAAGCTCGACCCGAAAGCCACCATGATCCGCATCACCGTGGCCACGCCCACGAACAAAAACGCCACGGTGCCGAGTGCCACCGCGATTGCCCGCCGCGACGACTGATAGCAGAGCCCGGCGTGGAAGCCGAGCACCGCTGCGAAGCACAACAGGATCGCCATCCCGAGCGCGAGATAGATCGCGTTCTCCACCGACACGAGCCCCGCCACGGCGAGAGCCCCGCACAGCGCCAAGGGAAGGATCACGAGCTCACGGGCCACGACGAGCACGCCGCCGAGCTTGCCCCACACGAATTCCGCCGGCTCGAGGTCGCTGACGAGCAACAGATCGAGCGACCCGCGGTCGCGCTCCGTGGTCACGCTCGTCACGGCGAGCGCCGCCACGGCCACGAGGCTCGCCAGCGCCATCGGCACGACGGCCACGGCGATCGCGAGCCGGTCGGGGCGGGCCGCCCGCGCCTCCTGCACGATGCCTGCCACGGCGGCGGCAAAAAGCACGAGCCAGGCAAGCCGCACGAGCAGGATCGCCCGGCCGTAGGCCCGCGTGCGGATCTCCCGCCACAGGATCGGGTTGGCCCACACGTCCCGGGCCGGCCGCTTCGCGCCGCCCGCCGCTGTGGCCACCTGCTGCCGCGCTTCGCCAGCCACGTTCCAGCGCCGCACGTTGGCCACCGCGATGGCCGACGTGCCGACGAGAATCCCGCCACAGACGGCGAGGAAGGGGGGCAGCCGTGCGGCCCCGGCAGGGTCGAGCGCGGCGAAGACGGCCCGGGCGGGCGAGACGGTCGCGCCGAGCGCGGCGCCGCCCCGCACCGCCGCCACCTCGCCGGCCGCCAGCCAGGCGACCAGCGCGAAGAGCGTGATCGCGAGCGTCTGAAATGTGGTGTCTTTCCAGAACGCCACGGCCGTCGAGATGCTCGCCGCCGCGAGCGCCGCCGCCGCCGTCACGATGAACAGCCGGGCAAGCTGCCCGGGCTCCACGCCGCCGAAGAGCCCGGCGATCGCGAACACCGGCACGGCCGCCAGGAGCAGGAGCCCGACCCGCACAAGGCTCGCCGCCAGCTTGCCAAGCACGAGTTCGGCATCGGAAATCCGGCTCACGAGCAGAAGCTCGAGCGTCCGCCGGTCTTTCTCGGTCGTCACGGCCACGGCGGCGGTGAGGGCGGCGGCCAGCATCGCCAGACAGAGCTGGAGCGGGCCCAGAATCCGCATCAGCGTGGCGCCAAAGCGGGCCGTATCGCCAGCCGTGGCCACCGTCTGGGTGCCCGTCACCACGAGCCAGCAGGTGGCGATGATTGCCAGGAGCGCGGCGGCATAGACAGCGCGGGCCACGAACAGGCCCCGCGATCGCGGGGCGAACCGTAGCTCGCGTTCGAGGACAGCGCCGGCGGGCATGCGCGGGTGTTGTGCGGGTTCGGGGTTGTGGCGGAAATCCACCGCCAAAGATACAGTAGTCGGAAGTCGGGTGGGTATGACCTCCCAAACCTTTCAAGGAGACGGGCACATGGCGATGCGGCAGCGACTCGACGGCGGCACGGTGGCGATGATCATCGGAGCCCTGCTCGCTACGGCGGCCCTGCCGGCCCGCGAGGCCCGGGCCCAGATCACGGCCCAGACTCTGATCGGCAAGGCCGTGTCGGACGACGCCCAGAATCAGGAGGTGACGGGCGCCATCAACCGCTTTCGCGACCGCGACATCGACGGCTGCCGTGCGATCCTCGAGCGCGCGAAGAGCAACAACGCCAAGCTGCCGCCCCCCGGCGTGATGATGGCGATGCTCTGGCTGAGCGTGAACCAGCTCGGCCCGGCCCGTGCCGAGCTCGAAGACTGCGTGATCAAGTTTTCCCAGGATCCCGAGCCCTATCTCATGATGGGCGACCTCGCCTTCCAGGATCGGCGCGTCACCGATGCCGACATGCTCTTCAAGGAGGCCACGCGGCTCGCGGCGGAGTACACCGAGAATGCCAAGCGCAAGCGCGATTTCGACATCCGCTGCAACGCCGGCAGTGCCGCCGTGGCCGAGGCCCGCAAGCAGTGGGAGCTCGCCCAGAAGCATCTCCAGGCCTGGATCGACCTCGACCCCGACAACGCCAGCGCCCATCAGCGCATGGGCATCGTGCTCTTTCAGCTGAGCAAGCCGCAGGAAGCGCTCGAGCAGTTTCGCGAGGCCAAGAAGCTCGACCAGAAGGCCGTGCAGCCCGAGCTCGCGATGGCCCGCCTGTACGACGACGCCAAGAAGCGCGACACCGCCAAGAAGCTGATCGAGGCGGCCATCAAGGAGGCCCCGAAGGATCCCGCCGTGCTGCTCGCGGCCTCGCAGTGGTACCTCGGGCAAAACGACCTCGAGCGGGCCAAGGCGATCGCGGAAGACGCGCTCAAGCTCGATACCAAGAGCCTCGAGGGCCGGGTGGTGCGGGGCGCGATCGCCCGCGTGGCCCGCGACTACGCGACGGCCGAGAAGTTTTTCTACGACGCCCACGTGCAGTCGCCGGGCAACTTCCCGGCGTCGAATTCGCTGGCACTGGTGCTGATCGAGAGCGACGACAAAGACTCGCGGCAGCGGGCCCTCGAAATGGCCGAGGCCAACGTGGCGATGCACCGGGAGAATTCGCCGCAGCAGGTCAACGCGCTCACGACGCTGGCGTGGGTGTATTACAAGCTCGGCCGGCGCGAGGACGCGGAGAAGATCCTCGCCCAGATCACGCAGAACAACGCCCTCACGACCGACGGCGCCTACTACGTGGCCAAGTTGCTTTCCGACCGTGGCGAGAAGGATCGGGCTCGCAAGATCCTCGAGGAGGTGCTGGCCAACGAGCCGATGTTTGCCACGCGTCCCGACGCCGTCGACCTCTTGGCGAAGCTCAAGAAAGACGCGCCGTAGGGAGTTGTACGACAGGCTTCAGCCTGTCGCCACGATGGCGTCACCTGCACGACACGCTAAAGCCTGTCCTACGAGAATCAATCGAAGGGTCACTGCGGCTCTGGCGCGATCGGGATTTCCTCGGCCCCTGTTTCGCCGACCGGCATCGTGCGGATCGTGATCCCCCGCGCGGGCTGCATCGCGCCTGCTTGGCCGGCCGGCGGCTGGGCGGGCGTGCCGCGCCGCATCATCAGCGCGCGGTTACGGGCCCGGATGCGGTCGCTCCGCAGCGGGATGCCGGGATAGGCCTCGATCGGCACCTCGAGGCTCGGCAGGCCGATCCGGCTGCCGTCGCCAAAGTACGTGAACATTTCGATCGCCCGCGCAGCGGGCAGGGGACCGGCGGCGCACGCCGCGGCCACGACCATCACCACCAGTCGCGGACGCACTGCGAACCGCACCGGAACGAGCCGCATCATGAAACGTTTCCAGAAGGAGGGGCGCCGGCCACGGTGTGCCCACGCGGAGTATCGGCGGCTGTCGACATGCCCGCGATGAATTCCCGGCGATTCTGCCCGACCGGTATGATCAGGAAAGTTTCACACGTAGGACAGGCTTCAGCCTGTCATGGCAAGACGATGCATTCGACAGGCTGAAGCCTGTCCTACGCCCATGCTTCCCGTCCTCACCCTCGTCGCCGCCGGAATCGCGGCCCTCGCTGCAGCGGTGGCCGTTCACCGCGTGCGCGGGTCGACGGCCGTGCCGGCGGCCTGGTGGGCCCTTGCGGCCTGCCTCGCGCTCGCGGCCGATGCAGCCGCGCAGCAGGCCGGCTGGCTCGCCACGCCCGCCGCGGCGGCGCGGGTGCGGCTCGGTGTGGCGGCGCTCGCCGTCTGCCCCGCGATGTCGCTCCTCGGCGCCAAGCGGCCGCAGCATGGCGTGTGGCAGTTGATCGTGGCCACGCTCGCCGTGGTGGTGGCGATGCCGGCGCTCTCGGCGTGGCTCGTGCGGCCTGGCAGCCTCCCCGACGTGCATCTGCTCGGCCGCGGCTTCCTGCTCGTGCTCACCGTCGTCGGCTGGCTCAACTTCGTGGCCACGAGCCAGGGGCCCGCGGCCACGGCGATCGCGGCGGGGCAGCTCGCGCTCCTCCGGCCGTTTCTGCCGGGCGTGGCCACCGATGCCGCGCTCCCGCAGCCCGTGCTCGACGCGGCCGGGGCCTGCCTCGTGGCCATGGGCTCTGCCGTGGCGCTCGCACATCGTGGAGCGGGCCTCGGGCGTGCCAGGGAATCGTCACCGCCCGCCCCACGCGGGCCGGCCGCCGTGGCCCGCCGCATCGATCCGCCGTTCCTCGCGCTTCGCGACACGCTCGGCGCTGCCTGGGCGCTGCGGATCGCGGAGCGGTTCGACACCGTCGCCACCGAGCGGGGCTGGCCCTGCCGGCTCCACTTCGCCGGGCTCGACGCCGGCGGCGATCCGGCCGACGACACCTGGCATCGCGACGCGCTGCGGGCGTTCAAGGCGCTCATGCACCGCTTTGCGAGCGACGCCTGGCTCGTCCGCCACGGCTGGAAAGAACCCGCCCCATGACCGGCGCCCCCGACACGCCCGCTATCCGCGTGCGCGACCTCGTGAAGCGGTATCCCGGCCGCCCGCCCGTCGAGGCGGTGCGCGGCTTGTCGCTCGATGTACGCCGCGGCGAGTGCTTCGGCCTGCTCGGCCCCAACGGCGCCGGCAAGACGACCACGATCGAGATCCTTGAGGGGCTGCTCGCCCCCACGAGCGGGCAAGTGGAGGTGCTCGGGCTCACATGGGCCGCCGACGCCGCCGTGCTCCGCGAGCGGGTGGGCGTGTCGCTCCAGGAGACCCGCCTCTCCGACAAGCTCACGGTGCTGGAAACGGTCCGGCTGTTCCGCTCGTTCTACCGGCGCGGCATCGCCCCCGAGGCGGCGCTCGACCTCGTGGGACTCGTGCCGAAGGCCGCGGCCCGCGTCGCAAATCTTTCTGGAGGCGAGCGGCAGCGGCTGGCCGTCGCCACGGCGCTCGTCGGCTGGCCGGAGCTGTTGTTTCTCGACGAGCCCACCACCGGCCTCGACCCGCAGTCCCGCCGCCAGATCTGGGATCTCGTCGAAACCTGCCGCGGCTGCGGCCACACCGTCGTGCTCACGACCCACTTCATGGACGAGGCCGAGCGGCTCTGCGACCGGATCGCGATCGTCGATGCCGGCCGCGTGATCGCCCTCGGCACGCCGCCGGAGTTGCTCGCCGAGTTCGGCGTGCCGCACCTCGACGATGTGTTCGTGAAGCTCGCGGGCCGGCGGCTCACCGAGTCGGGCTGGGCGGAGCCCCTGGGGAACAGCCTGCGCAGCGGCGCCGGAGGCCCGGCATGACTCCTGCAGCGTCTCCCATCGCGCGTCCCCTTCCGCCGCCCGTCGTCACGGCCGGCGGCCACGCGCCGTTCGTCGAGCTCGTCCGCAGCCGGCTGATCGAGTTTTGTCGTGAGCCCGAGGCGCTCTTCTGGGTGTACGGGTTTCCGCTCGTGATGATTCTCTCGCTCGGCATCGCGTTTCGCCAGCAGCCGCTCGCGAGCTTGAGAGTCGACATCGTCGCCGGCCCGCACGCCGAGGCCGATTTCGCGGCGCTCGCCACCGCCGCGGGCCTCACGGCCACGATCCGACCGCAGGCCGACGCGCTCGAGCGGCTGCGCACGGGCCGTGCCGATCTCGTCGTCGAGCACACGGCCGACACGATCGAATTCCGGGCCGACCCGACGCGGCCCGAGGCCGCGCTCGCCCGCGACCGGGCCCACGACGCCCTCGAGCGGGCGGCCGGCCGCCGCGATCTGCTCGCCGTGCGCGACACGCCATTCGCCGCCCCCGGCGGCCGCTACATCGATTTTCTGGTCCCCGGGCTGATGGCGCTGTCGCTGATGGGCGGCGGGCTGTGGGGCGTGGGATTTGCGGTGGTCGAGATGCGGATCCGCAAGCTGCTCAAGCGCTTTTTCGCCACGCCGCTCGCGCACTGGCAGTTTCTGGCCGGCATGATGGCGGGGCGGATGCTGTTCGTGATCCCCGAGATGGTGCTGCTCGTGGTCTGCGCGCGGCTGCTCTTCGGCGTGCGGGTGTTCGGCAGCCCGGCGGCGGTGGCTTTTCTGCTCGTGCTCGGCGCCACGGCCTTCGCCGGCATCGACCTCGCGATCGCGGCCCGGGCCAAGACGCTCGAGGCCGTGTCGGGAGCGCTCAATCTCCTCATGCTGCCGATGTGGCTCGGCTCGGGTGTGTTTTTCTCGCGCGAACGCTATCCCGATTGGCTCCAGCCGGTGCTCGCGGCCCTGCCGCTCACGCCGCTCGTCGACGCCCTGCGCGGCGTGATGCTCGAGGGCCGCACGCTCGCCGGCTGCGCCGCGGAAATCGCCGCCGTCGCCGCGTGGGGGATCGTCTGCTTCGCGATCGCCCTCAGGATCTTCCGCTGGCAGTAGGGGCGGCGAAACGGCCCGCCGATGGCCCCTTCGGGAGAAGGGAGGTAGACTGCAGGGCTCCGACGACTCCGCGCGGCATCCGCCCGTGGTTCCTCGTCGGTCGCATTCCTTCTTTCTTTGGAGTCTCTCATGGCCGATCAATTGCCCCCCGATCAGATGCAGGTGCCGGTGGACGAGTCGCACATCGTGGCCCACTACGCGAACTTCTGCCGTGTCACGGGCACGCCCGAGGAGCTGATCGTCGACTTCGGCCTCAACAAGCAGGTGGCGGGCAACTCGCCCGAGACGATCCAGCTCACGCAGCGGATCATCGTCAACTTCTTCACGGCCAAGCGGCTGGCCTACGCGCTCGGCATGGCGGTGCAGCGGCACGAGCAGGCGTTTGGTGTGCTCGAGACCGACGTCCAGAAGCGGGTGGTGCAGCCGCCGGCCGGCAGGGCCTAAACGGGCTGCACGGCCGCCGGCACCAAGGCCGGCGGCCGCTGACGCACGCACGAGCGGGAAACTTCACGCATGAGCACGGTCGACGAACGGGCGGTCGAGGAGGCGCGGCGGCAGATCCTCGCGATCGTCGACCAGATCCGCGCGCTCGCCCAAGGCGACGTGAAAGAGGCGGAGTTTTTCTCGGCCTTGCTCGCCAAGTCGATCGAGGCGATGGGGGCCGTGGGCGGGATCGTGTGGCTCGTGCGCGATCAGGGCCGAGTGGAGTCTGTGACGGGGCAGGGGGTCGAGCACACCGGCATCGCCCAGGATCAAGACGCCCAGACGGCCCACGGCAAGCTCGTCGGGGCGTTGATGGGCAACCCCACGGGCCTGATCGTGCCGCCACGGGCCGGGCTCACGACCGCCGACGGCAGCACCGCGGCGAACAACCCCACCGACCTCCTCGTGGTGGCGGCCCCAATCGACCGGGCCGGCACCCGCGCCGGCCTGATCGAGATCTTCCACCAACGCAACGCCCCCGAAGTGGAGCGCGGGTATCTCAAGTTTCTCGAGGAGGTCACCCAGCCCGCCCGCACGTTCCTCGACCGTCAGCAGCTCGTCACGCTCGACAGCCAGCAGACGGCGCTCGTGCAGGTCGATCGCTTCAGCCGCGCGGTGCACGAAACGCTCGACCCGGTGGCCACGGCGTTCGTGCTCGCCAACGAGGCCCGGCGGATCATCGGCTGCGACCGCGTGAGCGTGCTCGTGAAGCGGGGCCGCAAGCTCCGGCTCGAGGCTGTGAGCGGCCAAGAGTCGATCGAGCGGCGTGCGTCGGCGGTGCAGGCCGTCGAGGCGCTCGTGCGGGTGGTGGCGAAGGCGGGCGATCCGCTCTGGCATCCCGACCCGGCCACCGAGCTACCGCCGCAAATCGAAGAAGAGCTCGAGGTCTACGTCGACGAGTCGCACGCCACGGCCCTGGCGATCATTCCGCTGGAGAAGCCGAAGCCCACGCCCGTGGTGCAGACCGGCGGCGTGGATGCCGTCGCCGTGGCCAAGGCCGAAGCGACGCCGAAGACGGCCCCCGAGCCGATCGGGGCGATCGTGGCCGAGTGGTTCTCGTCGAGCACGTTCGAAGGGGGCAAGCGGGCCCGCGTGGAGCTCGTGGCCGAGCACGGCCGGGTGGCGCTGGCCAACGCGCTGGCCCACACGAGCCTGCCGCTCTATCCGTTGCTCAACTTCCTCGGGAAGTCGCGGGCGCTCACCACGGCCCGCAACCTGCCGAAGACGATCCTCGCGATCCTCGCCACGGCGGCGGCGATCCTCGCCCTCGTGCTCGTGCCGGCCGACCTACGGCTCGAAGGCAAGGGCACGCTCGAGCCGGTGCATCATCGCGACGTGTTCGCGGGGATCGACGGCGTGGTCGAATCGATCGCCCCCGGCGTGGAGCACGCCGCCGACGTGAAAGAGGGGCAGCTGCTCGCCTCGCTTCGCAACATCGAGCTCGACGTCGCCCTCACCGACGTGCTCGGCCGCAAGGCGGCGAGCGAGGAGCAGCTCGTGTCGACGCGGCGGGCGATCCTCGAAGACAAGAAGATCTCGGCCGACGAAAAGACCCGCATGGCCGGCCGGGCCGCCCAGCTGCAGCGCGAGATCGAGAGCCTCGAGGCGCAGCGCACGCTCTACGAGGCGAAGAAGCTCAGCCTGGCCGTCCGGAGCCCGATCGACGGCGTGATCGTGACCTGGCAGGTGCGGGATCGGCTCATGCTCCGCCCGGTGGAGAAGGGGCAGGTGCTCTTGAACGTGGCCGACAAGACGGGCCCCTGGGAGCTCGAGATCCACCTCCCCGACGACCGCCTCGGCCACGTGAACCGGGCCTATTCTGAGGCCCGGGCCGCCGGCCGCGCGCTCGAGGTCGACTACATCCTCGCCACCGATCCCGGCACCCGGCATGTGGGCACCGTACGCGAGATCCACGAGCAGGCGGAGGTCCGCGGCGAGCAGGGCAACACGGTGCTCCTGCGGATCACGATCGATCCGTCGCGGCACGAAAAGGAGGAGCTCGGGGCCGGGGCGAGCGTCACGGCGCGGATCAACTGCGGCCAGCGGCCGCTCGGCTACGTCATCTTCCACGACCTCGTAGCGTTCATTCAGCAGCACATCCTGTTTCGTCTCTGGTGAGGACTCGGCCCATGCATTCATTCATGCTTCATGTGTTCGCCGCAGCCTGCGTCGCAGTGGTGCCCTGCATCGCCGCGGCAGCCGAGGAATCGCCCGGCGGCGATCCCGTCCTCGAGCGCTGCTTGGTGTCGCTGATCGAGGAGGCGAAGGTGCCCGCTCGCGAGGGCGGCGTGCTCGTGGAACTGCGCGTGCGCGAAGGAGACGTGGTGGAGAAGGGCGTCTTGATCGCGAAGATCGACGACAGCCAGCCGCAGATGGAGCGCCGCAAGGCTCAGGCCGAGCATGAGCAGGCGGTGGCCAAGGCCCAGAGCGACGTCGACGTGCGGTATTCGATCGCCGCCGAACTGGTGGCCGAGGCCGAGCACAAGAAGGCGCTCGAGTCGCACGCCAAGGTTCCGGGCAGCGTCACGGAAGTGGAGCGCGACCGCCTCATGCTCAGCGAGAAGAAGGGCGAGCTCCAGATCGAGCAGGCCCAGCTCGAGCGGCGGCTCGCCGCGCTCGCGGCCCAGTCGAAAGAGGTGGAGGTGCTCGCCGCGGAAAACGCGATCGACCGCCGGCTCATCAAGAGCCCACTCGACGGCGTCGTGGTGCAGCTGTTTCCGCACGAGGGGGAATGGATGCAGCCGGGCGACCCGCTCGCCCGCGTCGTCCGTGCCGACAAGCTCCGCGTCGAGGGCTATGTCGACGCGGCCCGCCTCAACCCCGAAGAGGTGAGCGGCCGGCTGGTGACGGTGGAGGTGACGCTCGCCTGCGGACGCCGCGAGTCGTTCAAGGGCAAGATCGTGTTTACGAGCCCGCTCGTGGAGAGCGGCGGCGACTACCGCGTGTTCGCCGAAGTGGAAAACCGCCAAGACCCCGGCTCGCAGCTCTGGCTCCTCCGCCCCGGCCAAACCGCCACCATGACGATCCATAAGTAGGACAGGCTTCAGCCTGTCGCCCGCATGGCCTCCGCCGACGTCTTCCGCTCGAGTACGACCCGTCCGGTGGGCCTCCGCCGCCGCGGCGACCTCATCACGACTCGCCAGGTCTACCAAGGCCAGGCCTGGTGGGTGGTGAAAGACCCGATCGCGCTCTCGTATTTCCGGTTCCGCCCCGAGGAATACGCTCTCCTCGACATGCTCGACGGCGAGGCGAGCCTCGAAGACTTGAAGGATCAGTTCGAGGCCCGGTTTCCGCCGCGGCGGATCAAGCTCGACGAGCTCGCCCGGTTCGTGGCCACGCTCCACCGCTCCGGCCTCGTGATCGGCGACAGGCCGGGGCAGGGGCCGCAGCTCTTCGAACGGCGCCGGCAAAAGACCCTCCAGCAGTGGAAGTCGTGGCTTGGCAACGTGCTCGCCCTGCGGTTTCGCGGCATCGATCCCGACAAGCTCCTCACCCGGCTCGATCCCTGGCTGGGCTGGCTCTTCGAGCCGCCGGCGATCGTGGCGATGCTCGTGTTTGCGGCGAGCGCCCTCCTGCTCGTGCTCGTGAACTTCGACACCTTCCAGGCGAAGCTGCCGGAGTTTCACCAGTTCTTCGCCTCGGGCAACTGGCTCTACCTCGCGATCGCGTTGGCCTTCACGAAGGTGTTCCACGAGTTCGGCCACGGTCTTTCGTGCAAGCACTACGGCGGCGAGTGCCACGAGATGGGCGTGATGATGCTCGTGTTCACGCCCTGCCTCTATTGCGACGTCTCCGACAGCTGGATGCTGCCCTCGAAGTGGAAGCGGGCGGCGATCGGCGCGGCCGGCATGTACGTGGAGGTGATCCTGGCCTCGATCGCCACCTTCTTGTGGTGGAATTCCCACGGCGGCATCTTCAACCAGCTCTGTCTCGACGTGATGTTCGTATCGAGCGTGTCGACACTGCTCTTCAACGCCAATCCGCTGCTGCGCTACGACGGCTACTACATTTTGTCCGACCTGCTCGAGATTCCGAACCTCAAACAGAAGGCGAAGTCGATCACGAGCCGGATCATGAGCAAGTGGTGCCTCGGCATCAAGCAGCCCGACGATCCCTTTTTGCCGCAGCGGCGGCTCGGGCTCTTCGCCCTCTATGCCGTGGCGTCGGGCCTCTACGGCTGGTTCGTCTCGCTCTCGATCTTTCTGTTCGTGTGGAACGTGTTCAAGCCGTATCGGCTCGAGGTGATCGGGCAGTTCCTGGCGTTCATGGCCCTGTGGGGCTTGGTGGTGCGGCCGGTGCAGGGCATGATCAAGTTTCTCAACATCCCTGGGAGGCGCGACGAAGTGAAGGCGTTGAACGTGACGATCACGGCGATCGTGGCCGCGGCCTTGCTCGCGGCGATCGCGCTCATTCCGCTGCCGCAGCGCGTGTGGTGCGGGGCCGAATTGCGGCCGCGGGGCGAGGAGACGGTGTATGTGACGGAGGCGGGCCGCCTCGAGAGCCAGGCCGTGAAGGCGGGGGCGCTCGTCAAGCAGGGCGACGAGCTGGCCCGACTGTCGAGCATCGATCTCGACCTCCAGATCGCGGAGCTCGAGGGGAAAGCGGCGGACGTCCGCACGCGGCTCGCGAGCCTGGAGCGCGAGCGGTTCACCGACCCGGCCGCGGCCCTGGAGATCGGCACGGTGGAGGAGTCGCTCAAGAGAATCAAAGATCAGCTGGAAAAGAAACATAAAAACCGCAC
>CAMAVC010000050.1 GCA_945861585.1 Planctomicrobium piriforme
GCCCCGCTGCGGCTGGCCGCCGACTGGGATGTGGTCGGCCTGCTCGTGGGGTCGCGCCGCCCCTCGATCGCACGTGTGCTGACCTGCCTCACGCTCACGCCGGCCGTCGCCGAGGAAGCGGTTCGCGAGCGGATCGATCTCGTCGTCACGCATCATCCGCTGCCGTTCCGACCGGTGGCGCGGGTCACCACCGACACGGCGCCCGGCCGCGTGCTCCTCGAACTCGTTGGTGCGGGGATCGCCGTCTGGAGCGGCCACACGGCCTGGGATTCGGCTGCAGGCGGCATCAATGACCAGCTCGCGGCGCTCGTCCATCTCGAGCACGTCGCGCCGATCATTCCCGACGACGTCTATCCCCTGGCGGGAACCGGCCGGGCCGGGGCCGCACGCGCCGGCATGACGGTCGGCGACCTCGCCCACGCGGCGGGAACGGCCCTCGGCGCGAAGGCCGTCCAGGTGTGCGGCCCCGCCGCTCGTCCGGCGGGCCGTGTGGGGATCGTGTGCGGGTCGGGCGGGGATCTCGTCGCCGAGGTTGCCGGGGCGGGCTGCGCAACCCTCCTGACCGGCGAAGTCAAGCTGCATGATGCCCTCGCCGCGGCCGCAGCCGGCCTGGCAGTCGTGGCCGTCGGCCATCATGCGAGCGAGCGGTTTTCGCTGAACGTGCTCGGCCGCCGCCTCGCCGAGGCGCTGCCCGAGCTCCACAGCCAGCCGAGCCTGGCCGACACCGATCCGCTCGTCTGGCAGGCGATTTGATCGGCGGTTGTCCGGCGCTACACTTGCAGGGCTCGGCGGCGGCGACATCCCGGCAGTTCAGGCGGCTCCCTGTGGCGAAATTTCTCACGGCCCTTCCGGTCTTCAATGAGGCCGCCCACGTGTCGGGCGTGCTCGAAGAGGTGCTGCGGTTCGCCACCGACGTGCTCGTGGTGGACGATGGCTCGACCGACGGCACGGCCGACATCCTCGCGCGACGAAACGACGTGCGGGTGGTGCGGCACGCGGCCAACCGCGGCTATGGCGCCGCCCTGGCAACGGCATTCGCGGCGGCCCGCGACGGCGGCTGGGACGGCCTCGTGACGATCGACTGCGACGGCCAGCACCAGCCGCGGCTGATTCCCGAGTTCACAGCCGCACTCGACGCGTGCCGTGCCGACATCGTCAGCGGCAGCCGCTACCTCGCCGCGTTCGCGGGCGACAGCGAGCCGCCGGCCACGCGCCGGCGGATCAACGCCGAGATCACGGCCGAGATCAACGCCCGCCTGGGCTTCGCACTCACCGACGCCTTCTGCGGATTCAAGGCCTATTCACGCCGGGCACTCGAGCGGCTCGCGCCGACCGAGCCGGGCTACGCGATGCCGCTCGAACTGTGGGTGCAGGCCGCCGCGGCGGGGCTCACGGTGGTCGAACTGCCCGTGCCGCTGGTGTACCTCGATCTGGCGCGGAGTTTCGGGGGCGCACTGGACGATGCGGCGACGCGTCTGGCCTACTACCGCCGCGTGCTCGATCGTGCGGAGTCGGCAGTGGCCGCCGCGGCGAGCGCGGCGAGTTGACCGCGGCCGACTGCTTCATGCCTCCATTCCGACGCACCCGCCTGGCACCCGAGCGATCGGGGGAACGGCTGATCGATCCGCCCGTCCACGCATCGGCGGCGGCGCCCGCCGACTCGATCGAGACGCTCGTCGACAACAATCGGCTGCTGCGCACGGCGTTCGACACGCGGATCGGCGACCTCAAGCTCTGGGAGCTCGTCGCCGCCACTCGCCGCGAAGTGCTCACGGTCGCGGCGGAATACACGCTCAGTTACCGCGACGCCGAACGGCCGAGCGACATGGCCGACTGGATCGCACGGCCGATCATCATGGGCGGCCACCAGCCGGAGTTTTTCCACCCTGGCGTGTGGCTGAAAAACTCGGCCCTCGATGCCTATGCCCGGGCCGTATCCGGCACGGCGATCAACCTGGTCGTCGACACCGACCGGTGCGTTCGCGCGTCGTGCAGCGTACCCGTTGGCACACCGCACGCCGCACACCTCGAGGAGGTGCCGTTCGACGCGCCGGCTCCCGAGATGGCTTGGGAGGAACGGGCGATCGAGGATCGTGACGTGTTCGCAGCCTTCGGTCAGCGGGCCAGTGACCTCCTCGCGCCGCTCGAACCAAACCCGATCCTCCGGCGCTGGTGGCCGCTGGCCATCGAACGCGCGGCGGAGTGCCATCGCCTCGGGCTCGGGCTCGCGCAGGCCCGCCATGCCCTGGAGGCCCGCTTCGGCTGGGAGACGCTCGAGGTGCCGGTCAGCGAACTGATGCGACTGCCCACGGTGATGGTCTTCATGGGCTGGCTGCTCGCACACGCCCGCCAGTTTCACGAGGCCTACAACGCGGCCCTCGTCGCCTATCGCCGGCTGCACAAGGTGCGCGGCCGCGGCCGACCGATGCCCGAACTCGCCGTCCGCACCGACTCGGCCGGCGACGGGCCGTGGTACGAGGTGCCCTGGTGGATCTGGTCGCGGGACGACCGACGCCGGCGGCGGGTCTTCGCGTCGATGAGCCCGGGCGGCACGCTCACGCTCTCCGATCTCGAGACGGTTCGCGTGGAACTGCCGATCTCTCCCGATACGTCACCCTCGAAATGGGTCGACGCGCTGTCACGGATGGAGGAACACGCCTTGCGGCTCCGTCCCCGGGCAATCGTGACGACGATGCTGTCGCGGCTCTTGATCGCCGACGTGTTCGTGCACGGCACCGGCGGTGCCGCCTACGACGAGCTCACCGACTCGATCGTCAGACAGCTCACCGGCTGCGATCCGCCGCGCCATGCGGTGGTATCGGGCACCCTCCGGCTTCCGGTCGGGAACATGTTTCCCGAACTCGCGGTGACCGATCCAGCAGCCGAACTCGCAGACGTGCATCGAATGCTGCGCGACCTTGAGTTTCATCCCGAGCGACATCTCGCACCGCTCGAAGGGCAGTCGGCCGACATCGTCGAACTCGTGCGGCGCAAGCGGCACTGGATCGACACGCATCCCACCGCCACGCTCGCCCGGCGACGGTGCCAGGAAATCCGCGCGGTCAACGAACTGCTCCAGCCGCGAATGGAGTCGCTGCGACATGCCGCGCTCGACCGCGTCGGGCCACTCGCAGCGCAGATGCATGCCCGCAGTGTCCTCGAATCTCGCGCGCATCCGTGGTGTTTTTTCGCGGAAAAGACGCTGCGATCGTTCCTGCTACTGGAAACTGACTGAGAATCGTCATATCTTGACGCCCAACGGACTGTTTCGAGCCACTCCAGGGAAAGGAGGGATCATGCGTCGGTCAGATCGTTCCCCACAACGTTCCGCCGTTCGGGCTGCGGCCCGGGCCACTGCGGACCACTCCGCCGGGCAACTGGTGCGGGCCGTCAAGCGGACGACCAAAGAGGCGAAAAAGGCCAAGCCAGCTCGTTCCAAGGCGGTCGCGACGGTCGACATTCGCCCGGCCGGCACGGTGGTGAGCCGGCGGGCCACGACCAAGCGTCCCGCGATCCACCACCTCCCCGAACACCCGGTTCTGCCCCTCAAGCCGCCGTCGTGGATGCTCGAGGAGTGCCGGGTGGCACCGGCCCGGGCCGGCGACCAGAGCGAGATTCTCCAACTCCTCTCGGGGCTGCCCACCGCCCCCTCCAAGGCTGAGTTTCATGCGGCCGTCGACCACCCCGACCACGACGCGGCCAATCGGCTCGTCGCCCGGCTCGCCGGTCGGATCGTCGGCCATGTCGAAGTGATGCCGCGGACGGTGCTCCTCGACGGGGTGCCGCTCTCGGCCGCCACGATCGATCGCGTCGCCGTGCTCCCGGAATGCCGCGGAGCGGGCCACGGACAGCGGCTCGTGCAGGCGGCGGAAGACCGCATGCGGCACATCGGCGCGTGGATCGGATTCTCGCGCACCAAGATCGCACCCTCGTTCCATGAACTCGGCTGGTCGGTGCTCGGCCGCGATTGTGCCACCCCCGGGCGGCCCACCGAAATCCTCGCCCGGCTCCTCGAAGGACCGCAACGCGTTGGAGAGACGGTCACGATGCGCCAGTGGCGGCATGTCGAACTGCCCGCGATCCTCCGCATCTACAAGCAAAACGCTTCTCGCTTCGTCGGACCGGTCGATCGGAGTGAGGCCTACTCGCGGTGGCTGATCAGCCGTGGAGCGTTCGACTCGATCATCGTCGCTCTCGTCGGCCAGGACCGTTACGACCTCCATGAGACGACGGCCCGGATCGTCGGCTACGCGATCCAGTCTGGCAATCGCGTGCTCGAGCTCATGGCCGACCCGGAGTTCCCGGGGCTGGAGCGCGACATCCTGGCTCGGGTGTGTGCGGAAGCCGTCGAAAACGATCGTCAGGAGATACTCTACGAAGCCGCTCCCGCCGATCCGCTGCACGCCGCCGTCACCGGCTGTGAATCGGGGGCCGGTACCGTGCAGGCCGGCGACCGGATGATCGTCGCCAAACTGTTCCGGCCGCTGGAAGTGCTCGAAGCGATCGTGCCGCTCGTCGCCAAACGGGTGGCCGCCGCCGGCATCCGCGAGACGGTGGAGCTCGGTCTCGAGGCCCCGAACTTCCGCGGCTCGATCATCGTGACCGAACCGCGCGGTGGCGAGGTGAAGGCCACCGTACAGGCCGGCCGTGTGGGCCGGAGCTACTTGCGGCTCACGTCCGAGGAGCTCGCACGGCTGGTGCTCGGGCAGGGCGATCCGCACGAGGCAGTGGCGGCCGGACGGATGGAGCCATCGACCCAGGTGGCGCTCAAACTGGCATCGCAGCTGTTCCCGCGGCTGCCGCTCTGGTGTCCGATGTGGGACGACCTCCCGGCGTAGCCTCGCCACGGAGAACCGCCGTGGGCCACACGCAGGCTGCCGCCTGGTTTCGACTGCTCATGCTCTTCGTCTGTGCCGGGCTCGTCGGCTGGCTCGGCCTCGCCGGGGCCACGCCCGCCGATGCGCCTCCGGCGACGGCAACCGCAGACCCGATCCGCGACATCGAGCGCGAGGCGGAGCAGTCGGGCCGAGCGTCCTGGGGCCACTGGGGAATCCGCCCTGACCGATATGTGGAGTGGTCGAACCACTCCAATCGGCTCATTCCGGTTTGCGCGTTCGGCGTCTCGCTCGATGCCGTTGCCGGTCCGCGGAGCGTCTACCGCGATGCCGCGCGGCTCGAGGCCATCTATGGGCGGCTGCCGGAAAGCACGCTCAACACGGCCGCCGACTACTTCGACCAGACCGATATTCATGCTCTGCAAGTCGAGGCGGCCCGCGCCGGGAAGAAACGCATCGTCCTGTTCGTCTTCGACGGCCTCGACTGGACGACGACCCGCACCGCCGCGATCGCCACGACCGGCCGCGTGGCCTACGACACGGGTCGCGGAACCGGCTTCGTGTTTCAGGACTATCGCAGTGCGCCGACCGACTTCGGGTTTTGCGTCACGAGCCCCGCCAACGACGGCACATCGTTCGACGTCGATGCCCAGGTGGTGAAAAATCCAGGCGGAAAAACAGGGGGCGGCTACGACGCAGCGCTCGGCGGCGCGACACCGTGGGCCACGGCCGTCGATCTGCGCTATCTGACTGGCCGCAGCCGCGACCGGCCTCATGCCGTCACCGATTCTGCTGCGTCGGCCACGAGCCTGTGCACGGGCAGAAAGACCTACAACGACGCGATCAACGTCGATCCCACTGGTGCATTGCTTGAGCCGATCGCCGTCATGCTCCAAAAGCAGGGCTGGGCGGTCGGGGCCGTGTCGAGTGTGCCGGTGTCCCATGCCACGCCCGCCTGTGCCTACGCGAACAATGTCAGCCGTGACGACTATCAGGATATCGCCCGCGACCAGCTGGGCCTGCCGTCGATCGCCCATCGCACAACACCGCTCCCCGGCCTCGACGTGCTCGTGGGTGGCGGCTTCGGAATGGATGTGCGCGACGACAAGGGCCAGGGCGCGAACTTCGAACCGGGCAACAAGTACGTCGCCGAGTCCACGCTCCGCGAGATCGACGCGGCCGGAGGCGGCCGCTATCGCCTCGCGCTGCGGACGCCCGGCCGCACAGGGGCGGAGGTGCTCCGCGCGGCTGCCAGGGCATGCATTGCCGATGGTGAGCGGCTGTTCGGCTTCTTCGGCGCCGGCGAAGGACATCTGCCGTTCGCGACCGCCGACGGCGGCTACGATCCGGTGGTCGTGGGGCCCGAGAAGCGGGAGACGCTCGAAGGCCTGAAAAAGAAATACTCTCCGCCGATCCGCTACACGGCTGCAGATGTCCGCGAAAATCCGACGCTCGCCGACATGGCCACGGCGGCTCTCGACGTGCTGCATGCCAGGGGCAACTTCTGGCTGATGGTGGAAGCCGGCGACGTCGACTGGGCGAGCCATGCCAACAACATCGACAACTGTATCGGCGCCGTGAAGAGTGGCGATGCCGCGCTACGGGCCATTTTCACGTGGATCGAAGCCCATGGCGGCTGGGAGGACACGGCCGTGATCGTGACGAGCGACCACGGCCACCTATTCGTGCTCACCGACCCCGCTGCGTTCGCACAGTAAGACAGGCTTCCTGACTCCGAGGAAGCCCGAGGCGTAAGCCGAGAGGATGCCTTGGGCCGGGGATTCCTTCGGCTCACGCCTCGGGCTTTCTTGACAGGCGAGACGCCTGTCCTACATGGGGCCGCGCTACCGCCCGCGGGCGCCCGCCAGCCACTCGTCGGCCCAGGTGCGCACCCCGTCGACGCCCTTCCTGTGGCAGAAGTCTCCGAGCGTTTCACTCGGCTTCCGCTCCGCCTTGTAGCAGGCGAGGACGGCCGTGATCTCCTGTGAGAGTTCCTCGAACGGCACCACGTCTTTGTACTGCGTGTTGAGCCGGTCGCCGAGGAGGCGGCCGCCGAGGAAGATCGTGTATTTGCCGAGCGTACGGCCCACGATGCCGATATCGGAGTTGTAGGGTCGGGCGCAGGCGTTGGGGCAGCCGGTCATCCGGAGCGTGAACGCCTCGTGCGACAGCCCGAGCTTCGCCACCTCGGGCTCGAGCGAATCGATGAGGCCCGGCAGCACCCGCTCGCTCTCCGCCACGGCCAGGCCGCAGGTCGGCAGGGCCACGCAGGCCATGCTCCAACGACGGAGCGTGCTGATCTCCTCAGAGGTCTTCACGCCATGCTCGTGCAGGATCGTGGCGATCCGGTCGCGATCCGTCACGGCGAGGTCCGTGAACAAGAGGCTCTGATGCGCCGTGATCCGCGCGCCCGGCTTGATCTCCCGCAGGATGCGCCGCAGGGCGGTCTTGAGCCGGAAATCACCGGCATCGTGGATGCGGCCGTTCTCGACGTTGAATCCGTAGAAAAACTTCCCGTCGCCCTGCTCGTGCCAGCCGATGTGGTCGTCGAAGCCGTGAACGTCGGCCGGGTGGCACGGGGCGAGCGGCTTGCCGAAGTACTCCTCGACCTTCTTGCGGAAGTTCTCCAGCCCCATCGTGTGAATCGTGTACTTGAGCCGGGCGACCTTGCGATCGGAGCGATTGCCGAAGTCGCGCTGCACCTTCACGATCGCCGTGGCGATCGCGAGCACGTCTTCCGGCGGCACGAAGCCGAGCCGCTTGGCGAGCGCAGGAAACGTCTTGGCGGCGCTCGGCGTCACGCCCATGCCACCGCCGGCGAGCACGTTGTAGCCGAGGATTTTTCCATTCTCGTGCACGACGAGGAAGCCGAGGTCGTTGGCGTAGACGTCGGTGCAGTTGTCTTCGGGAAGGGCAAAAGCGGTCTTGAACTTTCGGGGCAGGTAGGTCGGACCGTAGATCGGCTCCACCGCGGCCTCTTTGCCGTTGCCGGCGGCGAGTGTCTTCTCACCGGTGTCGGGATCGGTGAGCCAGATCTCGTAGTAGGCCCGTGTCCGTGGGGCGAGATGCCTGGCGAGCTCGTCGAGTTTGGCCTGCATCTGTTCGCGCACGGCGTTCCCGTGAATCGGCGCGGGGCAGCACATGATGTTGCGCTCCACGTCACCGCAGGCGGCGAGCGTACTCATGTGGTTGGTATGGACCCGCTGCATGAAGTCCTTGAGCTCGCCCTTCACCACGCCGTGGTGCTGGATCGCCTGCCGGGTCGTGAGCCGGATCGTGCCGTTACCGAGCTCGTCGCCCATGTCGATCGCGGCGAGCAATTGCTCCGCCGTGAGCTTGCCGCCGGGCACGCAGGTGCGAATCATGAACGAGATCTGCCGCTCGCTCTTCTTGCCATCCACCGACTTGCGGGTCTCGCGGTCGTCCTGCTGGTAGGTGCCGTGGTTCTTGAGGAGCTGGACCGACGGCTTCCCGAAACCCGGGAGGCCGTCCGCGAGCTCCTTGGCGATGTCGCCCCGCAGGTAGTCACTGGCGGTCTTGGCGACCTCCACGGCACTCGGCTTGGCGGCGAAAGCGGCGGAAGTTTCGTCGGACATGGGTCCCTCGTTTCGAGCCTTCTTTCGAGTGCTATAAGGATAGGCGAATGAACGCGGAAGGGCGATACGGCCCGCGGACGCAGTGAGGAATCGGTGCCTGGCACCGATTCTGGGTGGTCTGGGGAATCTCCTTCCCTCCCTTCTCCAAATTTGGTGCCAGGCACCGTTTGCGTCGCTCGCGACACTCACGGCCGATGGTGAGATGCGGCCGCGCCGCGTATCCTGACCTGTATGCATGGCCGTCTTCGTCGCCTGTACGCCGTCGTGGTTCTGATCCTTCCCGCCCTCGCCCGGGCCGGCGAGCCGTTTCCGGCGGAGCTCATCGAATTCGGGCCGCCATCAGCGCAGCCCCTCTTCGCCGGCGGTGGCACCGTTGCATGGGATCGTGATCTCCGCGAACGCGGCTGGATCATCCGCGAAGGGAATCGCTGGTCGCTGTGGTACACCGGTTCGAATCCCGACCGCGATCCAGTGTGCCGGCTGGGACTGGCCACGAGCGGCGACGGCCTCAATTGGACGCGGTCGCACATGAATCCTCTCGTGCCCGATGCGTGGGTCGAGGATGTCTGTGTCATCCGCCATGCCGGCTGGTATCGGATGTTCGCCGAGGGAGAAAAGGACGTCGCCCACCAGCTCATGTCGCGCGATCGCATGCGCTGGCAGCGGTGCGGACCGCTCGAGATCCGCCTCGCCGCGGGCGGGCCGATCCCGGACGGCCCCCGGGGCACCCCGGCTGTGTGGCTCGAACGCGGCGTGTGGCATCTCTATTACGAGCGCATGGATCACGGCGTGTGGCTCGCGACCTCACGCGATGGCTGCGTATTCACAAACGTTTCCGACGAGCCGGTGCTCGCCTGCGGCCCCGAGCTCTACGACCTCCACGCGATCGCCGTCGATCAGATCGTGCGGCACGACGGCCGCTACTACGCCTTCTATCACTCGAGCCCGCGGGAAGACCGCGCCACCTGGCAGACCTGCCTCGCCACGAGCACCGATCTCGTGCACTGGACGAAGTACGCGGGCAACCCGCTCCTGCCGGTCGATCCTGAGGCGCCAAAGCGGTCGAGTGCGACGCTCGTCCACGACGGCGAGCGGTTCCGCCTCTACACGACGCACCCCGACGTGCGGGTGCGGTTCGGGGTCAACGCCCCCGCGGCACGCCGCTGATTCCGGCACTGTCTCGGCGACTCACGGCGAGCGTGCCGGCAGATCGAAGTCGCCCGTCCTGTCGCGCCACACGCAGTGGATGTGGTTGGCCGGATTCCCCTCGGCATCGGGCTGCACGTTCACGAACTCGATCAGGAACGTCGGCCCCGTCACGCGGTAGGCATGGCCGATGCCTGGCTCGAGGGCGCCGAGCCAGGCGAATCGCACGGCATCCCAGCCGCCCGGTGCCGTCTCGACCAGCCGCATCCGTTCGTCCGCCACGTCGTCCGGCATGACGCCGGCATAGGTTTCGATGAGTGCGCGCAGCACGTCGCGCTGCCCGGGCTCGAGGTCGGCATGGGCGATGCCGGCCGGCGGCTCTGTCGAGGGCTGCGGTTCGCCCGCGGCTCGGATCTCACGGGGCGCTTCCGCTGCGATCACCGCCGTGGTCCGCTGGGCCGCGTCGAGCGACCGCACGAGGTCGAAGGCGAGCGCCTCCTCGTCGCCGAGCACGCGGTGGCCTGCCTCGGGCAGGCTGGCGAACGTCGTTCGCACCTCGGCGGGATTGGCTCCCATAAACTGCGGCGTCGAGTCGACGACGACCCCGTCGCGCACGGTGACGTTCAACGACAGGTGATGCCCCTCGATCGAGAGCCCCCAGGTGCCGGTATCCGAGGGCGTGCCGAACACCGTGAAGAAATATCGCTTGGGATCGCGGATGTTCTTGGCGCGGTTTCCCTCGAGGCGGCGCAGGATCTCGTCGAGGCTCATGATGGCGACCGACTTCTCATAGCCGCCATGGGAGACGGTCGCCCGCAGGAGGGCGAGTGCGGCCGCTTCCTGTGCCGCCGTCATGTCGCGGAGCTGCACGCCCTTGCGCTCGGGCTTCGGCACGAAATGCCAGTCGGTTCGCGACGCATCGCCAAAGCCGCGGACGCCCCGCGCCCGCTGCCCCGCATCGAGCGTGTCGATCCATCCGGTCGCGGCATCCGCGAGTGGAAGCACTGTGGTCGCCTGCATGGCTGCGCGCGTCGTGAGTGCCACGGCGGCCGTCGCGAGCACGAGCAGGCAGGCCACGATCCTCTGCCGACTGTCTTGCATGGCGAGCCTCTCCTCTGGTCAGTCGTGGCCGCGGTTCGGATCGCGGTCGTGGTGGGCCTGATCGACGTGCACGTGCACCGTCGGACAGGCTTGAAAATACCCTTCCCACGCCTCGTCCGACACCCCTGCGCCGTCGAGATACAGGCTCCACAGCCGGGGCAGCCGGGCGAGGACGCGGAGCCCTGCGTCGCCGATCGGCACATCGATCAAATGCAGGGTGCGGAGCGCGGGGAGTTCCGCAACGGCCGCGCACACATCCGCGCCAGCGAGGGCCCGGCCGCCGATCCGCAGGCTCCGCAGGTGCTCGAGCACCGAGAGGGCCCGGATCCCTACGGCGGTGCAGGCCGCCTGGGGAACGTTGAGATCGCGGAGTTTCGTGCAGGCTGCGAGCCGCCGGAAGCCCGTATCGGTGAGGGGCGACTCACGCAGCACAAGCCGCTCGAGATCGGGCAGGGTTGTGAGAATCTCGACCCGGCCGTCGTCCGCGACGCCACGGTCCAGGACGAGCTCACGCAATCCCGCCAAGCCGCGGAGCGACTCCCATTCGGCGGCCGTGGGCGGGGTGGCTGCGACGATCCGTGCAGATTGTCCAGCCCTCACACCCGCCGTCTGCGCGACGATGCCCGTGGGGTCGGTGTGACTGCAGCCGATCGCGACTGCGGTCACGACTGTGGCGAGCCACCGCGTCATGTCACCGCCCGCGACCCGGCCCCAGAACGCTTGTTGAATTCGTGCAGCCATGAGAGTGGATTGTGCAAGCCCTGGGGGCGCCGATGCTAGACGCCGCTGCCCGGCCGCCGTACCTTGACCGCGTTCCCGCGACGTTCACGGCAGGGTCCACGATGGCCGACATTCCCGATCCCTTTCGCGAACCCCGCCGCACGCACGGCGTGCTCGGGCTGCCGACCGACCGCGAGACGATCCCCCTGATCCTGCGGCACGACGACGTGCGGAAGGCCGCCAAGGACTGGAAAACGTTCAGCTCCGACGCGCCGTTTCGCGTGCCGATTCCGTCGGAAGAGCACCTGCGCTCGGTGCGTCAACTCCCCATCGAGACCGACCCTCCCGACCACACCGACTATCGCGACCTCGTCGAGCCATTCTTTCTGCGGGCCAAGCAGCCGGCCTTCATCGCCCGTGTCGAGGCGATCGTCGATCGCCTGCTCGACGAGGCGCTTGGACGCGATGCGATCGAGGCGGTCGGCGACTTCTCACTGCCGCTCCAGTCGCGAGCGCTCACGGTGCTGCTCGGTGTCGACGAGGCGGAGGCCGAGCGGTTCATCGGCTGGGGCGTCCATGTGTTCCATCACGGGGAAAATGGTGCCGAAAAAGGCCAGGATCTCGAACGGTATCTCAACGAGCAATTCGACAAGGCGGCGGCAAATCCCGGTGACGACTTCTACAGCCTGCTCACGACGGCTGAGTTCCGCGGCCGGCCGCTCACCCGGGCCGAGCAACTCGGCTTCGCAAACCTGATGTTCGCCGGCGGCCGCGACACGATGATTTACAGCGTGGCCTGTGCGATCGGCTATTTCGCCGAGCATTCCGAGGCGCTCGATTTCCTCCGGGCCGATCCCGCCCGGATCGTCCTCGCGAGCGAGGAGTTCTTTCGCGTCTACATGCCGCTCACGCACATCGGCCGGGTCTGCCCGGTGGACACCGACGTGCACGGGATGACCGTCCAGGCGGGCGACCGGGCGAGCCTCTGCTGGGCATCGGCGAACCTCGACGAAACGGTCTTTCCGGCCGCCGACGAGGTGCATCTCGACCGCCGGCCGAACCAGCACGTCTCCTTCGGCTTCGGCGCCCACCTCTGCCTCGGTGCCGCCCACGCCCGCACGGTCATGCGGACCCTGCTCACCCGGCTCTGCAACCGCGTGGGGCGGATCGATCTCATCTCGAAGGTCGATCGCGTCGAGCACACGCTGGCCTACGACCGTCCGCTCGGCTACGAATCGCTCGTCGTCCGAATGCATCCGCGGCCGTCATGACACCGCTCAGGGGTCGAGTACGACCGCGACGGGCAGCGAGTTGCCGAACGTCTTGAAATCCCTGAACGTCCAGACGACCTCTTTCTCAGGCGTGACCTCGATGATCTGCGGGTTGTCGGGGCCGGCGTGGCAGTTGATCAACCGGGTGTTGCCGTTCGCCAATCGCTCCACCTGCGTCACCCACGCCAGCGTGATCCCCTCGAGGTCGTGCTGCCCGACCTTCCACACGATCTCCTTGGCGGGCGTGACCTCGAGCACGGAGTGGCCGTTGCCCGTGCCGATGAGCGTGTTGCCATTCTCGAGCCGCACGGCCGAGTAAACCTGGTCGCCGAAGGCCTCGGGGCCGTGGCCGCCTTTCGCCGGCTTCTCGAGCGGCACGTCAAACTCCCAGATCACCTTGCCGGTCGTGTCGTATTCGCGCACGACGCCGTCCTTCTCGTGGGCCACGAGGTAGGTGCCGGCGGCGGTCTTCCGCGCGTTGCGGGTGTCAGAGTGGGCTGAGCGGGCCTTCACCGTGAGTGGCACCTCGCGGACGACGCTGCCCTCCCGATCGATCTCGATGATCCTGGCTGGGCCCGACTCGACGATCATCGTCGTGCCGTCGGGCAGCCGCTCGAAGGCATGCACTTCGACGCTGCGGCCGGCGTTGCCGTTGCGCTTCGAGTTGTAGTCCCAGATCGGCTTGCGGTGCTCGTCCAGTTCCACGATCCGCGTCCAGCCGTCTTGGTAGAGAATGTGACCGTCGGGGAGGAGGTGCAGGTCGTGAATGGCGCCCACCGGCAGCCGCCACTCGACTCGGCCATCAGGCGCGACCGATGCGAGCGTCTTCGTCGACGAGTCGGCGGCGATCACGCGCCGCGGCGTGCCGGTCTGCACGGCAGTCGGCGGAGCTTTGGCCATCGCGACTGCGGGCAGGAGCATCACCAGCACGAACAGATTCTTCATGTGATGATTTCCCGGATGGGCTGCACGTGCTCGACACCCACGAGTTTCTGGTCAAGGCCGCCGAAGAAGTAGCTCAGGCGGTTGGGATCGAGCCCCAGCTGGTGGAGCACCGTGGCATGCAGGCTCTTCACATGGAAGCCTACCCGGCCGTCGTGCTCCGGCGTGATCGCTGCGGCGCCGAGTTCGTCGGTCTCGCCGACGCTCACGCCTCCCTTGATGCCGCCGCCGGCCATCCACATCGTGAACCCGAACGAATTATGGTCGCGGCCCGTGCCCTTGGCGTATTCCGCCGTCGGCTGCCGGCCGAACTCGCCCCCCCAGATCACCAGCGTGGTGTCGAGCAGGCCCGATCGCTTGAGATCGGTAAGCAGGGCCGCGATCGGCTGGTCGGTGTTGCCGGCGTGGAACTCGTGGTTTTTCACGAGGTCGCCGTGGGCGTCCCAGTTGTCGTCGTTGTGGGCGCCGCCCGAATAGAGCTGGACGAACCGCACGCCCCGCTCGACGAGCCGCCGCGCGAGCAGGCAGCGCCGGCCGAAATCGGCCGTCCGCGGGTTGTCGAGGCCGTAGAGTGTCTTCGTGTCCTCGGTTTCGCTGGCAAGATCCACCGCCTCCGGCGCGTGCTCCTGCATCTTCCAGGCGAGTTCGTAGGCGGCGATGCGGGCGGCGAGTTCGGTGTTGTCGCCGCGGGAGAGAGCGTGGGCCGTGTTGGCCTCGCGGAGGGCGTCAAGCATCGCCCGTTGGGCCTCGAGCGGCATGTCGTCGGGAGGCGCGAGGTCGAGGATCGGCGCGCCCTTCGATCGCAGCAGCGTGCCTTGGTAGGTCGCCGGCATGTAGCCGCTCGACCAGTTTTTCGCCCCCGAAATCGGCCCGCCGGTGGGATCGAGCATGACCACGAACCCGGGCAGGTTTTCATTCACGCTCCCGAGCCCGTAGTTGACCCACGAGCCGAGGCAGGGCGCACCCGACTGGATCTTGCCGGAGTTCATCTGCAGCATCGCGGAGCCGTGGATCGGCGAGTCGGCCGTCATGGAGTGGAGGAAGGCGATGTCGTCCACATGCGTCGCGATGTGCGGGAACAACTCGCTCACCCACTTGCCGCACTGGCCGTACTGTGAAAATTTCCACTTCGGCCCGACGACGCGGCTCTCGCTCCGCTCGCCGCCGCGGCCCTTCGTCTTCACTTTGATCGTCTGGCCGTCGAGCGGATAGAGCGCTGGCTTGTAGTCGAACGTGTCGACGTGGCTCGGGCCGCCGTACATGAAGAGGAAGATCACGCTCTTCGCCTTTGGGGCGAACATGGGCGGCTTGGCGGCCAGTGGATTCGTGAAGGGCGTGCCCGTCGCCGCGTGCGTCTGCCGCGCGAAGAACTCCCCATCGAGGAGGCTCGAGAGCGCGAGGCCGGTGAACGATGCCCCGGCTTCCCAGAAGAACTCGCGCCGCGTGCGACGGCAGAACGATCCGTGGGGCGATGCTGGGGTCGGCGTCATGGCGGGCCTCGTGGGCTGGGATGCGGTATCGGGAGGGATCAGTCGAGATAGATGAATTCGTTGAGGTTCAGGACCATCAGGCAATAGAGCTCGGCCGCACGGCTGGGGCCGACGCCGTCCTGGTCTTCGAGCGCGTCCACGAACGCGACGCCCCGGGCCACCTCGTCGTCGCGCACGGGCCGGGTGAGGGCGATCTCGAGCGCCCGGCGGACAATCGCGGCGGTGTCGTCGTTGGCCGTGACGCCGGGTTGCGTGTTCGCGGCGAGCGCCTCGCGCCGCACGCGTTCGGCGAACACGCGGGCCTGCACCTGCAGGAATTCGCCGTTCATCATGCCGAGTGCCTGCGTCGGCTGCGTGGTCACGAACCGCACGGGGCACGACGTGTCGGTATCGGCGACGTCGAAGTCGGCGATGATCGGCGTGAGCAGCGACCGCTTCACGTGCGCGTAGATGCTGCGGCGGGCCTGCTCCTCAGGAGGCGACGTACCCCAGCCATTCCCGGGCTTCGACTGGCCTGCCATTACCTCCTTGGGGATCTCCGGATAGACGCCGGGGCCGAACATCTTCGGGTTGAACGCGCCGCTCGCCACGTGGATCGAGTCGCGAATCTCCTCGGCCGCGAGCCGGCGCATATCGAACCGCCAGAAGGCGTCGTTGAGCGGGTCTTTCGCGAACGCTTCCGCGTTGCAGGTTGCCGCCCCGCGATACGCCTCCGACATCAGGATCAGCTTGTGAAGGGATTTCAGCCGCCAACCGTTCGCGACGAGTTCGACGGCCAGCCAGTCGAGGAGTTCGGGGTGCGTCGGCGGGTCCGCCGCGAAGCCGAAGTTGTTCGGGCTGCGCACGATCCCGCGACCGAAGTGATGCTGCCACACACGATTGGCCATCACCCGTGCGGTGAGCGGGTTGTCGGGTGACGCGATCCACTTCGCGAGCGCCGTGCGGCGGCCGCTGGTATGGGAGTCCGCCGGCGACACGATCTCCGGGGCCGGAGCCCGGAGGACTGACGGAAATGCGGGTTCGACCCGGTTCTCAGGCTTGAGTTCGGCGTGCGGGTTGCCCCGGTAGAAGACGTACGTCGGCTTGGGTTCCGTCCCAGTCTCCGACACCACGAGCGCCTGCTCGACGGCCACCGTTTCCTTCTTCAGTTTTTCGAGGGCCGCAACCTTGGCCTCGAAGTCCTTCTTTCCGTCCGCGCCGAGGAGCTTCTCACCATCGGCCTTGATCGCGTCGGCAAGCTTGTACTCGTGCCGCTTGCCGACCGCCGAGAGCCACCGTTTCTTCATCCCTGGGCCCGACCACGCCAAGGAAAGACCCTTGCCGTGCATCTTCTGGAAGTAGTCGAGCCGGATCGGCACCCGGCCCGCCTTCAGGTCGACGGTGACAGTTCGCGGGCTGCCCTCACCATGAACGCCGTCGTATTCGAGCACGGCCTGACCGGCGACGGTGAGCCGGGAGCCGTCGTCGGAATCGAGTGAAAATGTGTAGTCGCCGTCGGCCGGCACCTTGAGGACCCCGGTGAACACGTAGCCGAATGAATCCGGCCGCAGCGATGGCGCCACCGTGATATCCAACAGATTCGAGGGCACCACGCCCTCGTCCTCGGGTTTCAGCTCATCGAAGGTCGGCAGGCTCGTCCACGTGTCGCGGTAAAAACGAAACTGCAGGTCGTCGATGTCGCCACCACCGCCCGAGGCCTGCGGGTGGGCCTTCTCCCACTCCGCCCGAAACCGCTTCTCGATCTCCGTGACCGCCTGCTGGGCCGCGTCCCGCCGGGCGTTCAGGCTGGCCACCTTCGCCTCGTATGCCTGGCGAGCCGCGTCGCTCGTGAAGATCGGCCGCTCGATATTCGCGCCGACGGTCTGCATGGGCGTGATGCCGTGAAAGAACGAGAGCAGTGCGTAGTAGTCGCGCTGCGGCAGCGGGTCGATCTTGTGGTCGTGGCAGCGGGCGCAGCCGATCGTGAGGCCGAGGAACGTCTGGCCCGTCGTGGAGACGATGTCGTCGAGCCAGTCATAGCGGGCCTGCTCCCGGTCGGCCGGCTCGTCGTCCCAGATGCCGAGGCGGTAGTAGCCGGTGGCGATTAGGTCGTCGGGTGCCGGATCCGGCAGTTCGTCGCCGGCAAGCTGCTCGACGATGAACCGGTCGAACGGCTTGTCGTCGTTGAACGAGCGGATGACGTAATCACGGTACCGCCAGGCATGGGGCTTGTTGCCGTCGCGCTCAAAGGAATTGGTGTCCGCATAGCGGACGAGATCGAGCCAGTGCCGCGCCCACTGCTCGCCGTAGTGAGGGCTCGCGAGCAGCCGATCCACCACCCGCTCCCACGCCTGCGGCGACTCGTCGGCGAGGAAGTCGCGGACTTCCTGCTCGGAGGGAGGCAGCCCTGTGACGTCGTACGTCGCCCTGCGCAGCAGCGCACGCTTCTCGGCCGGGTCCGGCACGGGCAGACCGCGGCGTTCGAGGCCTGCCCGGATGAAGGCATCGATCGGATTGGCCACATTCGCCACCGCGGGCAGGTCGGGCCGCACGAGCGGTCGAAACGCCCAGTGCTCCTTCCATTCGGCACCCTCGTCGATCCAGCGCGTGACCGTGTCGACCTGCGTCGCCGAGAGCCGGGCGCCCTCGGGCGGCATCTGCACGTCGGGGTCGGTGGAGGTGATCCGCTCGAGGATCTCGCTTGCTGCTGAGTCGCCCGGCACGATCGCCCGTGATCCGCTGTCGAGCGCGGCGGTCGCACCAGCCTGCTGGTCGAGCCGCAGGCCGCCCTCCTGCGTGTCGGGCCCGTGGCAGGCCACGCACCGCTTCGCGAGCAGCGGCTGGATGTCGCGGGAAAAATCGATGCTCCCGGTTCCCGGGGCAGCCGCGGCCGACGCGACCCACGCCAGCATCAGGCCGTGGGCGCACGCTCCGCACAGAACATCTCGAAGCGGCCGTGCGGCGGCGCGGGGACCCATGAAAATCCCTTCACAATTCGGCGAACGCGTGTATTCTAAGCGTCGTTAAGTAAGTGTCAAACTTTCCTGGGCTCTGTCATGCTCCTCACGCCAGATCGCAGAGCGGTCGTCCTGTCGGCGATCTGCCTCGTCGCGCTCTCCATTCCAGTCACTGAAGCCGCCCCGCCCATGCCCACATCCCTCCGTCCGCCGGCGGCCCGTCCCTTCGGTTCCCTCCCCGACGGCAAGCCCGTGTCGCTCTTCACGCTCGAGGTGCCCGGTGGCTGGCGGGCTGAGATCACCGACTACGGCGCGATCCTGACGAGCTTTCATGTGCCTCTCGGGAAGGGAGCGCCGGCGGACGTCGTGCTCGGGTTCGACACGCTCGACGGCTACGTCGGCACCCATCCCTACTTCGGCGCCACCTGCGGCCGCGTGGCCAACCGGATCGCCGGCGGCACGTTCAAGCTCGACGGCAAGGAGTACACGCTCGCCAAGAACAACGGCGCGAACCATCTGCACGGCGGCCTCGCCGGCTTCGACAAGAAACTCTGGAAGGCGACGCCTCGGCTTTCCGAGCGCGGCCCGGCCGTCGAGTTCGAGGTCGTCTCGCCCGCCGGCGACGAGGGCTACCCCGGCACGCTCACCGCCCGCGTCGTCTACACGCTCACCCCCGACGGCGAACTGTGGGTCGAGATGTCGGCCACAACTGACGCGCCGACGATCGTCAACATGGCGCACCACTCCTATTGGAATCTCGCCGGACAGGCCTCGGGCACGATCCGCGACCATGAACTCTCTGTGGCCGCTGATTCGTACCTTCCGGTCGATGCCGGGGGCATTCCGACGGGAGCGTTCGCGGCCGTCACCGGCACGCCGTTCGACCTCCGGCCCGAGCGGGCTGCGGCCGCCACGCTCGGCGCGGCGATCGACGAACTGCCGGGAAGCGCCGACGGAAAACACCCGGGAGGCATCGACCACAACTACGTCGTTCGCGAGTGGAAGCCGGACGGCAGCCTCCGGTCGGTGGCGTTGCTCCGCGATCAAGCGAGCGGCCGCACGCTCGAGATTCTTTCGGACCAGCCCGGCATCCAGGTCTACACGAGCAACTACCTCGACGGCAGCGTGAAGGGAAAGGGCGGCGTGCCCTACGCCAAGCAGGCGGCGGTCTGCCTCGAAACCCAGAAATATCCCGACAGCGTCCACCATCCCGACTGGCCCTCCACCCGGCTCGATCCCGGCCAGACCTACCGGCACACGATGGTGCACCGGTTCGGCAAGCGGTGAGCGGCCTTCCATGAAGCAGACCGACAACCGCGTTGAATCGACGCTCCTGCGGCGGATCAACGAGCGGCGGCTCCTCGAGGCGATCCAGCGGCACGGCCCCTCGTCACGGGCGGCGCTTACGCGCGTCTCGGGCCTCACCGCCCCGACCGTGTCGAAGGCCGTCGATACACTCCTCAAGCGCGGCCTCGTCGAGGAGCTTGATCCGGCGGAGCCGGCGCTCGGTCGCCCGGGCCGGCTCGTGCGCATGGCTGCCGCCTCAGCCGCCGTCCTCGGCGCCGTGATCGATGCGGGCACCTGCTGCGTCGTCGCCACGGGCCTCGATGGCACGGTGACCGAGAAACGCACGATCCGCTTCGCGACGCCAGCCGGCTATCCGGCCCTGCTCGATGCGGTCGAGGAGGCGTGCCGGACGCTGATCCACTCGAGCGGGCCGGTCGTGCACGGCATCGGGTTGAGCGTGCCCGGCCTCATCAATGAGCGGCTCCACGAGATCGTCTTCTCGCCGAACCTGCATCTCCTCGACAAGCACAACCCGGCCCGCGATCTCGAGACCCGGCTCGGGGTGCCGTGCGTCCTCGTGCAGGAGAGCGACGCTCTCGTGCTCGGCGAATGGCTCTCTGGCGACGCCCGGGGCCTCGACGACTTCGCGGTGCTCGACGCAGCCACCGGCCTCGGCCTCGGCGTGATGAGCGGCGGCCGATTGCTCGCGGGCCACAGCGGCATGGCGGGCGAGGTCGGTCACATCACCGTCGTCCCGGACGGCGTGCGCTGCGGATGCGGCAACCGCGGCTGCCTGGAGACGCTCGCCACCGATGCCGCCCTCGTGCGGCTCATCGGCGAGAAGCTCGGTCGCACCGTGTCACTCGACGAAGTAGCCGGTCTTCTGCACACACGGCCCGCTGACTTTCAGCACGAACTGCGCACCGTGACCGAATACCTGGCGATCGCGATCGCGGCCGTGATCAACATCTTCAATCCAACGACGCTGTTCGTGCACGGCGTGCTCCTTGCCGGAACAGCCGACCGGTTCGCCCGGGTCGTCGAGCGCGTGAAGCAGCGGGCCCTCACGGCGTCGCTGGCCGACTGCACGATCGTCGCCTCAACGTCGAGCAAGCGCCAAGGCGCCGTCGCCGGCATCATCCACCACCTTACCAATGCCTGCGCTCCGTCGCTTGGCTAAGGAATTCAGGAGCCCCCTCCATGTCCCGCCCCTGCTTCTCGCTCGCCGGCCGCACGGCCCTCGTCACCGGCTCGACCACCGGCCTCGGCCGCGCGACGGCGAAGTGCCTCGGTCTCGCCGGAGCGCAGGTCGCCGTCAACTATGCCAACTCGAAGGCCCGGGCCGACGAGGCGCTCGCCGAACTCCGGGCCTCCGGCATCACCGCCGAGGTCTTCCAGGCCGACGTGACGTGCGAGCAGGCGATCGACGGGATGTTTTCAGCCATCGAGACGTCGCTCGGGCCGGTGGACATCATCGTGGCCAACGCCACGCCGCCGCAGCCCTTGAAGCCGATCGAGGAGTACGACTGGGCTTTCCACCAGCAGATGCTCGACTTCTTCGTGAAGAGCCCCTACCTCCTCGCCCGCCGATCCCTCCCCGGCATGAAGGCCCGGAAGTACGGCCGCTTCATCAATATCACGAGCGAGGTCTTTCACTTGGGCGTGGCACCATTTTCCGCCTACGTCGCCGCGAAAGGCGGCCAGACCGGCTGGTCGCGCAGCATGTGCCACGAACTCGCCCCGTTCGGAATCACGGTCAACATGATCGCCCCGGGCTGGATCCCCGTGGAACGTCACGAAAACGACCCGCAGGCCGACAAGGACGCCTACCTCGCGACGGTGCCGATGCAACGCTGGGGCAAGCCCGAAGAAGTCGGCTGGGCGGCCGTCTATCTCGCAAGCACCGAGGCAAGTTTCATCACGGGCCAGACGATCGCCGTCAACGGCGGCAGGACCTGCTGGTAGGCCCCGGCGCTCTCCTCGTCGTTCCTTCACTCGCTCAACCGGCTCGGGGTTACCCCGTACCATCTCGCCGGACGCTCGCGTCGTTGGATACGCGCCGGCTCCGGGCTCCCCAAGCGAAAGCCCGAGGCGTAAGCCGAGAGGATGCCCCCATGGCGAAACCCAACGCGTATTCCCTTCGGCTCACGCCTCGGGCTTCCAGACGGGGAGGCTCGGGGTTACCCCTACCGTTGAGACGGCGTATGTGACCAGCGCAGCCATGGATGGCGCAGCGCAGGCACATCCGAGTGAGCGGAGGCCTGGAGGGCCGGAGTGAACGTCCGGCGAGACGGTACGGGGTAACCCCGAGCCGGCGCGCCTCCGACTCACGCGTCGTAGTAGAGGCAGAACTCGTACGGATGCGGGCGAAGCCGCATCGGCTGGATCTCTTTCTCGCGCTTGAAGCGGATCCAGGTGGCGATCACGTCCTCGGTGAACACGTCGCCGCGCAAGAGAAAGTCGTGGTCGCGTTCGAGGGCGGCGAGGGCCTCGTCGAGCGAGCCCGGCGCCTTTGGCACCTTCGCGAGTTCCTCCGGCGGCAGGTCGTAGATGTCGCGGTCGAGCGGCGGGCCGGGATTGACCTTGTTTTGGATGCCGTCGATGGCCGCGAGCAGGATCGCCGCGAACGCGAGGTAGGGATTGCAGGTGGGGTCGGGGCAGCGGAACTCGATCCGCTTCGTCTTCGGGCTTGCCGAATACATCGGAATCCGGCAGCTCGCCGAGCGGTTCCGCTGCGAGTAGGCGAGGTTCACCGGGGCCTCGTAGCCCGGCACGAGCCGCTTGTAGCTGTTCGTGGTCGGATTCGTGATCGCGAGCAAGGCCGGGGCGTGGCGGAGGATGCCTCCCATCGCGTGCAGCGCCATCTCCGAGAGCCCGGCATAGCCCGAGCCGGCGAACAGCGGGTGCCCCTCCTTCCAGAGCGAGATGTGGGTGTGCATCCCCGAGCCGTTGTCGCCGTAGAGCGGCTTGGGCATGAACGTCACCGTCTTGCCGTGCCGGCGGGCGACGTTCCGCACGATGTATTTGTAGAGGCACATCTGGTCGGCCATGCGCACGAGTTCCTGAAACCGCATGTCGATCTCGCACTGGCCGGCCGTGGCCACTTCGTGGTGCTGCGCCTCGACGTCGATCCCCGCCTGGATCATCGTGAGCATCATCTCATTGCGGATGTCCATCAGCTGGTCCGACGGCGGGCAGGGAAAGTAGCCCTCCTTGTGCCGCAGCTTGTAGCCGAGGTTCGGCAGCTCCTCGCGGCCGCGGTTCCACTCCGCCTCGACGGAGTCGACGTGGAAGTAGCCCTCGTGGGCGTTCTGGTCGAACCGCACGTCGTCGAACACGAAGAACTCGGCCTCCGGGCCGATGAAGCAGGTGTCGGCGATGCCGGTGCCCTTCAAGTAGTTCACCGCCTTGCGGGCCACGTTCCGGGGATCGCGCGAATAGTCTTCTCGGGTGATCGGATCCTGGATGTTGCAGATGATCGAAAGCGTGGGAATCGTGGCGAAGGGATCGACCACGGCCGTGTCAGGCACGGGCACGAGGAGCATGTCGCTCTCGTTGATCGCCTGCCAGCCGCGGATGCTCGAGCCGTCGAAGCCGAGGCCGTCCTCGAACGTATCTTCCTCGAGCTTGCCGACGGGAATCGTGAAGTGCTGCCAGGCCCCGAGAAAATCGGCAAACCTGAGATCGACCGCCTTCACTTCCTTCTCGCGGCACATCGCGAGCACTTCACGGGGCTTCATGGGGGCTCTCCTGGGGTGCCGCCATGATACGTCCCGGATCCGTCACGCGTCGGTGAGAATCGCACTCCAGCCAGCTGCGATGCTTTCCAGCCGCAGACGACCGCTGACCGGCTCGCCAACCAGTTCCAAGACGAGCACCGTGGCGGCGGACAGCGATTCGGCATCGAGTGACAGCGGCTCGAACGTGCCCGAAGCGACGCGGCGGGCATGCCCCCGGCCTCCGGAGACTTCTGCCGCGATGGTGTCGAGCCAAGCTAGCCGGTGCGCCGGCAGTTCGAGGGCGGCGACCGCTGGACCGCTCGGATACGGCAGGTGCATCAGCCGCCACGTGCGGCACGCCGGACCACTTTCGAGAAGCAGGTCAAAATGACGGCCTGCGGGGTCGTCGGGGGCGCCGGTGTGCTCGAGGATGGCGAAGCGTGGCATCGCCCGCGGGCTCAATAGCCCTCTTCCTCAGTCTCGGCGTCGCCACTCGGGAGCACGAGCGGCTTCGGCTTGTGGCGGACCGCCCGGCGAGCGTTTTCGTCCCGCAAGCGCTCGACCGCGGCGTCTAGGCTCATCGCGCCCAAGTCGCCATCGAGCCGGTCGCGGAGGCTCACGGTGCCCGCCGCCTCGTCGCGCGGCCCGCACACGACCATCATCGGGATCAGGTCGAGCTGGGCCGTGCGAATCTTGGCGCCGAGTTTTTCGGCCGCGAGGTCGAGGCCCGTCCGGAGACCGGCCGCCTCGAGCCGCGCCTTCACCTGCTGGGCATAGGCCTCGCTCTTCTCGCTCACCGGGATCACCCGCACCTGCTCCGGCGCGAGCCACAGGGGAAACGCTCCGGCAAAGTGCTCGATGAGCACGCCCACGAACCGCTCCATGCTTCCGAGCGGCGCGCGGTGGATCATCACGGGCTGGTGCTTGGCGTTGTCGGCCCCGATGTACTCGAGGTCGAACCGCTCCTTGCTCGGCAGGTTGTAATCGAGCTGCACGGTGCCCAGCTGCCACTCGCGGCCGAGCGAGTCGTTGACCACGAAGTCGATCTTCGGGCCGTAAAAAGCTGCCTCCCCCGGCTCGGGCTCGCAGCCCGGCAGGTTCATGCGCCGGGCCACCCGTTCGATCGCCGCCTCGGCCTCGTCCCACCGCTCGGGCGGCCCGACGTACTTGTCGCTCTTCGGGTCGCGGAAGCCGAGCCGGACGCGGAAGTTTTCGAACGCCAGGCTTTCGAGGACCTTGAGCGTGAAGTCGATGCAGCCCTCCACCTCCCCTTCCACCTGCTCAGGGGTGCAGAAGATGTGGGCGTCGTCCTGCGTGAACCCGCGCACGCGAGTCATGCCGCCGAGTTCGCCCGACTGCTCGTAGCGGTAGACCGTGCCAAACTCGGCCAGCCGCAGCGGCAGATCCTTATAGCTATGCGGCCGGGCCTTGTAGATCATCGTGTGGTGCGGGCAGTTCATCGGCTTCAACAGATACTGCTCGTCGTCGCTCATCACGATCGGCTTGAACTGGCTGTCGGCATAGTAGGGATAGTGGCCCGAGATCTTGTAGAGATCGACCTTGCCGATGTGCGGCGTGTACACGGGCTGGTAGCCCCGCGCGGCGAGCTCCTCGCGCACGAACGATTCGAGCGTGCTGCGGAGCACGGCTCCCTTCGGCATCCAGAGCACGAGGCCGGAGCCCACGAGCGGGCTCGTCGTGAAGAGATCGAGCTGCTTGCCGAGCACGCGGTGGTCGCGGCGACGGGCCTCTTCGAGCGCCGCCAGATGGGCGTCGAGATCCTCCTGTGAAAACCAGGCCGTGCCGTAGAGCCTCTGCAGCTGCGCGTTGTTCGCATCGCCTTTCCAGTAGGCGCCGGCGATGTTCGTGAGCTTGAAGGCGCCGATGCAGCCCGGGCTCGGCACGTGGGGCCCGCGGCAGAGATCGACGAATTCTCCCTGTCGGTAGAACGAGAGCGATGGATGCTCGGCGAGGCCCGTCTCGATGTGCTCGGCCTTCAGCGGCTGGTTCAGGCCGCGGATGATCTCCACGGCCTTGTCGCGCGGCACCTC
>CAMAVC010000051.1 GCA_945861585.1 Planctomicrobium piriforme
ACGGCCCGCACCAGTCCCATCACATCCCCACCCGACCGGGAACGCGAGCGGCTCCGCCGCGAACTCCTGCGCCGGATCATCGACCGGGAGACGAGGCGGCAGGCCGTTCGCGGCGGGCCGCACTAACGCTCCCACCCATCGCCAGGAGACTCTCGCATGCGACGGACGTGCAGCACGCTTCTCCTGGCGACGATGCTCGCGGCCCTCGCGGCAGACGCCCGCGGCCAGGGGCTTGCCGCCTGGGGCTGGGGCTTCGGCTCACCGGCCGCCCAGAGCGGCAGCCAGAGCGGCAAATGGTCGCCCGAGGCCTTCGCCGACTACATCGGCACCGGCCAGGCGCCGCATCCGGCCGTAGCCCGGATCATCGCTCCAGAGAATTCCGGCACGTCGATGGGCTCCGGGATCCTCGTCGATGTGAATCGCAACCAGGGCCTCGTGCTCACCAACTGGCACGTGATCCGCGACAGCCGTTCGGGCGTGCTCGTGCAGTTTCCCGACGGGTTTCAATCGGCCGGCACGGTGGTCCGCTGGGATGAGCCGTGGGATCTCGCTGCCATCGTGGTCTGGAAGCCGAACGCCACGCCCGTGTCACTCGCAGCCGAGAAGCCGCTGCCCGGAGAGCCGCTCACGATCGCCGGCTACGGCCGCGGCCCGTTCCGCACCGAGACCGGCCCCTGCACACAATACCTCGCCCCCGGTTCGGGCTATCCGATGGAGTTCGTCGAACTCACGGCGACGGCCCGGCAGGGCGACTCGGGTGGCCCGATCTTTAACTCGCAGGGCCAGCTCGCCGGCGTGCTCTTCGGCCAAAACGACGGCCGCACGATCGGCAGCTGCACCACACGGCTGCGAGCGTTTCTGGGCGAGGTCGGGTCGAGCGGCTTCCACGCGTTACCGATCGCCGAGTTTTCGGCGGAGCCCGCGATCGACCGCAGCCTCGGCACGCCGGCCCCACAGACCCCGGCGCGGCTGGCATCGGCCACCGATGCCGAGATCATCCACCGCTCAGCCCACGTGGCCGAGCCGCAGCCGATGCCTGGCTACGCGCCGCCCGAGCCCACGCTCGAGCAGCTGCTCGACGTGCGCACCAATGGCCAGACGATGCTCACAGCCGCCGGCGGCGTGGCCCTCGTGATCCTCGGCCTGCGCACGATCTTCGGCGGCCGCCGGACTACTTCGCCTTCTTCGTGACCGTCACCTTCTTGATCACGACGGGCTCGGCGGGCCGATCCTGCGCCCCGGTGCGCACGTTGCCGATCGCCTTCACCACGTCGAGGCTGGCCTGATCGGCCGTGCGGCCAAACGCTGTGTACTGCCGGTCGAGGTGCGGCACCTTCTCGAGGCAGAGAAAAAACTGGCTGCCGGCCGAGTTTGGATCGCTCGTGCGGGCCATCGAAAGCACGCCCGGCTCATGGGGCGTGCGGTTGAACTCGGCGGGGATCGTGTAGCCCGGGCCGCCTGTGCCGGTGCCCTGCGGGCAGCCGCCCTGGATCATGAAGCCCTTGATGATGCGGTGGAAGCAGCCGCCGTCGTAGAAGCCGCTCTCGGCGAGGGCCACCATGTTCCGCACGTGCCCCGGCGCCGACTCCGCGTCGAAGGCGAGCCGAATCGGCCCGGCCGAGGTCTCGAGCGTAGCTTCGTAGTCGAAGTGGTCGAGATCGACGGCCTGGGCGGCTTTTTGCAGGTCGGCGGCGGATGGCTTGGGCATGAAAACTCCTTGGGGGGCTGATACGCTTGAGACGCATGCAGAGCGACGGCTCCACGAGCGTTGGCAGCGATGGGGATCTTTCCGGGCGGAGGCTCGGAGGATACCGGCTCGTGCGCCAGCTTGGAAGTGGCGCGATGGCCGACGTCTACCTGGCCGAGCAGGAGTCGCTTGCACGGCAGGTGGCCGTGAAGGTGCTGCGGCGGGAGACGGTGCGACAGGCGACCGCGGTGCAGCGGTTCGCGCAGGAGGCCCGCGCGGCCGCGGGTCTCGTGCATGGCAACATCGTGCAGATTCACGAAGTGGCATGCGTCGACGGCGTGCACTTTCTCGCCGAGGAATACGTCGCCGGCCCCACGCTCAAGGCCTGGCTCATGGTGCGCGGGCCGCTCGACGCCAGGCAGGCCGTGACAGTGCTCGGGCAGGTGGGCTCGGCGCTTGCGCGCGCGGCAGAGCAGGGCGTCGTGCATCGCGACATCAAGCCTGAGAACCTGCTCGTCACGCCCGGCGGCGACGTGAAGGTGGCCGACTTCGGACTCGCGCGGGTGCTCGCCGGCCCCGAGGGCGTGGATCTCACGCAGGACGGGATGACCCTCGGCACACCGCTCTACATGAGTCCGGAACAGGCCGAAGGCCGGGCGGTCGACGCCCGCAGCGATCTCTATTCACTCGGGGCCACGGTCTATCACCTGCTCGCGGGCAAGCCGCCCTTCGACGGGCCCACGCCGCTCGCTGTCGCGATGGCCCACATCAACCAGCCGGCCACGCCGATCGCCACGCTGCGGCCCGACCTGCCGGCCGGCCTCTGCGCGATCATCGACACGCTGCTCGCCAAGCAGTCGGCGGCACGCTTCGCGAGCCCGACCGACCTCCTGCATGCCGTGGCGGAGATCGAGCCGGCCGTGGCTGCGGGGCCGCGGCATCTACCCTCGGCCCTCGCCTGGAGCGATCCGGCCGAATGGGCGGCTGTGGTGCCATCGCGCGGGGTCGGCCAGGCGGCGCTGACGATGCGGCACCATACGCGCACGCTCGAGATGCGCGAGGCCACGCTGCGACTGCAGTCGGCGATCGAGCGCGAGGCAGTGGAGCACGACTCGACGCGGCGGCTCTGGATCACGACGGGCGTCGCAGCTCTGGCGGCCCTCGCCGCGGGATTCGCCGTCGGCCGGGGGCGGGCTCGCCGGCCGTCGTTCCCGAGGCCGCCGCGGTAACGGTGCATCCTCTCGGCTCACGCCTCGGGCTTTCCGGAACTCTGCTCCGCTCACGCCTCGGTGCTCCAGGCGATCCGCACGCCCTCTCCACACGGAAGCCCGAGGCGTGAGCCGAAGGGATCTGCGCTGCCAAAAACCGACGTAAACCGCCTATCCGGCAGGGGGTTCAAGTTCGCTTGACACCCTGTCCGACACCCTTACAGTTCAAAGGAGACGAACAAGATCGTTGCCCCCATCGTCTAGTGGCCCAGGACGTCGGGTTCTCAGTCCGAAAACCGGGGTTCGACTCCCCGTGGGGGTACTCAAAAAGCCGTGATCCTCGCGCCTAGCGGGGATCACGGCTTTTTTTGTGCCGCATTCACTCTCGGGATGCGATGCCGGTGAAGGAGGGCGGGGCAGTGTCACCTGTGCGCTCATCGCCGCGCTAGGCAGCTCCTCGCCGCGCTAGGCAACTTTTCGTCGCGCTATCCGCCCGCTCCGGTATGCCTCGACCTCGACCACGATTGCGTCCAGGGCATCAAACACGTTCGTCTGACCTTTGTCGAACGCGTGTGTTGCGGCCTTGATCTTGGCGAGCGTGAAGATCGCCATCGCTGCCGGTGATTGCAGTTTTTTCCCAATCATCAGTGCCTCCTTGCAGTTGGATTCGCCGACACGTCCTGTTCGGCGACGCGACATCGTATCCGAACTTCCGACCTGAGTCTTTCACGAAGTGTGCGCCTGATTGCTGGGATTTTCATGTGTGGTTTTGACCATCCAGACGGATATGCTCGATCTCGGCAAGACCTGTGGGGCAGCGAGACCTGGGGCGTCAATCCGATTTGGATGAGCTGTTGCTGTCAGATCGCTGAAGAGGGCCTTCGGCCATGGAAGAAGATTCTCGCACGCCATACCCGCACCACGCCTGGCTGGCCCACTGGCTATCCGTTGAATCGCCGCGCGTGTTCGACGTCCATGCGTGTCGGCACGTTACGCACCATCTGATGTTGTCGACGTCTGGCGACGCAGACATCCAGTGGGACACCCAAGGCACGGAAACCTTGTTTCATGCGACCGCGGGCGGGATCAGTTTCTTCCCCTGCGACAATCAAGAACACACGATGTCCATGACGACCGCGGGGGGTTTCGAGGCGTATGACCTGATGATTCCCGCTTGGCAAGTCGAGCGAGTCTGCACGGCCGAAGGGCTGGACCCATTCACGGATTTTCACGCAGTCCCGATGTTTCGCGACACATTGATGGAGGTCAGCCTGCTGCGGCTGGCTTTGAGAGTCAAAGGCCGACAGATATCGGAGGAGATTGGCGACGAAATCGCGGCCCGTCAGATCGTTCTGCGGCTCTGCGTGCTCATGGGCGGCCAGATGCCGGAGTGGCTGAACGACTCAAGTGTCTTCACGCCGTGCGTGATGAGGCAGATTGTCATCCACATCGACGCGCACCTGGGCGTGTCGACGTCTCTCGAGTCGATGGGGAACATCGTCGGCCTGTCTCCCGGGCATTTCGCGAGAAAGTTTCATCATTCCGCGGGCGAGAGTCTGGGCCGCTTCATCAACCGGCGGCGAATCGGCGCGTCATTCGCCATTCTGCGAGTCGATGAACAGTCTCTGTTGCAGGTCGCTCTGGCCCTCGGGTTTTCCTCGCAAAGCCATTTCACGCGATTGTTCAGCAGCCTCACAGGAATGACACCGGACTCATTCAGACGTTTGCACCGGCGGACAGGGGCTTGAGGGGAACGGTCGACGCACGTTTGTCGCTGGGGCCAAAAGTTTGTGACGCCGCATGGGGCCTGGCAGCGTATGATGTCGCGAGACCCAAGTTGTTCCCTCGGGGAGGGGGAGCATGAACACCGAGAGGCCAAACACATGACCCAGCCACTATCGCCATCCGCCCTGTCGGAGGAACTCGCCAAGATTGCGCTTGCCATGCAGGCCGAGCGGACTGGTCATACTCCCAAAGCCGTGACCGTGGTCGCCAGCGAAGAGACGGTCGTGCTGACGTTGCACGAGGCGTTGACTCCGGCCGAGAAGATTCTGGCTCGTACGGAGTCGGGGGCGGCGAAGGTCGAGCACTACCATCGGGCACTGTTTGCGGTGTCATGCGACGAGTTGCGGAAGGAGATACACCGGCTGACCGGGCGCAAGGTGCGTGAGGCCGCAGTCGTCTTGGAGCCCGCGACGGGATCGATCATCCATGCGTTCACCAGCGGGACCGTGGTGCAGATTTTTCAACTCGAGCCGCATGGCGTGGCGACGCATGTGTCGGCCGGAATTCCCCGAGACAGCGACGCACCCTCCAGCTGATGGTGGAGGCTGATGACGACAAAAAAGCGACAGCCCCGCCATCTCGCACGGGCGAGAAGCGGGGCTGTCTGCAATGAAACATGACTTCCGAAAGCGGTGCGTAAACGCTCTCGCTTAGGGCAGAATCACAGCGTCGATCACGTGGATCACGCCGTTCTTGGCCTTGATGTCGGTCTTCACGACCTTGGCCATGCCGGTGGCCGTGCCCACCTTCACACCGCCATCTGTCGAGATCATGACCGTCTTCCCGCCCGCGGTCTTCGCGTCCTTGAGCTTCACCACGTCGGCCGCCATCACGGAACCGGGCACCACGTGGAGGAGCAGGATCTCCTTGAGCTTCTCCTTGTTTTCAGGCTTCAGGAGCGTCTCGACGGTGCCTGCCGGCAGTTTGGCGAACGCCTCGTCGGTCGGTGCGAACACGGTGAAGGGACCGGCACCCTTGAGCGTGGCCACCAGATCGGCCGCCCCGAGGGCTGCTGCCAACGTCTTAAATGTGCCTGCGCCCACCGCGACATCGACGATATCGCCCGGCACCTGTGCCATCGCGACTTCCCGGACGACGGCCGTCGGAACCACCCGCTCGTGAATCACGGCCGGCTGCACGACATGGCCGCGCTGAACCACCGTCCCTTGGCTTCCCTTGCAGGGCGGAGCCGCGCCCGCAGAACCACCGAGCATCGCCATGCCGACCACTGCGGCACTGCCGCAGACACCCAAGATTCGCATTGCTGAAACTCCTTACGATGAAAAAAAGAACTCTCGGAACGGTAGACAGCCCGCGTCGAAAGGCAAGCCGGAGCGACGGAATGCCCCGCTCAGCGCACCGCCAGCGGTGGGACATCGAGAATCGTCCAGCGCGGCGGCACCAGTTCCGACTGGCGCCCCCCGCCGGAACTCCAGGCCGCGGGAGCGACGATGCATGATCCAGGCCGCTCGCCGAGCCAGGCCGCCCACCACGAGAACGTGCTGTTGGCCATCACGATGTGCCGGGCGAGGCTCATCAGCCGGAAGTCGTCGACCGCCGAACCTCCCTCGGGGCCGCTCACGAACGTCGTGCGGCCTGGTAGCCGGACCTCGGCGCCGGCCCACGCGGGATCGTCGGTGAACACATAGAAGCGGTCGGCTCCCGTCCGCTCCGTGACGAGCCTTGCCGCCTCTTCGTAGTACCGTGGCGACTGAACGGCGAACACGTGATTTCGTTTCTTGAGGAGATCGCCCCTCCGCACGTGCACTGCCACGGCCCCTGGGGCGGAGAGCATGTCGCGCCAGCGCACGAACGCCGGCGACGAATACGGCATCGCGAGAAGCTGCCGGATCTCGCCCGCACGGTGCGCAAAATGCCGCTCCGACTGCAGCCAGTCGGCCAAGAGCACCGGTTCGGGCTGACGGCGGTCGAGTGCGGCCGTGTCGCGCACCACCCGCCGGCCACCAACGGCCGTGCAGGCTCGATCACGCCAGGCCCGCCGCAACTCATCGACTGCGGGTCGCCGCAGGGGCAGGGGGGCCAGCTCGACCCCCACGCGGGGCAATTCACTCCGCCGTTCGAGCATCCGATAGCGAAAGCGGGCATCGCGGCCCGCGAGCACCCCCCAGGCGGCGTCACGGGCCGCGAGAAACGCGCGGCGCCAGGGCGTGCGTTCGTAGAGCCGTTGGTCGAGCACCGGCACGGCCTCGCCCCAATCGAGCGCGAGAGCCTGGGCGGCAGCCCACTGAAAGACCTGATTGCCAAGGCCGCCACTGAGCGCCACCCACACGCTCGGATGATCCTGCACGGGCTGAGCGCTGACGCTGGAATGGGTGGGCGATCCACGCATGGCAGCCGACAGTATGCCGGCCAGCCGCGCCGCACCGAAACCGCAACCTGCGCGAAGCCCCGGAATCTAAGGTGAGTTTGTCGCTTGGCGCGGCCCGAACCGCCGGAAGCGGTTCTGCCGGCCGGGATCGCCGATTCACCAGGAGGGCGGGGGAGAGGGACACGATGGCGGGATGGCACACGAGCACACGGGCGGGGCTGCTCTGCGCGATCATCGCAGCAGCGATCTCGTGCAGCGCGGCCGACGATCCCGGGCCGGACACTCCGCCGTCCGAGGCCCGCGCGGCCAAACGCCGACTCACACGGCGCGAATACGAGCACTCGCTTCGCGACCTGCTCGACCTCCCCGGCCTCGCCGTGTGCGACATGCTGCCCGAAGACGGCCGAGCCCACGGGTTCGACCGTGCCGCCGATGCGCTCGATGTGTCGCCGGTGCATGTCGCGGCCTGGCATGCCGCGGCCGGCACGGCCCTGCTTGCGGCCACGTGCCGCGATGCCTCCCCGCCGCGGCCCGTAAGCGAACGACTGCTCCCGGGCGCCCAAGAATTTTTCAAACTCGCGCTTCTCGAAGGCGACGCGGTGTTCCTCAGGGACAGCCGCTACGACGCCGCGGCGCTGCCCATCGTCAGCGGGCCGCTGCCGCACAAGCTCAAACACTACGAGGGGCTCGGGCTCTTTCCCTATCCCCACTCCGTCGGCGTCTTCCGCCGCCAAGGCCCCACCGACCACTTCGCGCTCTTCTTCACGTCGTTCACCGTGCCGCAGAGCGGCCGCTACCGCCTGAAGCTCTCGGTGTGGAGCTTCGGGTGGAACAAGGGCACACTCCAGCCGCTGCCCGCCCCCGAAGCCGTCACGCTCCACGCCAACGACCGGCTGCTCGGCACGTTCGACGCGCCGTCGCTTGCGCCGCAGACCCACACGCTCGACGCCTGGCTCAATGCGGGCGAGCAGATCCTATTTACGGCAGCGTCGATTCCACCCGCGCGGGTCTACGAACGACCGGGCCGGGCGGCCGAATACGTCGGCCCCGGGGTCGCACTCGACCACCTCGACGTCGAAGGCCCGCTCTTCGACTCCTGGCCGCCTGCCGGCCACCGGCTGCTCTACGGGCCCACACCACGGCCCGACGTCAAACAGGTGCTGGCCACGTTTCTCTCCCAGGCATTTCGTCGGCCCGCCACGGCGGCCGAGATCGCGGGCTACACGGCGCTTGTCAACCGCCGGCTCAAGGCGGGCGATCCACCCGACAGAGCGCTACGGACGGCCGAGCAGGCGGCCCTCTGTGCGCCGGAGTTTCTCTATCTCGGCGGGCCGCCGGGGCCCCTCGACGATTGGCACCTCGCCGCCCGGCTGGCCTCGTTTCTCTGGGACTCGCTGCCCGACGAAGAACTCCGCACCCTCGCCCGACGCGGCAAGCTCAGGGAACCAGCCGTGCTCGGCGCACAGGTCGAGCGCCTGCTCGCCGACGCGAAGGCCACACGCTTCGTGGAGCACTTTCTCGACGAGTGGCTCGACCTCCGTGAGATCGACGTCACCACGCCCGACGCCACGCTCTATCCCGACTACAGCCCGTCGCTCGGCGACGCGATGCTGGCCGAGACGCGGGCCTTTTTTGGGGCCTTGCTGGCTCGCGATCTGCCCGCCGCCACGCTCGTCGACGCCGACTTCGCCATGGTGAATCAGCGACTGGCGGCGCACTACGGCCTCTCCGCATCGCAGCCGATCCATGGCGCCGCGATCCGGCGTGTCGTGCTGCCCGCCGGCTCGCCTCGTGGCGGGCTGCTCGGCCAGGCGAGCGTGCTCAAGGTGACGAGCAACGGCACCGTGACCTCGCCCGTGAAGCGCGGCGCATGGGTGCTCCGCGAATTGCTCGACGATCCCCCCGAACCGCCGCCGCCCGACATTCCCGCCGTCGACGCCGACGTGCGCGGGGCCGTCTCGATTCGAGAGCAGCTCGCTCTGCACACCGCCGATGCCGCGTGCTCGGCCTGCCACACCGCGATCGATCCGCCGGGCTTCGCGCTCGAGCATTTCGACGCGATCGGTGGCTGGCGGGACCGCTACCAGATTCTGCCCACCGATGCCCCGGCGGGCGCGGTGGCCGACGGCCGTGCGATCGATGCCGCGGGCCTGCTCGCCGACGGCCGCAGCTTCGCGACGTTTGCGGAGTTTCGGCGGCTCGTGGCTGCCGAGCCGCGCCGGCTCGCCCGCGGGCTCGCCCGCCAGCTCGTCGTGTATGCGACCGGTGCGCCTGTTACCGCTGCCGATCGGGCCGAGCTCGAGGCCATCGTGGACCGCGCGGCTCCGCACGACTACGGCGTGCGCACCCTCGTGCAGGAAGTCGTCGCCAGCCGCCTGTTCCGCGAGCAATGAGAGGCCTCACGAGCATGATTCACTCCGCCCCACACAGCCCCTCGCGCCGCACGTTTCTCCGGGGCGCGGGCGTCGCCGTCGCACTCCCCTGGCTCGAAGCCTTCACATCGCGCGGCACCGCCCGCGGCGCGGCCGCCGAGCCGCCCCGCCGGCTGCTCGCGATCGAGACGACGATGGGGCTCCTGCCGCAGTACTTCTTTCCGACGACGGCAGGCCGCGACTACGAGGCGCCGCCGTATCTCGAACGCCTCACGCCCTTCCGCGAGCGGCTCACGGTGTTTTCCGGGCTCGCGCATCCGCTCGTGGACGGTGGCCATGCCGCCGACATCTGTTTTTTGACCGGCGCCCCGCATCCCGCGAGCGGCAGCTTCAGAAACTCGATCTCGCTCGACCAGATCGCGGCCGAATCGCTCGGGGGCCAGACCCGGTTCGCTTCGCTCGCCCTCACCGTGGCGGCCCACGGCACCACGAGCCTGTCGTTCACCCGCAGCGGGGCACCGATCCCCGGTGAGCGCAGCCCGGCGCGGCTCTACCGCCAGATGTTCCTCCAGGGCAATGCCCGTGAAACGGCCGAGCGCGTCGCCACGCTCCAGGCCGGCCGCAGCATCCTCGACTTCGTCGCCCATCCCGCCAAGCGTCTCGATCGCACGCTCACCGCCATCGACCGCGCCCGGCTCGATCACTATTTTACGTCGGTCCGCGAGGTTGAGGCCCAGATGCAGAAGGCCGAGATGTGGGAGCGCCGCCGGCGGCCCAAGCCGAAGCTGCCACCGCCGCCCGAGCAGCCGGAGCAGGAGTTCTTCACGCTCCTCGCGCTCATGGGGCAGATGATCAGGCTCGCCTTCGAGACCGACTCCACCCGGGTGGTCACGCTGCTGGTGAACCCGGCCGTGTGGATGCCGCGGGCCCCCGGCGTGGCCCACGAACCCCACTCACTCACCCATCACGGCAATCGCCCCGAGATGATCGCCGAACTGAAGACGCTCGAAGCAGCCCAGTTCGCTGCCCTCGCCGAACTCCTCGCCACCCTCGAGGGCGTCAGCGAAGGGGGCGCAACGCTCCTCGACCGCACCATGGTGCTCTACGGCTCCTGCATGGGCAACGCCAACAGCCACTCCAACACGAACCTCCCGATCCTCCTTGCCGGCGGCGGCTTCCGCCACGCCGGCCACCTCGCCTTCGACCCGGCCGACCATCCACCGCTCGCCAACCTCTACGTGAGCATGCTCCAGCGGCTCGGCCTCGAATCCGACCGCTTCGCCTCCTCCACCGGCACACTCACAGGCCTCGAGTTCGCGTCGTAACCGACAAGGCGCGCCGGCTTCGGGCTCCCCATATCCCATCGCCGGACGCTCGCTGCAGCCATCCTGGCTTCCGCTCGCTCGGATTTGCCTGCGCTGCGCCATCCATGGCTGCGCTGGTCAAATACGCCGGCTCCCGGGACACGGGGAGCCCGAAGCCTCCCTCAACTGGAAGCCCGAGGCGTGAGCCGAAGGGAATACGCGCCGCAATCATGTGCGGCCGGGGCATCCACTCGGCTCACGCCTCGGGCTTTCGTTGAGGAGGCTTCAGGCGAGTCGAGCAACCCTCGAGAAACCCACGAGCAAGCCCCGCGTACAATCGCCGCATGCATGAAGTCTTCGAGCACACGGCTGATCTGGGCCTGCGCATCGTGGCGCCCGCGCTCGATCTGCTCTTCGCCGAGGCGGGCGTGGGCCTCTTCGAGATCATTGCCGGCGATGTCGTCCAGATCCGGCCGCGCATGGAGCGCACGTTCGAGGTGGCGGGCACCGATCCCGAGTGGCTGCTGCTCGACTGGACGACGGAGCTCCTCGCGGCGTTTACGGTCGAGCACATGCTGTTTCGGGAGTTCACCGTGACTGTCCATGCGGCGGGGCTGCACGGCACGGCGCGGGGCGAGGCGTACGACCCGGCTGTTCATACACTGGCCCACGAGGTGAAGGCCGTCACGCAGCACGAGCTCACCGTGCGGCAGTGTGCCACCGGCTGGGAAGCGACGCTGATCGTGGACATATGACTGACATCGACCGCTCTTACTCCGGCCCGCTCGAACGCGTCGACGAGTGCTGCTACCGGATTCCGAAGTCGTATCGGCCCGGCATGCGGGTCGACGGTCTCGTGTTCGCCGACGAGCGGCTGATCGAGCACGTGCGGAGCGACCGGGCGGCGGAGCAGGTGGCGAACGTGGCTTTTTTGCCGGGCATCCAGACCGCGAGCCTGGCGATGCCCGATATTCACTGGGGCTACGGCTTCTGCATCGGCGGCGTGTGCGCGACGGATCCGGCCGTGGGCGGCGTCGTGTCGCCGGGCGGCGTGGGCTACGACATCAACTGCGGCGTGCGGCTCGTGCGCACGAATCTCACGCTCGCCGATGTGCGGCCGGTGCTCGTGCAGCTCGTCAATCAATTGATCCGCGACGTGCCCGTGGGCGTGGGGCAGGGGGGGCGGCACGTGTTTTCGCCGGCCGAGCTCCGGCAGCTGATGCGCGAGGGCGTCGAGTATCTCGTGCACCGCGGCCTCGCGACCGACGACGACCGCCTGTTGACCGAGGCGGAGGGCTGCATCGCCGACGCCCGCCCCGAGCTCGTGAGCGACCGGGCGCTTGCCCGTGGGCAAGACCAGTGCGGCACCGTGGGGGCGGGCAACCACTTCATCGAGGTGCAGGTGGTCGACCGCGTCGAAGACCCGCGTGCGGCGGCGGCCTTCGGCCTCGCGGAGGGGCAGATCTGCGTGCTCATCCACTCCGGGTCGCGCGGGCTCGGCTACCAGGTGTGCGACGACGCGCTGCGGGCCCTCCGCGACGCGCCGGCGAAGTATGGCATCACGCTCCCCGACCGGCAGCTCGTGTGTGCCCCGGTGGAGAGCCCCGAGGGCGCGCACTATCTCGGCGCGATGCGGGCCGCGGCCAACTATGCCTTCTGCAACCGCCAGCTTCTCATGTGGCAGGTGCGCGAGGTGTTCGAGCGGGTGCTCGGCAAACCCTGGGGCTCGCTCGGCATGGAGCTCGTGTATGACGTGGCCCACAACATCGCGAAGATCGAGGAACACGCGGTGGGCGACGTGCGCAAGCCCGTGTGCGTGCACCGCAAGGGGGCCACGCGGGCGTTTCCCGCGGGCCATCACGACATCCCCGACCGCTACCGGGCGATCGGGCAGCCGGTGATCATCCCTGGCGACATGGGGCGGGCGAGCTGGGTGCTGCTCGGCGGCCCGCGCTCGCTCGAACGCTCGTTCGGCACGACCTGCCACGGCGCCGGCCGCTGCCTCTCGCGCACGGCGGCCACGCGGGCCGCGAAGGGCCGCAACATCCAGCACGAGCTCGAACGCTCAGGCGTGATCGCCCGCAGCCGGAGCCGCGAGGGGCTCGCCGAGGAGCAGCCCGCAGCCTACAAGGACGTCGACGTGGTCGTCGACGTCGTGCACCGCGCCGGGCTCTCCACGAAGGTCGCCAGGCTCCGGCCGCTCGGCGTGATCAAGGGCTGAGCAGGGCCGCGACGAGCGGAATTGGTGCCTGGCACCAATTCCGCCGCCTCACACTCGCAGGGCCGACTCGGCGGCACGGCCGGGGCAGTCGGCCAGCGCGGCTCGCACGGCACCGTGCACGAACTCCTCCACCTGCTCGGCGGCGCGGCCGGCGAGGCCCGGCGTCTCGAGCGCGGCAACGAGGTCGACACCCGTGAACAGTGGATCGCCCGCCAGCCGAGCCATGAGGTCGTTGTCGTACCCCTCACGGATCCGGGCCGTGGCGGCGTGGCTGTGCGTGCGGATCGCCTCGTGCAGCGTCTGCCGATCGCCACCCGCCTTCGTGGCCACCATCAGAATCCGCTCGCTGGCCAGGAACGGCAGGTGGGCGTCGAGGTTGCGCTTGATGCCGCCCGGCAGCACCACCAGCCCGCCCGCAACGTTGGCGTAGATCACGAGCTGGGCATCGGTGGCGAGGAACGCCTGTGGCAGCACGAGCCGGCGCGGCGCCGAGTCGTCGAGCGTGCGCTCCATCCACTGCACGGCCGCCGTTTGGCCGGCGGTGGCCGCGAGGCCCATCACAAAGCGACCCAGGCCGCACATGCGCTCGGCTCGCATCGGATTCCGCTTGTAGGGCATCGCCGACGAGCCGACCTGCTCCGTTTCGAACGGCTCTTCGAGCTCGCCCCAGGCGGCGGCCAGCCGCAGGTCGTTGCCCGCCTTGTGCATCGACTCGGAGACGCCGGCAAGGGCCGCGATCACCTGCGAATCGATCTTGCGCGAATAGGTCTGTCCCGTCACCTCGTAGGAACTGTGGAAGCCGAGCTTCACCGCCACGAGCTCGTCGAGCCGGCGGACCTTCGCGTGATCGCCGGCGAAGAGCTCGAGGAAGCTCGCCTGCGTGCCGGTCGTCCCCTTCACACCCCGGGCCCGCAGCAGCTTGCGACGATGGGTGATCTCCTCGAGATCGAGGAGCAGGTCGTGGATCCAGAGGCAGATCCGCTTGCCGATCGTGGTGGGCTGCGCCGGCTGGAGATGCGTGCGGCCAAGGCAGACGAGATCCTTCGTCTCGAGTGCCTTCGTGGCCAGCCGCTCGATCACGGCGGCCAGCCGGGCCACCACGAGATCGAGCGACTCGCGCATCAAGATCAGATCGGTGTTGTCGGTGACGTAGGCGCTCGTGGCCCCGAGATGGAGGATCGGCCGGGCTGCAGGGCAGGCATCGCCGAACGTGTGGAGATGGGCGAAGACGTCGTGCCGCATCCGCCGCTCATACTCGGCGGCCTTCGCGAAGTCGATCGGCTGGGCGAGCGCGGCCCGCATCTCGTCGAGTTGCTGACGGCTGATCGGCAGGCCGAGCTCGGCCTCGGCCTCGGCGAGCGCGAGCCACGTCTGCCGCCAGAGACGGTAGCGATGGTTGTCGCTCCAGAGCCGCGTCATCTCCGCGGATGCATAGCGGCTGGCGAGCGGATTTTCCCAGACGTCTTTCGGAGCGGCGGGCAGGTCGGCATTCACGATCGGGGTCCCTGGGGGCGGGCGGTGGCCGGACGACGATCAGCCGCCGGCCGCGCCATCTTGCAAAACAGCCGCTCCAAGGCCAGCCGGGCGCGTAAGCCCCGGGAAGCATCCCCTTTGAGCGCGGAATCGAGGTCGAGGAGCCAGACCGGCAGCTGGCGGGCCCGCCGGCCGCCGAGCTGGCCGAGCGCCTCGCGGGCTTGGGTCATCGCCTTCGGCCACGAGGCCACGCCCGCAGCGCTGAGCGCGGCCTCCACGCCTGCGGGCCGGCCGGCCTCGGGAGGCAGCGCCAGAAGCCGGGCCGCCGATGACAGCCGCCGCAGCACCGTGGCCATTTGGGCGCTGATGCCGATCGGACTCTCGCCGGCATCGATCAGGTCGGCGAGATGCGCGATCGCGGTGCGGGCGTCGCCGGCGGCGGCGGCGTCGATCATGCCCCAGGCCGTGCGCTCCTGGGGGCCGCCGGCCATGTCTTCAACGGCATCGGGCTGGATCGGCTGCTTTCGTTCGTCGGGGCCGAGCGCGCCTGCGAGCCGAGCGAGCGCCTGGTCGATCTGTCCGAGGTCGCCCGCGAAGCGCTCCATGAGCCGCTCCGCCGTGGCCTCGGCCAGCGTGATCCCATGGTGGGCTTTCGCCCAGCGTTTCACCCAGGGGGTGAGACCGCCCCGCTTCGACACGGAGATGTCGATCACGAGCCCGTGCTGGGCGACGGCCTTCGCGAGCCGCGTGTTCGCCGGGAGCGACTTCAACTCGAGAATGACGAGCCCCCGGCGACCGCGTGGGCTGCCGGCGAGCGTCTCAAGCGGCGTGCGCGACTGTGTCACGAACGCATCGGCATTGCGGACGATCGCCGCCCGCGTGGCCCCGGCGAAGAGCGGCACCGTCGCGGCCTCGTCGAACACGTCGCGCGGGTCGGGCACGTCGTCGCCTGTGAACTCGCGCCACGCCCACGCCCGATCAGCCTCGTCGGGGCAGAGCCGCTCGCGCAGGAGCGCGAGCATGTGATAGGCCAAAAACGGCTCGTCGCCGACGAGCACGACGAGCGACGGCGCCCCGAGGTCGAAGTCGTCGGGACGTCCCAGAATGTCGAGAGCGGATTGCGACGTGGCCACGCAGGGAGTGTAACAGGACACTCTCGAATCGGGACGCAGCCTTGCCGGCATCCACTCGGCTCGCGCCTCGGGCTTTCAGGAGAGGGCGGCACACCAAGGACCCCGAGCCGGGAGGCGAGGGGTTACCCCTGCCGTTGAGACGGCGTATGTGACCAGCGGAGCGATGGATGGCCAAGCGGAGGCGCTCCCGCCGGCGCAGGCACATCCGAGTGAGTGAAGCCCAGGATGGGCGCAACGAACGTCCGGCGAGACGGTACGGGGTAACCCCGAGCCGGATTGGGCGAGTGCCGGCATGACAGGCTGAAGCCTGTCCTACAAGCCGGAGCGAACGTCCGGCGACGTGGTACGGGGCAGCCCCTCGCCGGCGCCCTACGGCGCCGTCGGCAGCGTGGTGACGCCGCCGAGCTTGCCCACCACGCGCGGCGTCGAGACGAGCACCGGCCCGGACGTCGTCGCAAAGCCGACATTGCCCGCCGCATCGGCCGCCTCGACCCGCACATGCACCTTGGCTGGCGTGGTGCGGGCCGGCTGCCAGCGATACTCGCTCTGGGTGTCGAGCCCCTCGGCGATCGTCGTCCAGGGGCCGTCCACCTGCGGCGCGTACGACAGCCGCACGCTCTTCGGCACGAGCATTTGATCGTGGGCCGCGTAGCGGATCACCATGCCCACCGGCTCACCAGGCTTCGCGCGGGCCGCCTCGATCAGCTCGACCATGGGCGGCTCGTCATCGACACCGAGCCAGCAGTCGGGGGATTCACCGGGCTGCGGACCGCTGGCGATATCGGGCAGGTCGGGCACGATGTCGAGGCGGAAACCGTAGAGCCCGGCGGCGGGCAGCGCGACCTGGATCGGGCTCTTCGCGTCGTCGTCGACCGCGATCCGCTGCCACGTGACGCCGGCGTCGCGCGTGCTCCAGAGCTCGACCCGCATCGCCCCGGCGTAGCCCTGCTCGGCCTTGAACTCATAGTCCCAGGCAAAGCGGCGCGACTTCACGAGCTGGAGCGGCTTGCCACGGTATTCGGCCGGCGGCTGCCCGGATGGCAGCACGGCCGACGCCGATCCGGCGAAGGCGCTGCGCGGGGCGGGCGTGGCGGGCGCGGGAGGTGTGCCCACGGACCACGCGGCTGTGCGCGAATCCCCCGACCGCGGCGTCTCGATGGCCCGGGGCGTTTCTGCCGCCCACGGCGCGGCCGCCTCGGCCGACCAGCCCCCCGGCGGCGCCGGGGCGGGCGTGGGTGCGAGGACGGAACGGGCCGACTCCGGAACACGAAACGCAGGCTGCGGCCCCGACGACACCGTGGATCCGACGTCGGAAGCGGTCTCCCGCGAGGGCAGGGGCGGGGCCCCGAGCTCACGGGCGAGCGCCGACTGATCGACCTGCGGATCGGTCGGCTCGAGCGTGAACTGCCGCACGGTGTTGTTGCCCGACGAGTCGGAGATCGCGATCTTCACCGTCAGCGCTTCGACCTGCTCGCCCGCCCACCAGATCTCCTCGCCGACAAGATGGGCCGGCGACTCGCGCGAGAGCACGCCTTCGGCCGTGATCTTCTTCCAGCCCTGGTCACCCTTGCCACGATATTCGACGGCCAGCGAGTCGAGCCGTAGCGAATCGTCGACCGCGGCGTAGCGACAGACGATCTCCCCATCGGCACCCTTCCAGACGCGGGCGGCGATCTTCGGGCCGGCGGCATCGACAAGCACGCGGATGTCGGGGCCGGCGCCACCGCGACTGCGACCTTTCGCGTCGATCGCCCGAAGTTGAAACCAGTATTCGCCGTCGGCCTCGGCACGGTACGTGAACGCCCCGGCGTTCGGGGCCGCCTCGGCGGCCTGCGACCAGGTGACGCCCAGGTCGGATGACACGCTCAGCACCACCCGCTGGGGCGCCGCATCGGGCGTCTGGGCGGGAGGCAGCCGGAAGGGGATCGAGAACACGCGATGCTTCGTGCGCACGAGCTCTGGCAGCGACGCGGCGGCCGGCGGTTCGGCGGCGTGGCTACGGAGCCCGCCCCCGGCGATCCCGACCGCGCAGGCGCACGCCACGAGGGTCCACCAGCGCGGCGCACCACGCTTCCGGCCCACCGCGGCCCTCAGGACCGCTGGCGTTTCAAGTTCCGAAACCACTCCCATGTCGGCATGGATCGACCGTTGCAGGCGTCAAAGTCATCTTTTCCACGAGGTCGGCGGAGAGTCCGCCCAGATTCGCCCGTCGAGCCGGCAAAATGCCCGAACCCCGACAAAGAGCGGCGGCTGGCGAGGCTGGGCAGACTGGGCCGCCCGATGCTGGACCCGGCCTTCACGGGACTGGCATAATTCGATGCGATGAGCCGATGGAAAGATGCCGGGCGGCCGCCGTGACAGGCCCCCGGGGGAGAATTTCGGCACAGTATGCAAGCATTTTTGATCAGTGCGCTGTTGCTCGCGGTGTTCGTCGCGGGAGGCGTCGTGGCGATCGTCACGATCCGCGGCCGATACCGTCAGGCCGAGGCCGGGGCCGGGTCGTGGGAAACCGCGCTTGCCGAATACAGGGCCCTTCGCGACAAGGGTGTGCTGACAGCCGACGAATACCGAAAGATAAAGGTTCTCGTGGAGCCGCGCATCGATTCCGACGGTCGTCGCACCGGAGCCGGTGCCGATCAAATGCCGGCCCCCCGGCGCTGTGGATGACCTGCACGAAAGGGAAGCAACGACATGCCTTCAGGGAAAGACGTCAACAATCTCGGGCGCCGTGGCACGGGAGGCACGACCAAGAAAAACGCCTTCTGCTCGTTTTGCCGCAAGAGCTACCGAGACGTGGGGCCGCTCGTCGAGGGGCCCGGTGACGTCTACATCTGCGGCGAGTGCATCGAGCTGTGCCAGTCGATCCTCGACCAGGAAAAGCGGCGCCGCGGCACGAGCAAGCAGCTCTTCTCGTCGATCCCGTCGCCCCGCGAGATCGTCGCCCACCTCGACGAATACGTGATCGGCCAGGAGCACGCCAAGCGGGTGCTCGCCGTGGCGGTGAACAGCCACTACAAGCGGCTCACGCTCGGCAGCGAAGGCTCGGACGTGGAAGTGGAGAAGTCGAACATCCTCCTCCTCGGACCCACCGGCTGCGGCAAGACGCTTCTGGCCCGCACGCTTGCCAAGGTTCTCAACGTGCCGTTCGCGATCGGCGACGCCACCACGCTCACCGAGGCCGGGTATGTGGGCGAGGACGTGGAAAACCTCCTCCTCAAACTGCTCAACGCCGCCGACTTCGACATCGAGGCGGCCCAGCGGGGCGTGCTCTACATCGACGAGATCGACAAGATCGGCAAGACGAGCCAAAACGTCTCGATCACCCGCGACGTTTCCGGCGAGGGGGTGCAGCAGGCGCTTCTCAAAATGCTCGAAGGCACCGTGGCCAACGTGCCGCCGCAGGGAGGCCGCAAGCATCCCGAGCAGCAGTACATCCAGATCGACACCTCGAACATCCTCTTCATCTGCGGAGGAACGTTCGTGGGCATCGACAAGATCATCGGCAAGCGGCTTGGCCGCAAGACGATCGGCTTCGGTCAGCCAAGCGACATGAAGGGCGAACCCACCCTCGCCGAGTTGCTCCCGCAGGTCGACTCCGACGACATCCTCGAGTTCGGCCTGATCCCCGAGCTCGTCGGCCGTCTGCCCGTGATCTCGTCGCTCAAGCCGCTCGATGAGCACGCGCTCGTGAAGGTGCTCAAGGAGCCGAAGAACGCGCTCGTGAAGCAGTATCAAAAGCTCTTCGGCATGGAAAACTGCCAGCTCGAATTCACCGACGACGCCCTCGCGGCGATCGCCCGCAAGGCCATGAAGAAAGAAACCGGCGCCCGCGGCCTGCGGTCGATCATCGAAGACGTGATGCTCGATCCGATGTTCGACCTCCCCGACCACTCCGGCGGCTCCTACATGATCACCGCCCGCAACGTCGAAGGCGTCGACCCGGTCGTGCCGCTCCGCGAAGCCCGCCCGAAGAGCGCCTGACGCGGGACGGCAGGGCATGTGCTAATGTCCCGCATTCGGAGCCGGCGGTACGCTGCTCCATCGCCGAGGGCGATCGCTCGTCCCGTCTCAACTGTGATGGTGCGCTCGTTGTAAGCCGCGTATCTGCCCGTCGGCTCTTCCGCATCGCACCGACCGTCTCCGCCGAAACTGCTACCCAGCATCCCTTCGGCTCACGCCTCGGGCTTCCTGAGTGGGGGAGGCTTGGGGTTACCCCTACCGTTGAGCCGGCGTATTTGACCAGCGCAGCCATGGATGGCGCAGCGCAGGCAAATCCGAGTGAGCGGAGGCCTGGAGGGCCGGAGTGAACGTCCGGCGAGACGGTACGGGGTAACCCCGAGCCGGCGCGCATCAGTAAAGCAGCGACAGGCTGAAGCCTGTCCTACGGGGTGCCGTTCAGTAGCCGCCGGTGGCCGTGCCGCCGTCGAGGATCGTGGCGGCGTCGCCGACGCCGAGCCGCGTGCACCCCATGTCGAGATACATGACGGCGTCGGCCCAGGTGCGGATGCCGCCCGAGGCCTTCACACCGAGGCGACCGCCGACGGTGTCGAGCATCAGCCGCACGGCCTCCGGCGTGGCCCCGGCCGTGCCAAAGCCTGTCGAGGTCTTCACGAAGTCGGCGCCGGCCTCCTCGGAGAGCCGGCAGGCCGTCACGATCTGGGCGGGCGTGAGATGGCAGGTCTCGAAGATCACCTTCACGAGAGCGGCGTGCGGCCGGGCTGCGGCCACGACGGCGGCGATGTCGTCGCGCACCCGCGACTCGTCGCCCGAAAGCAGCGGGCCGAGGGCGATCACCATGTCGAGTTCCTGGGCACCGTCGGCGATCGCGAGCCGTGATTCGAGGGCCTTTGTTTCGGTGCGGTGGCTGCCGTGCGGAAACCCGATCACACTCGCCACCACGACGGGGCTGCCCGCGACGTGCCGCACCGCGTCGGCCACGTCGGCCGGACGCACGCACAGGCAGCCGACGCCGCGGGCCACGCACATGGCGGCGTGGGCGGCGAGGTCGGACGACGTGAAGGTTGGCTTCAGGACGGCGTGGTCGAGGAGGGCGGCCACGTCGGGGACGGTGCGGGCCGGCATCGTTCAGGCGGTCTCAGCGAGGCGGCGCAGGGCGGCGATGCCGCGGTCGAGCGTCGCATCGCTCACCGTGTAGGCGATGCGAAAGTGGGTGTCGGCCGCGCCGAACACGGCGCCCGGCACCAGCAGCAGTTTCTCCTCGGCGACGGCCCGCTCGGCGAAGGCCTTGCCCGATCCGCCGGGCGCCTCTGGATAGAGATAAAACGCGCCGCCGGGCTGCACGAAGCGGTAGTGGCCGCGGAGGCCGGCCATGAGCAGGTCGCGCTTCCGCCGGCACTCGGCCAGCGGCGCCTCCATCGGGGCGTCGAGCGCGGCGATCGCCGCCCATTGGCCCGCCTGCGGTGCGCAGACGAACGTGTATTGCTGGAGCATCGTGCAGGCGTCGACCACCGGCTTCGGCCCGTGCACCCAGCCCACCCGCCAGCCCGTCATGGCGTGCGACTTCGAGAAGCCGTCGATCACGACGACGTTGTCGGAGTGCAGGGCAGGGGAGGCGAATGGGGCGTCGTAGCAATACGAGCGGTAGAGTTCGTCGCTGACGATCGTCACGCCCCTGTCATCAGCGAGCCGGGCGAGATCGCGCACGACGTCGGCCGTGGCGACCACGCCGGTGGGATTGGCCGGCGTGTTGAGAAGCATCACCTTCGTGGCGGGCGTGATCGCGGCCGCCACGCGATCGACGTCGATCTGAAACGAAGGGGCGGTGTCGAGCACCACGCACCGGCCACCGAGAAACTCCACGAGCGGGCGATACATCACGAACGCAGGCTCGAACACGATCACTTCGTCGCCCGGGTCGACGAGCGCCATGAGGGCGAGGTTGAGCGCCCCGCTGGAGCCACTCGTCACACACAGCGAGCGATCCGGCTGGCCGAGCCCGTCGCGCACCTGAGCCTCGAGCCGCTCCCGCAGCACGGCGATCCCCTGGGTGGGTGTGTAGCCGTTCTTGCCGGCGTCGATCGCCTGCTTCGCCGCTTCGCGGGCGGCGAGGGGCATCTCGAAGTCGGGCTGGCCGATCGAGAGATTGATCGGGTCGACGAGCTTCGCCGCCAGATCGAAGACCTTGCGGATGCCCGACGAATCGAACGCCCCGGCGCGCCGGGAAATGAGCCGTTTGTGCACGATGAAAAGTGGCCGTCAGCCAGCAGGCTTGAAGAGCTTGTCGAGCGCCTCGCCCAGCTTCTCGCCGCGGGCGTTGAGCGTGACCACGTTGCCGTCGCGGCCGATGAGAATCACCGTCGGAATGCCGCTGATGCCGTAGTAGGTCGCCAGCGGATGCCGCCAGCCCTCACCGCCGGGCTTTTCGTAGAGGATCGGCCAGGGGATCTTCTGCTCGGCGACGAATTTCTCGAGCGTCTCACGGTCTTCGTCGAGGCTGATGCCCACGACTTCGAAGCCCTTGTCACGATACTTCTCGTATTGGGCGAGCACGTTTGGGATCTCGGCGACGCAGGGGCCGCACCACGTGGCCCAGAAGTCCACGAGCACCACCTTGCCGGCGAGCGACTTCTGGTCGAACGGCTGGCCATTCAGGAGCGTGCCGGTGATCTCCATCGGGTGGCCGAGCAGCGAGAGCCGCCGCAGCGTGCCCGCGAAGCTCTCGCCCATCGCCTTCACCTGCTGGTTCGTGCTCTTGGCGAACAGGGGCGCAAACGATTTGTAGGCCGCGGCCGCCAGCTCCTCGCCGCCGGGCAGTTGCTCGAACGCGCCGGCCAGTTGCATGGCGAGGCCCGCCGTCTGCTGGTCGTTCGGATCGGCCGCGAGCATCGTGGCCACCTTCTGCACGAGGGCGGGGCCGCCAGCGAGCTTGCCGCTCGCGAACACCTGCTGCGCCTCGCCCACGAGCACGAGCCGCTGGGCCTCCTTGGCGAGCTCGGGCGAGGGGCTGTTGACGAGCGACTGGGCGTAGGCCGTCATGTCGGCGGCCGCCTTCTCGTCACCCAGCCGGCCGAGCAGCATCAGGCTTTCGAGCTTGAGCGCGGCGGCCTCGTCGTGGAACTTCTGCCCGGGCTTCACCTGTCCGAGGATCTTGTCGGCGGCCTGCACCGACGCGCCGGCCACGTCGCGCATGTAGGCCATCATCTCTTCGCGCGACGAAGGCTTGGCGTCGGTCTCCTTGAGCCCCTGCACGAAGTCGAGCAGTTGCTGGGGCGTGCCTTCGGGCACAGCGGGCACCTTCGGCATGCCGGCGGTCTGCTTGCCCGGGGCCGCTCGCGCGGCGCCCGGCTGAGCGTTCGACTGCACGGCCCCGGGCTGCGCGAGAAGCCACGTGGCCGGCAGCGACAGGAAGAGAGCGATAAAAAGGGACACCGTGGCCTGCGGCCGGCGGGACATGCGCATGAGGGCCTCGCGGGGAAAGCGGATCAAAGTGAGCCCAGATCGTACCCCCGCGCGACGGCAGAGGGCAAACAGCGGCTACCGTACGATCGTCCGAAACCGCACGAAGCCCCCCGCGCCGGGCGCGAGTGAGCCCGTCAGCCGCCACTTCACCACGACCGAGCCGTCGTCGCCGGTGCCGGTGGAGATGTCGGCCGGCAGGCTCGACGCCGCGCTCTGCGGCACGAGCGCGAGCCGCTTGGGCAGCGCGTCGACGAGCACGATGTCGGCGAGCGGGCGGTCGCCCGAGTTGAGCAGGAAGATCGTGAAGTCGAGCTCTTCGCCGACGCGGGCCGTGTCGCTGCCGGCCCGCTTGCAGAGCGTGAGCTCGGCCCGGCCCGGCTCCTCGAGCCGCAGCGTGGCCGTGCCTTGATCGGAAGCCACGACCTCGGCCGCCTGGTCGCCGACGACGACCTGCGCACCCTTGACGCACGTCCACGCCAGCGGCACGTCGAAGCCGACCTTGATCCGCGGGGTCTGCACGAGCGCCGCGACGGCCGGATGCTCGTCGCGCGCGCGCTCGACAGGCTGCTCTGCATTGATCGACGCCTCGGGCAGATCGGCCTGGTCGACGGCCAGCGCCGGCAGCCGCTCTTCCACCGCGAGGCCGACGAGGGCCGTGCGGGCCAGATCCGGGCCGACGCGGTGCGTGCGAGCCACGACCGGAAGCCTGTCGATGGCCGCATCGACATGCTCGTCGTTGGCGAGGCCCTTGGGGCCGACGGGAACCGCCTCTTCGTGGGGCCGGATCAATTCGCGCACCGAGGAGAATCGCGGGGCGAAGACGCACGTGCAATTCGAAGTCACAAGCTGCACCTCGGAGGTGTCGTCGTCGTCGAGAAGCAGGGCATCGGCGGGGCGATACCGGGCCACCGTGTCGCCGGCCGTGAGGTTCTTGAGGCCGAGCCGGGCCGCGGGCCGCGCCGGTGCGCCGTGATCGCCTCCGTCGCAGACGAGGCAGGGGCCCGCCGTGGGCACGCCGGGTGCCGGCAGGCAGATCGGCGTCGGGCAGTTGCCGACAGCGCACGCATCGGCTGTGCACATCTCGCACGCTTGGCAGCGGCCGCCGCGGCAGCCCCGCCGTGCGAGCCGGGGCAGGGGAGGGCAGGGGGTTTCGAGGCCGACCACGCGGACCTGGTCATCCGCCTCATTCCGCGCTGCGCGTTCATCCGGTGGTGCGAGGCCGTCCAGCGGTGCAACGTCGTCGGTGACGAGGGCGGTCGAGACGTCCGTGTCGGCGGGCGTTGCCGTGAGCACCGTCGTCGACAGGACCGCCGGTGCGGTTAGCGACCGGCACGACGCGAGGATGATCGCACCCGTGGCAATCGCCACGATGCGCAGCCAGCGGAATGGCACCGGTTCGTTCATCGCACGCTCCCTGGCGCAGGCACACGATTGCCGATGATCACTTCCGCCACCGGATCGCCCAGCGTGAGGGCCACGTCGAGCGCGTCGTCGCCAGGCCGCACGTCGAACCACGTGGCCGGCACGATGTCGGGCGTGTCGGGATCACAGGCCGCGTAGACGACGCGCCGCACCAACGAGCCTTCGAGGGCCGCGGCGATGTCGGCCTCGTCGATCACCACCTCGACCGGAAAACGCCACGCCTGCCCAGGGGGCGCTGCGAGCTTGGCCAGCACGCGGACCGTCGGATACAGCTCCCGCTCGGGAGCGGCGGCAAACCCGGCCAGCCGCAGCCGATACGGCTGCCCGACCACCAGGCCCATGCGGAGAGGTGCCGATCGCAGGGGCGACCAGCCGGCCGCAGTCTCGATCGAGATTGCGAGGCCCTCCGGGCCGCTGATATCGACCGGCTGCACCGCATCGGGCAGCACACCTTCCGGACAGGGACCGGGCTGCAGGCGCCCGCGTGCGCCAATCGCTCCCGGTCTTGATCCGCTGGCGGGTGTCTCCATCGTGATCATCTCGGCATCCTCGTGGGCATGGCCCACAG
>CAMAVC010000052.1 GCA_945861585.1 Planctomicrobium piriforme
GGCGGGCCGGCCGGCTGCGTCGCGCCGTAGTCGCTCGCCGCGAGCGCCGCCCGCTCGGCGGGCGAGAGATGATGCTTGGCCAGGCCGCCATACCGGCCGACGTGCTTCTTGCAGTGGCCGGCGGCGCAGTCGCGGCAGCCGGGCTGACAACCGCCCGGCCCACAGGCTTCACTCGGACCGCACGATTCACATGGCCCGCCCACCTGGCACTGGCCGTTTTCGCAGGCCCCGTCGCGGCACGCGCCGCCACCACCGCCACGGGCGTGATGGCCGTAGGGGCCGTCGGTGTTCAGCAGAAAGAGCCGGTCGATGATCGAGCAACCGCTCGACATGCCGATCACGGCGACGGCCAAAAGAAGCCCGGTGGCGCGTTTCATGAGTCTGGTTCCCTCAGGGTTCACGGGATGTATCGGCCACACCGGTCGCACCTGTTGAGAAAACCCTGCGGGCGCGAGGCTGGGCAAGCTGCGCGAGTGCGGAACAGTGCGTCACAGCTCGACTCGCCCAAGCCGGCGTCGGAGCCGGCGGTACGCTGCTCCATCGCCGAGGGCGATCGCTAGTCCAGTCTCAACTGTGATGGTGCGCTCGGTGTAAGCCGCGTATCTGCCCGTCGGCTCTTCCGCATCGCACCGACCGTCTCCGCCGCCTCCTCATTTCCAGTCGAGGAGGCGAGGGGTTACCCCTGCCGTTGAGACGGCGTATTTGACCAGCGAAGCCATGGATGGCGCAGCGCAGGCAAATCCGAGTGAGCCGTAGCCTGGAGGGCGGAGGCGAACGTCCGGCGAGACGGTACGGGGTAACCCCGAGCCGGCACCCTTTAAATGAGTCGTGACAGGCTGAAGCCTGTCCTACGTATACCGGCCGACGATCAGCGAGATGTTCTGGCCGCCGAAGCCAAAGCTGTTGGAGAGGGCGCGGTCGCACTTCCCCGGGCGCGACTTGTTCGGCACATAGTCGAGGTCGCAGTTTGGGTCTGGGTTTTCATAGTTGATCGTCGGCGGCAGCATGCCGTCGCGGATTGCGAGCAGGCACACGATCAGCTCCGTGGCGCCCGCGGCCGCGATCAGGTGGCCCATCATGCTCTTCGTGCTCGACACAGGGATCTTGTAGGCGTGCTCGCCGAACACCTTCTTGATGGCGAGCGTCTCGACCTTGTCGTTAACGTCGGTGCTCGTGCCGTGGGCGTTGATGTAGTGGATGTCGTGCGTGCCGAGGCCGGCGTCTTTGAGCGCCATCGTGATGCAGGCGGCGGCGCCCCGGCCTTCGGGATGCGTGTCGGTGATCCGGTAGGCGTCGGCCGTGGAGCCGTAGCCGAGCAGCTCGCCGTGGATCTTGGCCCCGCGGCGCTTCGCGTGCTCGAGCTCCTCGAGCACCACCATCGCGGCCCCCTCGCCGAGCACGAAGCCGTCGCGCTCGTTGTCGAACGGCCGACTGGCCCGCGTCGGCTCGTCGTTGCGGGTGGAGAGCGCCGTGAGCAGGTTGAAGCCCGTCACGCCGAAGGGATGGATCATCGAGTGCGTGCCGCCAGAGAGCATCACGTCGGCGTCGCCACGGCGCACGAGCTCGGCCGCCTCACCGATCGCCTGGCTGGATGCGGCGCAGGCCGTGAGGCAGTTCAAGTTCGGCCCCTGGGCGTCGAACATACCGGCCAGGTGGCCGGCGGGCATGTTGGGCTCCTGCTCCACTTCGGAGAGCGGATGGAGCGTCTCGAGACCGAGCTTCGTGAACTTGGCCACGTCGAGCGTGTCGCCCGAGATCGCGGCCATCATCATGCTCGTGAAGGAGTCGAAATCCTGTTGCCCCTCGCCGCTGCCGAGATACACGCCGAGCCGTGTGGGATCGGCAGGCAGGCCTTTCTCCAGGCCGGCATCACGCATCGCCTGGAGGGCGGCGCCCGCGGCAAACTTCGTGTGCCGACCGCAGAACTGCCAGTGCTTGGCGTCCTGGCCCTCGTCGGCGATGTCCCAGTTGCGAACCTCGGCCGAGATCTTCGTGGGAAACCGCGAGGCGTCAAAGACCGTGGTCAGGCCCACACCGGAGGCGCCTGCCATGAGGTTTTTCCAGAGCTCCTCCACGCGCACGCCGAGCGGCGTGACGAGCCCCATCCCGGTGATCACGACCCTGCGTCTGCCAGCCACTCGCTCGCTTCCTTCCTGCCGGCGGCCGCGAACGACCGGCGGCCTGTTGGCTCACCAATCGGGCCGCGCGAGCGGCCGCCCGGCTTCGTCGCGGCCCACGTCGTAGATGTGCATCTGATCGAGCCACTGGAGGAGTTCGTCGGGCTCGAACAACTTCGGCACGCCTTCGCCCGGCTCGAGGTGGGCGAAAAACAGCTCGGCCTCCCCCTGCACGCGCTCGCCCACCGTGCTCGTCACCTTGCAGAGCGAACCGGTCGGCTTGAGGTCGAGAATCGTGGCCTCGAACCGCAGCGTGTCGCCCGGCACGGCATCAAAGTGGAATTCGGCGCCCGCCACCTTCGCGAGCACGACCCGGCGGTTGAACTCGATGGCGTCGGCCACGAGCAGGCCGGCGGTCTGGGCCATGCCTTCCACGACGAGCGAGTTCGGCATCAGAGCCACGCCCGGAAAGTGGTCGTGCATGTGCTCTTCGGCGAGCGACACGTTCTTCACGGCCGTGGCGTGTTTGCCGCGGACAAACTCGTCGAAACGATCGATCCAAAACCAGCGCATGTCAGGCCGCCAACTTGCCCTGCACGTATCGCACCATGTCTTCCACGGTGAGCGTGTTGGCAAAGTTTTGCACGCTGGGATTGGCCTCGAACTTCGTGAGGTCGGCGAACGGCATGCGGGCCTTGAGGGCCGCGATGCCAGCCGCGTTGACCTTGCCGTTGGTCACGAACTCGGTGCTCGAGAGCACGTCTTCTGGAAACAGTTCGCCGCGCGGAATCTTGATGCCGAAGGCCTTCTCGAGACGGAACACGATGTCGAGGAAGTCGATCGACTCGGCGCCCAGATCGCCCACCATGGTCGCCGTGGGAGAGACTTCGTCGTCATCGACGCCGAGGGCGTCGATCAGGGCTGTCTTGACCTTTTCGTAAATTTCATCGCGCGACGGCATCGACATGGCACCTCGAAAACGGGGAACGAAAACAAACCGGAAACCCGACTGACTTCGACACAAGGTAATGTCGACGCCGCCACGTGGAAACCCGAAAAGCAGAGATTTCGGCGCGTGACCCCAAAAAACTCGGAAAAATCGGCCCGCCGGCACCGGTTCCCGAGCAGTGCGGCGCTCAGCGGGCGAACGTGGCCGCCCCGGCGACAGGCAGCGGAGCCTCGATCATGCCGCCGGCACCGGCGCCGTAAACCATCCGCCGCGGCTGCCCGCCCGACCGGCCCGTTGGATGGAGCACGGCCCACAGCTTCCGCATCTCGGCCCGCACCCGGGCGTCGATCGCGTCGCCGTGGGGGAGGCGGTCGGCCATGTTGTAGCGCTCGAGCACGAGCCGCGCCGTGAGGCTCGTCCGCTCACCGCCCGCACTCGACACGGTGCCGCTGGCCTTCACCTTGGTGGTCGTTTCGTCCTGCGAGAGCACCTCGGCCGTCACCGTGAGCACCCGGCCCGGCTCGACGAAGTCGCCATATTTCACATTTTTCGCCGACCGCAGCACGACGATGCTGTGGGCGAAGTCTTCGGCGATCCGGATCGTCCACGCGGCCGCCTGGGTCATCGCCTCGAGCATCAGCACGCCCGGCATCACGGGAAATCGGGGGAAATGGTCGGCGAGATATTCCTCGGACAGCGAGAGCGTCTTGATGGCGGTGATGGTCTTGCCGGGATCGATGGCGACGACACGGTCGAGAAGCGTGAAACGCATGAGACATCCGTTGCGACTGAGAGTGACGTTTCCGGCCGGCGGCATCATCCGCCGTCGGATAATCGCCGTGCTCGCGTCGAGCGAGTCCTTTCACAAGGCCGCAGTCTATGGCGTTGCCGACCCCCCCACAACCGTCCGCACCGCCTGCCAGGGGCGGCCGAACGGCGCTGCCAACCTGACAGCCGACACGACCGGCAGAGCTTGACGGCGGCCAGGCGAGTCAGCGGCCGCAGGGCCGAATTTTCTCGGGGTCGGCACGGCTCTGCACGGACGGAGACCAGCGTCTGTCCGTTGGCACGCTCTTTGCTTTTTTCACTCCCGCCGCCGGCGGGGCGCGATTTCGGCACCACGGCGCGCGGCGGATTGTTTTTTGAGAACGTCCCTGCGAATGATTTTTTATTCCATGGACGGCGGTTGCTTCGTTCACCTCGTTCGCTCGTTCACCTTGTTCATGGAGTCAGCGATGCAGATCTACAGCACGGGCTTCGCGCACCCGCTCGACGAATTGCGCGACGAACTTGACCGTCTCTGGGGCAACCTCGTGGCGGCACCGCCGCTGCACGGCTGGGGCAGCCCGCCGCCGACGGCCGCGTTCCCCGCCGTCAACGTCCGCGAGACCGACGACGCCATCATGGTCGAGGCGGAACTCCCCGGCCTCGACGCGGGCGGGGTGGACATCGCCGTTTCGGGCGACGAACTCGTGCTCAAGGGTTCGCGGCCCGAGCCCGAGGCCGCCCAGACCACGTCGGCCGGTGAGCAGGGCAACGGCAGCCGCAAGCCGGCCGTCACGTGGCACCGGCGCGAACGCGGCACCGGGAGTTTCGAGCGGCGGATCACGCTGCCCGTGGCGGTCGATGCCGCACGGGTGGAGGCGCGGCTCGCCGACGGCGTGCTCTGCGTCACCTGCCCGAAGGCACCCGAGGCTCAGCCCCACAAGGTGCAGGTTCGTTCGGCCTGACACCGTTTCATCACCCACCCTTCCCCGAGAGGACACCCTCGTCATGACCACTTCCGCAATGAAGACCGCCGAACGGCCCGCGGCCGCGCCGACCGAAGCGGAGACCACGCTCACCTACCAGCCCAACGTCGACATCTGCGACTGTGGGCGGGAGGTATTGATCGTCGCCGACATCCCCGGCGCCCACACCGATGGCATCGACGTGTCGTTCGAGGACGGCGTGCTCTCGCTGCACGCGAGGGTGCCGGCCCGCGAACTGCCCGGCCGCGCCGTCCGCCAGGAATACGGCATCGGCAGCTACCGCCGGTCGTTCCGCTTGGGCGACGATTTCGACGCCTCGCAGATCACGGCCAGCTACCGGCACGGGCTGCTCACCATCCACGTGCCGCGGCTGCCGGCGGTGCGCCCGCGCAAGGTCGAGGTCCGCGCAGGCTGAGGCCGGCTGATCCCGACGTCGGCCAGGCCTGCGCGGGCCCTGAATGTCTTGTCGTGTTTCGTTTCACATTCCCGAAGAAAAGGAGACCGTCCCATGAGTCTGATACCTTTTCGCACGAAGCGCTCGAGCGGCATGGAGGGGGGCAACCTCACCACCCTGGCCGATTTTCGCCACGAGATGAACCGGCTCTTCGAGGGCTTCTTCAGCCGGCCCACGGCCTTCGTGCCCGGCTGGCTCGAGCCCACCGAACCGGGGCAATGGATGCCGGCGATCGACCTTTCGGAATCCGGCACGCAGATCCGCGTCCGGGCCGAGCTACCGGGCATCGACCCGAAGGACGTCGACGTGAGCGTGTCGGGAGACCGGCTCATGATCTCGGGTGAGAAGAAGTCGTGCACCGAGGAGTCGGGCGAAGGCTGGTCGCACTGCGAAAGCCACTCCGGCGCCTTCAGCCGGGCGATCCCGCTGCCCGAGTCGGTCGATCCGGCGAAGGTCACGGCCCGCTACGACAAGGGCGTGCTCATGGTCGAGCTGACGAAGTCGCCATCGAGCACGTCGCGAAAGGTGCCCGTGCTCACGAAGTAGCCGGGCCGGCACGCACAGACGGTATCATCGGGGCCGCGGGGAGCACACCTCTCCGCGGCCCCGCTCGTTTGCCCTGCCCGAGGCCCGACCGCATGCCGCTCGTCATCGAACAGCTCGCCGATTCAGGAGCACTGTCGATCGACCTCACCGGCGTCGTGCCCGATCGGATCGCGACGCTCACGCCGCGCGACCTCGGCCGGCTCGTGGTGCGGGCCGACGAGCGGCCCACGGAACTCGGCATGCTGTTCCGAATCACAGGCACGGCCGCCGACGGCCGGATCGAATGCCACGGCGACTTTGCCCGCATGCACGGCGTGGGCGTAGGAATGACAGCGGGCGAGATCACGGTGCAGGGAAACGCCGGGCGACATGCCGGCGCAGGCATGACCGGCGGCACGCTCACGATTCAAGGCGACGCGGGCGACTGGCTCGCCTGCGAGATGACCGGCGGCACGGTGCATGTGGCCGGTGCGGCCGGCGACAATGCCGCCGCGGCGCTCCCCGGCAGCCGGCATGGGATGCGCGGCGGGCTCGTGACGATCGCCGGCAACGCGGGCTGCCTCGCCGGCGCCCGCATGCGGCGCGGAATCCTGGCGATCGGCGGCAACTGCGGCCCTGCGACGGCGTTTGAATTGCGAGCGGGCACGGTGCTCGTGGCCGGCGCCGTGGGCCCTGACGCCGGGCACGGCATGCAACGCGGATCGCTCGTGGCGGCGGGGGCGAGGTTCGAGCCACCGGCCACGTTTCGCAAGGGTGCGGTGTGGATGCCCGCATTCCTGCCGCTGCTCGCCGCCAGGCTCGATGCGGGCGGGTTTTGCCCAGGCGGCGGTTCGGTCCGCCCCCTGCTCGCGGGCCCGTGGGAGCAGTGGCACGGCGACCTTGTCACCGGCGGACGGGGGGAGATTTTCCTGCGGCCGACGCCAGCCACCGCCTGATTTCTGCCCCCGCTTTCATGCCCCCCTGGTTTCGGCTAGTCTCTGGGGCTCCCGCCATGTGGCGGCTCCGCACCATTTTTGCAGGACACGACACTCCGGTATGCCCACGATCAGCCAGCTTGTCCGCAGCCGTCGCCGGCCCAAGCGCAAATTCTCCAAATCGCCCGTGCTCGACCGCTGCCCGCAGAAGCGCGGCGTGTGCCTGCAGGTGCGCACGATGACCCCCAAGAAGCCGAACTCCGCCCTGCGAAAGATCGCCCGCGTGCGGCTCTCGAATCAGAAGGAAGTGACCGTCTACATTCCGGGTGAAGGGCACAACCTGCAGGAGCACTCGATCGTGCTCGTGCGTGGCGGCCGTGTCCGCGATCTTCCGGGCGTGCGGTATCACATCGTGCGCGGTGCGCTCGACACGCTCGGCGTGCAGGGCCGCAAGCAATCGCGCAGCCTCTACGGTGCCAAGAAGGGTTAAAGAAGGAAGACAAGAGCCATGGGTAAAATCACCGCCAGCCGCGAGCAACTCATTCCCGATCCGCGTTACGGATCGCTCCTCGCGAGTAAGTTCATCAACTGCCTGATGGTCGACGGCAAAAAGAGCGTCGCCCAAGGTGTCTTTTACCGGGCGATGGACGTCGTCGCCCAAAAGGTGACCGACGTCGAGCCGATCGAGGTCTTCAATCGGGCCCTCGAAAACTGCAAGCCGTCGGTCGAGGTGCGGTCGAAGCGGGTGGGCGGTGCCGCCTACCAGGTGCCGATGCAGGTGAATCGCAACCGGCAGCAATCGCTCGGCATCCGCTGGATGCTGCAGGCCGTCCGCGAGAAGAAGGGCCGCGCCACGCACGAAAAACTCGCCGACGAGATCATGGCCGCGTACAAGCGCGAAGGCGCCGCGGTCACGAAGCGAGACAACGTGCACCGCATGGCCGACGCCAACAAGGCGTTCGCACACTTCGCCTGGTAGCCGTAGGACAGGCTTGAGCCTGTCTCTCGGAGCCAACGCGCCCAAGCCGGCTCGGGGTTACCCCGTACCGTCTCGCCGGATAGGCGGAAATCACCCGCATTCGGAGCCGGCGGCACGCTGCTCCATCGCCGAGGGCGATCGCTAGTCCAGTCTCAACTGTGGTGGTGCGCTTGGTGGAAGCCGCGTATCTGCCCGTCGGCTCTTCCGCATCGCACCGACCGTCTCCGCCGAAAGTTCTAGGCGCCTACGAGTACGGGAGGCGAGGGGTTACCCCTGCCGTTGAGACGGCGTATGTGACCAGCGCAGCCACGGATGGCGCAGCGCAGGCACATCCGAGTGAGCCGGAGCCTGGAGGGCGGAGGCGAACGTCCGGCGAAACGGCACGGGGTAACCCCGAACCTCCTCAACGAAAGCCCGAGGCGTAAGCCGAGAGGATGCCCCGGTGGCGAAACACGACGCGTATTCCCTTCGGCTCACGCCTCGGGCTTCCAGACGGTGAGGCGAGGGGATTCGGGGAGCCCGAAGCCGGCTTGGGCGCGTTGATTGCCATAAGCCTCAAGACTGCAAAGCCGCCTCAGCGCACCGTCACCCGCGCCGGCAGGAGCATCTGTGGCCTGCCGTTCGTGAGCGCCGAGATCGTGCCGGCGTGGGATGTGATCGCCTCCACGCCGGGGAGCCCGAGCAGCCGGGCCACGAGGTCGGCCCCCGCCACCGGCGGCGTGCCCGTGCCCGCCATGCCGAAGAGGTCGTCGAACAGGCCGCGCGGCTCGGGCAGGAGCACCCGCTCGACTTCCTCGTCGGCCGCGATGCCGGCCAGTTTCTTCGCCTCGTCGATCGCGTCGTCGAGCGTGCCGAGCCGATCCACGAGCCCCGCCTCCTTCGCCATCCGGCCGGTGAACACACGGCCTTCGGCGAGCGAGTCGAGCTTCGCGAGATCCATCTTCCTGCCCGCCGCCACCTTCGAGGTGAACAGGCGGTAGACATCCTTCATCGTGCCCATGAACGCCTCGCGCTCGGCTGCGGTGAACGGCGTCTGCATCGAGAGCCAGCCGGCGTTCTTTCCCTTGCTGACCACGTCGGTGTGCACGCCGTAGCGCTCGAGCGCGCCGCCGACGGCGATCTTGCCCCCGACCACGCCGATCGAGCCGGTGAGGGTGCCGGGGGCCGCCACGATCTTGTCGGCTGCGACTGCTATGTAGTAACCGCCGCTCGCGGCCGTGTCGGACAAGCTCGCAACCACGGGTTTCTTCGTGCGCTCGGCCTCACGCCAGATCAGGTCGCTCGCCAGGGCGGAGCCGCCCGGCGAATCGATCCTGAGCACGATCGCCGCCACCTTCTCGTCCTTGGCGGCGTCGCGGATCGCCTCGATCACGCTGTCGCTGCCGGCGGAGCCGCCGGCCAAGAGGTCGTCTCGCCCCTTGCCCTCGGCGATCTCGCCAGTGACGTGGATGATCGCCACCTGCTTCCCCTTGCCGGAGGCCGTGGCCTGCTTCTGGCCGGAAAGCATCTCGACGAGTTTCACGAGCCCGCCGATCCCGGAAAAGTCGTTGTCCATCTTGCGCTCGGCGTAGTCGCGGGCGATCTTCGGCTCGTCGAGGTCGGCTTTCTTGGCGAGCGCGGCGGCGACCTCGTCTTCGTAGCCCACGGCATCGATGAGGCCGGCCTCCCGGGCCGCGTCGGGCGTGAACACGCCGGTGTCGACGAGTTCCCGCACCTTTTCCGGGGTGAGCTTTCTGTCGGCGGCGATCCGCTCGACGAGTTGCTCGAACAGGTCGCCCACGAAGGCCTCGTATTGGGCCCGCAACTGCGGGCTCATCGTGGAGCGCGTGAGCGGCTCACCGGCTCCCTTGAACTCGCCCACCTGGAGGATCTCGGCCTGCACGCCGAGCTTGTCGAGCATCTCCTTGAAGAACATCACCTCCGTGCGCACCCCCGTGATCTCGAGCGTCGCAGCGGGTGGCATCGTGATCGTGTCGCAGGCGAGGGCCACCATGTAGTGCACGGGCGCCGAGCCGACGAGGTGCGCCGCCACCGGCTTGCCCGCCTTGCGGATCCGCCCCACCGCAGCCCGGAGTTCATCGGCCCGCGCCCGCCCGATCGTGGGCGATTCGATCGAGAGCACGACACCCTTCACCCGCTTGTCATCCGCCGCCTTGTCGAGTCGCTCGATGATCCGATGGAGGTGCGGCGACACGTCGGCGAGCAGCCCCCCCTGCCCCACGCCATCCGGCAACGCCCCGGCGAGGGTCACCTGGGCGATCACCGGCGTCGTCTTCTTCTCGGCTGCCCGCTCGGTCGCTTTGCCCAGCACCTTCTCGACGACCGAGGCCGTCTCACCGCCGATCGCCCTCGGCACGGGCCAGGCGGCCAGGATCGCGACCAGCGGCAGAGTACCGAGGAATCGGACAAACCTGAAAACGCACGTCATGGCGACGAAAACTCCTGCAGGGAAACGGTCGAGAACCGTAGTGTAGGGCACCGCGGCGTGGCACGCCCCGTCCAAAAAAACTGCTGGACTTGCGATTGAACAGCCGTATAGTAAGATACCGGCGTCCAGATTCCCCGCCCTCTGCTTTCTCACCCTTTTAGGAAACGGCCCCGCCGTTCGGCACCCATGCCCAAGCTTGCGACAACGAAGTCAGCCGCCCGGAAAAAGTCCTCTGCTCGCACCGCTGCCCGTGGGGGCGGCCGGAAGCCGAAGCCTGGTCAGCCCGGGGTGCGCCCGTCGCCGCTTGGCAGTCTTCTGCCCCTCGCTGCCGATACGGAAACCGACGCTGGCGACGTGCCGACGGTGCGCCAGATGGAGATCTACGGTTTCATCCGCGACAAAATCCAGACCCGCGGCTTTGGGCCGACCGTGCGCGAGATCGGGCAGGCCTTCAAGATCCGCTCGCCCAACGGCGTCGTGTGCCATCTCAAGGCGCTCGAGCGCAAGGGTCTGATCACGCGCGGCAAGAACATGTCGCGGGCCATCGAGCTCGTGATGGAGCCTGCGCATCTCCGTGGCCTGCCGATGGCGGGCTGGGTGGCAGCCGGCACGCTGCGGGCCGCCGAAGAGCAGAAAGAGCGGATCGATTTCGAAGAGCTCTTCGACCGCGACGACCACTTCGTGCTCAAGGTGATGGGCGACTCGATGATCGATGCCCAGATCGCCGACGGCGACTGGGTGGTGATCCAGAAGAAACAGTCTGCTCACTCGGGTGACATCGTCGTGGCGCAAACAGAAGACGGCGAAGCGACACTCAAGCAGTGGTTTCCGGAGCGCGACCGCATTCGGCTCCAGCCGGCGAACACGTCGATGAAGCCGATCTACGTGAAGAACGCGCGGGTGCTCGGCGTCCTCGCCGGTGTGGTGCGAAAAACGTAGGGTTGGCCGTAGGACAGGCTTTAGCCTGTCAGAAAACCAGACAGACTGAAGTCTGTCCTCCCTACGCCGACCGTTCCACGGCGCCGTCCTGCAACTGATGCAGTTTGTTGTAGAGCGTCTTCAGGCTGATGCCGAGCTCTTCGGCAGTGCGGGCCTTGTTGCCGTGGTTGCGCTCGAGGCCCTGCAGAATTGCCTGCATTTCGAGCTCTCGAAGGCTCACAGCCTTGGGTGGCGCCGTTGCCGCGGCCTGTGAGGCCAACGCCGAGGCGGCCGGCGCCGGCGACACTGCGGGCCGCGGCCGCAGGGCCCCCAGCCGTGCCGGTAGGTGCTCCACGGTGAGCGGGAGACCGTCGCAGAGCACGAGGGCGTGCTCGATCACGTTGGCCAGCTCTCGAATATTGCCGGGCCACTGGTGGGCCGCGAGCGCGGCGAGCACCGCCGGCTCGGCCACATCGGCCTCCGGCGGCGTCTGCGGCCGGGCTTTTCGTACGAAATGCTTGACGAGCGCCGGAATGTCGTCGAGCCGCTCACGCAAGGGCGGGATCGCCACCTCGAAGGTATTGATGCGAAACAGCAGATCCTCACGGAAGGCACCCTGGGCGACCATGTCCTCGAGCGACCGGTGCGTGGCACACACCACACGCACGTCGACCGTGATCGGATGGCTGTCGCCCACCCGCCGGATCTCCCCACTTTCGAGCGCCCGCAGAAGCCGCGGCTGGAGCGCCTTCGGCAGTTCGCCGATTTCGTCGAGAAACAGCGTACCGCCGTCGGCCACTTCGAAGAGCCCGGCCCGGTGCTCGTCGGCGCCGGTAAACGCTCCCTTGCGGTGGCCGAACAGTTCGCTCTCCACGAGATGCTCCGGGAGGGCGCCGCAGTTGACCGCCACGAGCGGCCCCGTCGCCCGCAGACTGCCCTCGTGGATCGCCCGCGCCACCAGCTCCTTGCCGGTGCCGGTCTCGCCCCGCACGAGCACGGCGGAGTCGCTCGCGGCCACGCGGGCCACGAGCCGCTTCACCGCGGCGAGCCCGGCTGATGCACCGACGAGATGCGTGGTTCCCTCGGCACGGCGCACGCGGCCCTCGAGCGCCTTGAGCCGGGCCGTGAGCTCCCGCTTCTTCCGCACCCGCTCGAGCACGGCCTGGATGTCGGCGAGCTTGCACGGCTTGGTGAGATAGTCGAACACGCCCTGGCGCACGGCGGCGATCGCACTTTCGAGTGACGACTTGCCGGTGATGATCACCGCCTCGGTGTCGGGCGACGTCTCGCGCACGCGGGCGATCACGTCGAGCCCGCCGAGCCCCGGCATGTCGAGGTCGACGATCACGCAGTCGAATGCCGTGCGGTCGAGGGCGGCCAGGGCGGTGCGGCCGTCGGGGCAGACCGTGGCCTCGTGGCCGAGCCGCGGGAGCTCGATCCGCATGAGCTCTTGCAGCGACGCCTCGTCGTCGGCAAACAAGATTCGCATCGGCCTAGGCTGCTTGTTGGCTGGAATGATCCACCTCCTTGACGTGTGTCGCGGCGGCCGTCGTGCCGCCGACCTCGGCGACAGGCAGCGTGACCCGAAACGTCGAGCCCGTGCCCGGGCCCGCGCTCGTGGCCTCGATCCGGCCGCCATGGTCGGCCACGATGCGGTGCACGATCGAGAGGCCGAGCCCGGTGCCCTGCCCACTCTTGCGCCGCGTGAAAAACGGTTCGAAGAGATGCTCGAGGACCTCGTCGGTCATGCCGCAGCCGTCGTCGGTGAGGGTGAGCACGGCTGTGGCGCCGTCGCGCCGCACCGCCACATGCACCCGGCCCGTCTCTTCGATCGAGTCGAGCGCGTTGACGAGCAGGTTGAGCACCACCTGCTTGATCTCCTGCGGATTCACCATCACGAGCACGTCGCTGCCGGCCTCGATGTCGATCGTGCGGCCCGCGAAGCGGCCGACATGCCGCAGCATGTCGGCCACGTCGTCGACGAGCGCGAGAATCGCGGTCGCCTGCCGCCGCACTTCGCCGAGCCGGGAGAAGTCGAGCAGTTTCTCGGTGATACCCTTGCAGCGAAACGCTTCCTGTTGGATGAGCTCGAGGTAGCGGCGCATCACCTGCGTGTCGGATTCGTCGGCCAGTGGCGTGTCGAGCCGGCTCTCGAGCGACTCGGCGCACATCGCGATCGAGGCCAGTGGGTTGTTGATCTCGTGGGCCACGCCCGCCGCGAGAAAGCCCACGCTCGCGAGCTGCTCATTGCGCACCACCTCGCGGGTGCGCAATTGCACCTGGCGATCGAGGTCGTCGCGGATCTCCTGAAACCGCTGCGTCATGTCGTCGAGCGCCCCCGCCAATTCGGCCATCTCGTCGCGGGTGTCGAGGCGGATGCGGAAGCTGAAGTCGCCCGCTGCCACCCTCCGGGAACCGTGGCCGAGGAGCCGCAGTGGTCGGAAGACCCAGCGGTAGGTCAGCACGCCGAGCGCCGCGAGCAGAACCGTCGCCGCCAGGGCGGCGGCCCACGTCGTGATGATCAGCGTGCGATAGCCCACCCGTACTTCGTCGGAGAGGTCGTGGAGCCGTTCCTGGAGAAACGTCGGCAGCTCCGCCGAGAGCACCGCGAGCCGCTCGAGATGTGGCTCCACGGCGAGCAGCTTCCGCCGCTGGTCGGGCACCGACTCCTCGATCCACGGCAGCAACCGCCCCCGGTCGATGCCCGTGATCGACCGGATCGTCTCCAGGCACGACGTGATCTCCCGGGCGGTTTCCCGCTCACGGCTCCGGTCGCCGAACGGCATGTCGTCGAGCTCACCAGCGGCAAGTTCGTCGCAATACCGCTCGAGCGCCCACCACGTGCGTTCGATCTGGTCGGTGAACCAGTCACCAAACACCGCGTCGTCGCGCGGCATGATGGGAGACCGCAACAAGTCCAGCGGCACCGTCAGCCCGGGGCCGTCGAATGTGCCCGGATCCCCTGCCAGGGCTCGGGCATGCGTGAGCCGGAGGTCGCTCACGCAGGCCTCGAGCGCACTGGCCCGCGGCAACTCCGCCGCGCGGCAGCTCAGGGCCCGCACGAGCCTGCGGTAGGAGTAGATCCCGAGAAAGCTGCTGGCCGAGAGCGTGGCCACCATGATCCCGACGAGCAGCCCGCCGAGCAGAAGTTTGTCACGAATCGGCCGCCGTTTGTGCACGCCGGTCCTCGCTGGCTGGGGCCGTCCGCGTCACTGACGGGCGCGGGGTGGGAACGTAGCAAAGCTGGGTCGACGCCGGAAGGCGGAAAACGGCCTCACACGAGCCCGAAACGCTTGCGCACGATCCATTCGAGGATCAGCAGGCCGGCGAGCACGAGAAACATCGGCCACTTGTCCCAGGGCGTGTACGACCACTGTTCGAGTGTCTCGAAAGCGGCCGGCTGGGTGCGAATCTCGTCGAAGATCCCGGCCAGCTCCTCGGGAGCGCGAGTGCCCCCCGACGTCGATTCCGCGAGTTGCCGCATGAGGAGTGGGTTGGCCCGCGGATTCGCAAGTTCGAGATCCTGCCGCACAACGGTGAACCGTGCCGATCGCTCCAGCGGCTCGCGGCCCGGCCGCAAGGCCTTCACCACGAGCTGCCAGTCGCCCGGCTCCGTGAAGTCGGCGAGCGTTCCGGAAAAGGTCGCCCCCCGTCGCGGCAGTCTGACGGGTCGGGCCTTGCCTGCCGGCGACACCGCCACGGCCTCGAGCTCGACGTCGGCGACGGCCTCGCCGTCGGGCCGCGTCACGCCTGCGTCACACCCGATCGTCATCCCCGGAGCGATGCGCCGCTGCCCCAGCCGAACCCAGAGCGCGTCGTCTTCGGTGCCGTCCTGCCGGGCGAGCCACAGCACGAACTGACGCCAGAATCGGCGGTGCTGCTCGCCAGCCCCCTGCATCGCCCAGCGCCACGTCGAATCGGCGGCGAAGGCGGCCACGCGGCCCGCGCCGAACTCCCGGGCGACGAGCAGCGGCCTGCCGTCGGCCGTGTTCGCCAACCGCTTCGCCTCGGGAACGAGCTGGCCGAGGTCGTTCGCGCCATCGAGCGCCGGCATGCGTTGCCAGGCCGCTCGAGTCTCTTGGTCGGCCTGGCCGAGCCGCAGGATCGAGACACCCCCGAACCGCCCATCGGGCACGAGCTGCAGCGGCCCCTCGACGTGAAGCGAGGGACGCACCGGCTCGTCGAAGGGCTGCCGTGCGAGCCGGTCGGGCATGAAGGGCATGAGCGCACCGAGCTTCGACGACGCCCAGCCTCCCGCTTCGAACGAGTGAAACCCGCCCAAGAGGCCGATTCCCGCGCCCGCCCGCACCTTCCCCTCGATCGTCGCGAGATCCTGCGATCGTAGCGCCGCCGCGTCGAGGTCGCCGATCAGAAAAACGTCGTAGTCGGTGGTGAGCGTGCGGCCGAGGTCGATCGGCCACCGGTCGCGGCGAGCGGAGTCGATCCATTGAAAATCGACCTGCATGTCGGGGCTGGCCGAAAGCACCCGGCGCAGAAACCGCTGCTCCACACGCAACGCTCCTTCCAGATAGAGCACGCGCAGTCCGCCGTCCACCACTTCGACGAACGTGGAAAGCTCGTTGTTCGTCGTCACGGTCTCGCCTTCCTGCGGCTCGACCACGAGGGCCACCTTCCGTTCACCGAGCACGTCGGGGGTCCAGGCCAGCCGCACCGGCTCTTCCGCGCCGTCGCGCCCCCCCTTCACGCTCACCCGAGCGGCCTCCTCCAGCCGCCCGGCGGCATTCTCGACCATCAGCTTCACGACGACGTCGCGATCAGCCAGCCCCTCCAGCCGCACGCGGCCGGCCACCTCGACGGTGTTGCCGAGATACGCGGTCTCGCTGACGGCGAGGTTCGAAACCGCGGCATCGCGGCCCTGCCCTTCACCGCGCTGCTGTCCGAACGTGATGCTCCAGAGGGGCACGCCCGCATCACCGAGCCGACGGGCCACGCCCTGCGGCGGCTGGTCGCGTGGCGGATAGGCATGCTGACCGCCGTCGCTGAGCACGATCACGCCGGCCACGTTTCGCCCCGCGGTCGCCCGCGCGCAGTCGTCGAGCGCCGCACCGATCGCCGTCTCCCCCGCGCTCGGCGCGGGCTGCCAGTCCTCGAGCGGAAATGGATCGTCACCGACCGGCGGCACGGCCCGCGCCTCGCGGTCGAACCGCCAGAGTGCGACATCGAGGCTCGACTCCGCTGCGAGCGCCTGCGCAGCCGGACGGGCCGCGGCCAGCGCCGCCCTCAGCTCCTGCCAGCGGGTCTGGCCGTTGAGCCCGTCGGCCACCGTCATGCTCTCGGATACATCGGCCAGCACGAGCACCGTGCCCGGCTGCCGCGCCTTCTTCGTGGCCACGATCGTCGGCCGGATCATGCAGGCCACGAGGGCGAGAAACACCGCCAGTCGCACGAGCACGAGCGTGAGCCGGCGGCCAGGGCCGACTCGCGAGCGGTCGGGGCCCACGGCGAAGAGCACGGCGGCGAGCACGACCGCGACGGCACCGACCGTGCCCCAGGACCCCACCGGGTCGAACGCCACCGCCACGTCGTTCAGCACGCCACTGCCCGCGATCATGCCGGCGCCTCCGCCGAGGATGGCAAGGGCGGAGGAACTGCAAACGCATCTTTCGTGGCAGAGCCGGCGGCCGCCGGCTCTGCCCGGGGGGCGTAGAAGCGGTTGGCGAGCATCCAGTCGGCAGCGATCACCGCCGCGGCAAGCAACAGAAGCCAGCCCGAGAGTTCGGCGCCGATCCGTTCGAGATTCACGTCGCGGATCAAATCCTGCTCGGTGCGGGCGATCCGCGACGCGGGCCCGAGCATGGCATGGAGCACCTCGTCGTCGAGGCGCACCGTGTCGGTCGCAGCCGCATCGAGATTCGCACTGAACCCCTTCATGAAGCCGCCCGCCTCGCCACCGGCCCGCACGGCGTAGTTCCCCGGCAGTTGCGTGGCGCTCACCGTGATCGTGCCCCGTGCCTGGTCGATCACCGCGGGAAAATCATCGCCGGCGGGTGTCCGCACGAATGCCGCCGGGACGTCCCGCCGATCGACGTGCAGCACGGCCGGGCGGCCCGCCACGATATTCCGATCGTCGGGCGTTTCCACTGCATGGCGCAGCGTCTCATTGGCGAGCATCACGAACGGCCAGGGTTCGAATCCGGTGGCCAGCGTGTTCCACGCTTCGGGATCGCTCGCGGCCTGCGAGACGGGTGTCGTGACGGTGATCACGAGGCCGGCGCCCACGCGATGCTCGAGGATGGCGGCGAGGCCGTTGCGGTAGGCGGCGACCGGCACGGCGCCTGCGTCGGCGGCGCCGGCGGCCGACGAGGTGAATTCCCAGTGCCGCTCCACTGGAAAATCCTGCCACGGCACGGCGTCACCCACCCGCCGAAAGGCGGCGAGCACCGGATGGTCGAGTGTCGCCGGCGCGAAAAAATTACCGCCGTCGGGGCTCCGCCATACGCGCACGATTCCACCGCCGAGCACGCGGCGCGACGCCTCGGAATTGAACCGGGCGGCGTCCCCCGCCTCCGGCCCGAGCCAGACCACGAGCCCGTGGCCCGCCGCCACCCACTCCCGCAGCAGATCCCATGTGCGGTCGGGGAGCGGCGGCGGATCGACGAGCACGATCCCGGCCACCCCTTCCCAGGCCACGGTGTCGAGCTGGCCGACATCGACGAGCGTGACGTCGAAACGAGACTTTCCGGCCTTGGCGAGCGCCGCGGGGGCGATCGCCTGGGCCAGAAACCGCCCGCTCCGGCCGGAAGGCGCGGGAGCGGCCACGAGCACGCGGGCCGGTCTGCCGACTTCGATCGTGAACGACCGCACGTCGTCGGCCTCGAGATCATCCGTGCCGTCGATGATCACCCGGCCCTGCCGCACGCCCGGCTCGAGGCCCGCCACGTCGAACGTCACCTGGGTCGTCGCGCCGTCCTTCCAGACAACCGGCTTGATCGCCCGCCGGACGTAGCCGCCGTCACGGGCGAGCACCTCCACGGCGATCGCGCGATTCGCATCCGGCCCGCTGCGGCTGGCCGACACGGTGAACGTCGCGGGCGTGCCGGCTGCGATCACGTCGCTGGCCAGATCGACGGATTCGATCGCGAAGTTGCGCACCGCGGCGGCTCCGACGTCGATGAAGAGCACGCTCACGTCGGGGTGCGACGTGGCGAGGTCGAGCGGTTCGGTGCCGGCCCACGCACCACGCGAGCAATCGGTAAAGACATACATCTCCCGGCGGGCCAACTGCGATGATTCGAGCAGGCGCAGGCCTTCCGTCATCGCCCCAGCGAGCGTCATGCCGGGTGTGGCGGCGGCCAGCCGCTCGACGCGCGCCGTGGCTGCGGCAATCGTGGGCGAGAATGCCGCCGGCCCGTCCGCCGTATCGAGCACGGCCACCTTGCTCGTCGGGGGCAGCTTGCCAAACAGCACCCGGGCCATCTCCGCAGCCTGCACGAGCCGGGTGCGATTCGCCTCGCGCAGCTGCATGCGCGGCGCGGTATCGAACACGAACACCGCCGCCACCGGGCCCTCTGCGTCGGCGAGCCAGCCGGCTCCCCGCAGCGTCGGCCGTGCGAGGGCGAGGGCGAGCAGCGCCAGGGCCGCCATCCGCACGAGCAAGAGCAGCAGGTGATTGAGCTTCAGCCGCCGCCGGTTGGCCACCGCCCGCTCGCGCAGGAATCGCAGCGCCGGAAAATCGTGCTTCACGGGCTTGCGACGCATCACGAGGTGCAGCACCACCGGCACGGCGACGAGCGCCGTCCCGGCGAGCAGCATCGGCGTGAGGAAAGACAGACCCATGGCGGCTAAAATCGCGTGCGACGGCTCACCAGATACTCCATGAGCGCCTTGTCGAACTGCATCCCCGTGTCGAGCGGCACGTAGTCGATCCCAGCGCGGAAACAGGCGCGGCGGTAGTCGTCACGAAAGGCCCCGATGCTGGCCACATAGTCGCGGCGGGCTGCGTCGGCGTCGACCACGAGACGGTCGTGCGACTCGGGCTCCGTGAGGTCCACCATGCCCTCGAAGGGAAACCTCACCTCCGCCTCGTCGAGCACGTGAAACAGGATCACGTCGTGCCCGCGGTGCCGCAGCCGCAGGAGCGCGTCACGAATCGGCTCGGGATCGGCCAGCAGATCACTGAAAATCATCACGAGCGACCGGTGCCGAAGCATGGCCGCCATCTGGGCGATGCTGCGGGCGATGTCGGTGCGGCCGGAAGGAGCCACCTTCGAGAGCGCCGAGAGCACCTGGGCGATCTGCGACCGCTTCGAGCGGGCCGGCAGCCTGGCATGCAGGCGATCGTCGAACGTCATCAGGCCGCACGGATCCTGCTGGTGCACCATCAGCCAGCAGAGCGCCGCCGCAAGGGAGATCGAGTAGTCGAGCTTCGTCATCTCCTGCCGATAGGTGTAGGCCATCGACGCGCTCGTGTCGATCACGAGGTAGCCCGTGATATTGGTTTCAGCCTCGAACTTCTTGACGTAATGCTTGTCGGTCTTGGCGTAGACGAGCCAGTCGATGTCCTTGGGATCGTCGCCGGGCGCATACTTCCGGTGCTCGCTGAACTCGACGGAGAAGCCCTGGTAGGGGCTGGCATGCAGGCCCTGAAGGAACCCGCGCACGATGAACTGCGCACGGAGATCGAGGCGGGCGATCTGCCGCACCACCTCCGGCTTCAGATATTCCTCGACCGCCCGCACCATGGCCGGCTCACTTCACGGGCTCGTTCACTTCACGAGCTTGGGGATTTCGGGCTCGGGGAGTTCACGCACCAGCCGCTCCACGATCGACTCGCTCGTCAGACCGTCGGCCTGGGCCTGGAAGTTGGTGGCGATCCGGTGCCGCAGCACCGGCACGGCGATCCGCCGGATGTCGTCGATCGACACGCTGAAGCGCCCATCCATCGCGGCCATCGCCTTGCCGCCCTGGATGAGAAACTGCCCGGCCCGCGGGCCGGCGCCCCAGTCCACGAGCTCCGCCACGTAGGCCGGAGCCAGCGGGTCTTTCGGCCGCGTCGCCCGCACGAGCCGCGCGACATACTTCACGATGTATTCGCTCACTGGCACGCTGCCGACGAGTTTCTGGATGTTGACGATCGCCCGGCCCGAGAGCACCTTCCGCACCTCGGGCTTCTCGGCCCGCGTGGTCGCCATGAGGATCTGTTCCTCCTCGGCTGCGGTCGGATAGCCCACCTTGATGTTGAACATGAAGCGGTCGAGCTGGGCTTCGGGCAGGGGATAGGTGCCCTCCTGCTCGATCGGATTCTGCGTGGCGATCGTGAAGAACGGGTCGGGGAGCCGGTGGGTTTCCTGGCCCACCGACACCTCCTGCTCCTGCATCGCCTGGAGGAGGGCCGCCTGGGTCTTGGGAGGCGTCCGGTTGATCTCGTCGGCCAGGAGAATGTTCGTGAAGATCGGCCCCTCCACGAACCGGAAGCTGCGCCGCCCCGAGTCGTCCTCTTCGAGAACATTGGTGCCGGTGATGTCCGACGGCATGAGGTCGGGCGTGAACTGCACCCGCTTGAAGCCCACGTCGAGGATCCGAGCGAGCGTCGACACCATCAAGGTCTTCGCCAGGCCGGGCACACCCTCCAGCAGGCAGTGGCCACGCGTGAAGATCGCCGCGAACAGTTGCTCGATGACGTCGTTCTGCCCCACGATCACCTTCTGCAATTCATCCTGCATCAGCCGGCGGTGCTGGGCGAACTCGTGCAGGACGTCGTCGAGGGTCTTCGGCTTGGGCGCGGTCGACACGTGTGGCGCGATCCTTCCTTGAGGGCCGGCCGCGACGGCATGCACCGCGACCATCACCTCAGTATCCGCCGCCACCCGGAAAGCGGCAAACGTCCACGCCACTGCCCACGCGGTTTTGCCGGCCCCACCGCGGTCCGGAATGAAAAAGCGGTAAACTTTACCGGTGGCGTACTCCGCACCACCACCCTTCCGACCCTGTCCCTTCCCGAGGTCCGCCGTGCGGCACGTGTGCCCAGCCTTCGCAGCCTTGTGCCTGTGTGCGGCCATGCTCACGGCCCCCGCCCGCGCCGCCGATGAGGAACCGTTGTCTCCGGACCGGATCCAGCGGGCGATCGAGAAGGCCCGCGAATGGCTCATCCGTGAGCAGGAAGGGGACGGGTCGTGGGAGTGCGCGATGCGCACGCAAGACACGCGCGTCGGTGCGACGGCGCTCGTCATGCTCGCCCTTGCGAACGCCGGCGCGAAGGCCGACGAGCCCGCGCTCCGCAAGAGCCTCGACTGGCTGCGCCGCCAAGAGCCGGAAGAGACCTACTCGGTGTCGCTCCAGACGATGGTGCTCGCGATGCTCGCGCCGGCAGCCGATCGGGCGATCATTCAGCGGAACGTCGGCTGGCTCGAACAGACGCAGGTGGCGCAGGGGCCCGCCGCCGGCTCGTGGTCCTACGGCAAGGGCAAGGGCACGGGAGACAACTCCAACTCACAGTTCGCCCTGCTCGCCCTCCACGAAGCGGCCCGCGCGGGTGCCCGCGTGAAGGCCGAGGTCTGGATGAAGGCCCAGCAATACTGGGTGTCGTGCGCGAATGCCGACGGATCGTGGGGCTATACGATCGGCAACGTCGCCGGCACCGGCAGCATGACCTGCGCCGGAATCGCGAGCGTCTGGATCACGGCCGAGCACCTCGGCACGCCCGATGCGCAGGCTGCCCGCGACACCGTCTCCTGCTGTGGCGGCGGCTCGTCGCCGAAGGTGCTCGAACGTGGGCTCGACTGGCTCGGCAAGCGGTTCAGCGTGCGCGAGAACCCCGGCGGTGGACAGACATGGCACTTCTACTACCTCTACGGTCTCGAACGCGTCGGCCGGTTCACCGCGCGGCGGTTCATCGGGCAGGCCGACTGGTATCTGGAAGGCGCTCGCGTGCTCGTGGCGAGCCAAGACCAGCTCTCCGGTGCCTTCCGTGGCGGGCGGATCGAAGACCCGACCGTGGCCACGAGCTTCGCGCTCTTGTTTCTCGCCAAGGGCCGCCGGCCGGTGCTCGTCGCGAAGAGCCGCCACGATCCGGGCAGCGACTGGAATCGCCACGGGCACGACATCGCGCACCTCGTCGAGCACGTCGAGACACTGTGGCGGAAGGACTATCCCGCCGGCCTCTCCTGGCACGTGGTCGATTCGCCGGCGGCGACGCTCGACGACTTCCGCCAGGCGCCCGTGCTCTGGCTCTCGGGCAAGAGTGCGTTCGATCTCGGGCCCGACGCCGGGCCGAGGCTGCGGCGCTACATCGATGAGGGCGGCTTCATCTTCGCCGAAGGATGCTGCCCGGCGAGTGGCGACTTCGACCGCCGCTTTCGCCAACTGGTGGGGGAGATCTTTCCCGAGCCGGAATACGGCCTGCACCTGTTGCCGCCCGAGCACCCCGCCTGGCACGCCGAGGCGCTCGTGCCGCCGGAGCTCCACCGGCCGCTGCTGGGCATCGACTATGGCTGCCGTACATGCCTGATCTATGCTCCACCGACGGATCTGCAACGTGATGCCCCGGCGATGCCGAGCCTCTCCTGCCTGTGGGAGATCGGCGGGCCGTCCCGCCGGGCGCTCGCGCCGGCGATCCAGCGCGAGGTCGACGCGGCCCTCGCCATCGGCACGAACGTGCTCGCCTACGCGACCAACCGCGAGCTCAAGAGCAAAGACCAGTTGTTCGCCACCGACCAGGGGCCAGCCGAGCAGGCCGATCAGTTCGAACGCGGCCAGATCACGATCGGCAAACTCCGGCACGGTGGCATGTGCGACGCCGCACCGGCGGCGCTTGCCAACATCCTCCGGGCGGCCGCGCGGGAGCTCGGCGTGCGGGTCGACGACACCCCCGCCCAGATCGACCCGGCCGATCCCCGGCTCTTCGACCATCATCTCGTGTTCATGCACGGCCGCCAGGGCTTCGCGTTTCCACAGGCTGCCCGGGAGCGGCTGCGGCAGTTCTTCGAGCGGGGCGGCACGCTCCTCGCCGACAGCGTCTGCGCGGCGGGGAGTTTCGCCACGGCCTTTCGCGAAGAGATCGCCGCGGTGCTGCCCGAGCACAAGCTCGAGGAGATCCCCGTCACCGATTCGCTGTTCGCCGCGAACGACTATGGCGGCTTCGACATCCGCGAGGTGACGCTCCGCGAGCCCTCCGGCGGCGACGGCCCGCTCGCCGCCCGGCGCCGGCGGATCGCCCCCAAGCTCGAGGGCATTCGGATCGGTGACCGGTGGGCCGTGATCTTTTCGCCCTACGATCTTTCCTGTGCACTCGAGAAGCAAAACTCGCTCGAGTGCACCGGCTACGACCGCGACGATGCCGAGAAAATCGCCCTCAACGTCCTCCTTTATTCGCTCCATCGATAGCGCCGATCCGGCGGGATGCCGCACCGGCATCCGGAGCGAGCACCTTCCAGGCCTCGACGACGGCCAGGGGGGCGAAGGCTGCCAGCAGGATGAGCAGCCAGTCGGCGCCGAGCTCCGTACCCACCTCGAACACTGGCCGGGCAAAGGGGAGCATGACGACGCTCACTTGCAGAAGCGCCGACGCCACCACGGCCGCAAGGAGGACCGGATTGGAGCCGATCCCGAGCTGCCAGGCCGTGCGCCGGTCGCTTCGGCAGGCAAACGCGAAGAACAGCTGCGCGAACGCCGCGACACAAAAGGTGACGGTGCGGGCGTGCGGCAGCCGTTCCGGATCGCCACGATAGGCGACCCAAAACGCCGCGAGCGTGACGACCGCGAGCAGCGCTCCGTGGCCGAGGATCATCCGCGCTCGGGCCCACGTGATCACCGGTTCCCGCGGTGATCGCGGCCGCCGCTGCATGAGGTCGTCTTCCGGGGGCTCGAGGCCGAGGGCCAGCGCCGGCAGCCCGTCGGTCATCAGATTGAGCCACAGGATCTGGATCGCCGCCAACGGCGCCGGCCATCCGATGAGGGCCGCCACGAACATCACGAGCACCTCCCCGGCGTTGCAGGCCAGGAGGTAATGGATGAACTTCTGCAGGTTGTCATAGATGCCACGGCCTTCTTCGATCGCACTCACGATCGACGCGAAGTTGTCGTCGGTGAGCACCATGTCGGACGCTTCCTTCGTCACGTCGGTGCCGGCCAGCCCCATCGCGATGCCGATGTCGGCGGCCCGGATTGCCGGGGCGTCGTTGACGCCGTCGCCGGTCATCGCCACCACCTCGCCCCGCCGCTGCCATGCCCGCACGATCCGCAGCTTGTGTTCGGCCGTCACGCGGGCATACACGGTGATCGCTTCGGCACGCGCGGCAAGCTCATCGTCCGACCAGCGGTCGAGATCCGCCCCCGTCGCGGCCCGATCGTCGGGCCCTGCCAGCCCGAGCGCGCGGGCGATCGCGAGCGCCGTGGCGGGATGATCGCCGGTGATCATGAGTGGGCAGATGCCAGCCGCCATGCACGTGGCCACGGCGGCCCGCGCCTCGTCGCGCGGCGGGTCGATCATGCCGACGAGCCCGGCGAACACGAGCTGCTGCTCGACGTCGCTCGTGACCTCGACGGTCGTCTCGCGCGGGGGCGGTGTGGAGGCGTCCACCCGCCACGCCAGGCCGAGCACCCGCAGCGCACGCGCCGCGAGATCGGCGTTCCACCGGAGAATTTCGGCCCGCCGTGTCTCCGTGAGGGGCACCCACGCTCCCGCCCGGGCCTCGTGCGTGCAGCGTGCCAGGACCGCTTCCGGAGCGCCCTTCGTATGGACGACGAATCGGCCATCGGCGGCCCGCACCACCACCGACATCGTCTT
>CAMAVC010000053.1 GCA_945861585.1 Planctomicrobium piriforme
CGACGTCGCGCTTGTCGAACAGATGAAACAGCCGCTTTTCGAGACTCGTCATGCCGTGCGAAAACCCTCGGATGGTGGGTTGCGCACGACGGCTCGACGCCGAGGGCGTCTGCGGCGCGCAACACGCTGTTGTACACCGCCGGCTGCCATGCCGGAAGGCACGAGCTGGCTCGCCCGCTGGAGAAGGCATGCCCGGCGTACGGTGCCACGCGCGTATGCATGGCATGACAGGCTGAAGCCTGTCCTACACTTTCACCCGACCAGGATCACGACGAGCTCCTTCGGGCCGTGGGCGCCGAGGACGAGAATCCGCTCGATGTCGCCGGTGCGACTGGGACCGGTGATGAAGGAGAGCATGCTCGGCATCCGGCCGTCTGCGCGGGCCTGGCAAAAATGCAGGGCGTCTCCGAGCGTGCCCACGATCTGGTCGCACGTGGCGACCACCACGTGCACGTGCGGCAGGATCGACAGGGCCCGCCCTCCGCAGGTGGCGCTCGAGACGAGGATCGAGCCTGTCTGGGCGACGAGCGCCTCGCAGGCCGTGATTCCGGCATCGCAGGCTTCGAGCGCCGACTTGTCGAAGGCGTGTGGACGGACTTCGTAGGTGCCGCACGGGATGCCTGCTCGCAGCGGCGCGACGAGCGGGTGGTCGTGCCAGGCCACCTGCTTCCAGTCGCGTTCGCGGGCGAGCGTGCCCACGAGATCAGCCGCCGCCGTGAGGTCGGGCACACGGTGCACGAGGGCCCGGAGCTTGCCCAAGTTTTCCACCAGGATCGAAAGCTGCTCGTCGGGCGTCTCGCCCCCGTCGGGAAGCCACGGTCGCGCCGCCTGTTCCGGAAGCACCGTGAGTTGCGGGAGGCCACGTGGACCGGGAGTCGCCGGTGCAGGGGCATGCGAATTCAAGTGCGGCAGGGGGGCGGGCACCCGCAGCGCCTCCCGCACCCTGGCGAGAATCGTCTCACGGGCCGAGCCGTCGCGGCGTGCCCCAGGCACCGTCGTCATCGGCGGCTCCACTGGTCGCGGAAACTGCGGGCGGGGGCCCGGGGCAGGTCGCGGGTGGCGAGCCAGTCACGCAAGACCGGCGGCCGCAGCCACGTGAGCAGCCCCAGCATCCGGCGCGCGATTGCGCCCCCGGCGGCGAACACCCACGGGCGTGACGCCACCGCGACGAACGCCCGGTGGCCGAGCCGCTCCCAGCGGTTGGGCGCCGTGCGGGCCGCGTTGCGGCGGTTCTGGAGGAGATGGTGATGGATGTCGATCCGCACCGGGCAGGCGTCGGTGCAGGCACCGCACAGCGAACTCGCCCCGGAGAGGTGATTCCAGTCGGCCAGGCCCCGCAGATGCGGCGTGATCACCGAGCCGATCGGGCCCTGGTAGGTGGTGCCGTAGGTGAAGCCGCCCACGTTCTTGAAGATCGGGCACACGTTCAGGCACGCGCCGCAGCGGATGCAGTGCAGGCTGTCGCGCTGTTCCGGATCGGCGAGAATCGCCGACCGCTGGTTGTCGAGCAGCACGAGGTGCATCGCCTCGGGGCCATCGGTCTCGCCGTCGCGCCGCGGCCCGGCGTAGAGCGTGTTGTAACAGGTCATCGGCTGCCCCGCGCCGGCCGTGGCCAGCATGGGCAGGAGCACGGAGAGATCATCGAGCCGCTCCACCACCTTCTCGATGCCCGAGATCGCGATGTGCATCCGCGGGAGCGCCGCCGTGAGCCGCGCGTTGCCCTCGTTTTCCGTGATCGAGATCTGCCCCGTCTCGGCGACGAGGAAGTTCGCGCCCGTGATCCCGACGTCGGCGTCGACGTACAGCCGGCGCATGTGCCGCCGGGCGATCATCGTCAGCTCTTCGGGGCTGTCGGTGGGCGGCGTGCCCAGATGCTTGCCGAACAGATCGCTGATCTCGTCGCGCCGCACGTGCATGCACGGGAACACGAAGTGATACGGCGGCTCGCCACGCAGCTGCTGAATGAACTCGCCCAGATCGCTTTCGACGACGCCGTAGCCGTCGTGCTCCATGGCGGCGTTGAGATGGATCTCCTCGCTCGTCATGCATTTGCTCTTGATCACCGCGCGGGCCTTGGCCTCGCGCAAGAGCGCGAGCACGATCGTGCGGGCCTCGTCGGCATCGCGAGCCCAGTGCACGATCCCGCCGTTGGCCTCGAAGGCCGCCACAAATCGGGGGAGCAGTTCGTCGAGCCGGTTGACGGCCGACCACTTGGCGAGGCTGGCGGCGTCGCGGGCCTGCTCCCAGTCGCGGTAGCGGGATTTCTGGGTGTCGCGGCTCGTGTAATAGCCGCCCAGGGCCTTGCGGACGAACGCCCGGTGGCCGGTATCTCGCACATGCTCGGCCGCGTCGTGCAGAAACCGCTTCTTCGCTCCACGAGCGGGACCGGCTGGTTCGGTCGTGGCGGCGGGAATGCTCTGCGTGCTCATGCGGCGGGCCCTCGTCCGACATAGTAGCATGGTGGGGTGATTGGAAACGATTGTAGGTGTGGCGGATGACAGGCATCCCCGTCGGACAGCATTTTTTCATCTGGGGAACGGTGTGGCTCGGCGTGGCCGCAGCGTGGGCGGCCGCGTGCGTGTGGGTCGATCGTGACGCCGGCGAGGTCTTCGGGCGAACGAAGCCGTGGACGCTGATCCTCGTGGCCTTCGGGGTCGCGTTCTGCCTGGCGAGCCTGCGGTATGGCCTCGCATCCGTAAACCTCATGCTGCCCGCCCTCTTTGGCCTCGTCGCCTGGTACACGTGCTGGCGCGAGCTCAACGTGCCGCGCGGCGACAGAATTCTTCCCCCGCAGTTTGATGGCTTGCTCGGGCTCGTGGCCCAGGCCTGCGGTCGCGGCGATGCGCTGGGAACCAGGCCCCGTCCCGCTGCCGCTGGCGTGGGCTCAGCGGGCCCGACGCTCGTGCTGCTCAAGAAAGACGGCAAGCCGTACGACGGCCGCACGCCTGGCGAGCGGGTCGACAGCGAGACCTCCGAGGCGATCGTCGCGGTGCAGCGGATCTTCACCAAGGCGATCCAGGTGCGGGCCACCGACATCCACCTCGAGCCCAGGAGTGGCGACGACGTGCAGGTGCGGTATCGGATCGACGGCATCCTGCAGAACGCAGGGACGGTGTCCGGGGCCGCGGGCCGTGCGGCGGTCTCGGCCATCAAGGTGCTCGGCGACATGGACATCGCCGAACGCCGCCGGCCCCAGGACGGCACGTTCACCGTGGTGTTCGACAGCCGCCGATTCGACGTCCGCGCCGCGTCCTCACCGACCAACTACGGCGAGAAGGTCGCCCTGCGCCTGCTCGACGCCGAAGGAGGCATCGTCAAGCAGGGCCTCGACAAGTTTGGCCTTTCCAACACGGTGCTCAAGAAACTGCGGGAGATCATCCATCGGCCACACGGGATGCTGATCGTCTGCGGCCCCACCGGATCGGGCAAGACGACGACCCTGTATGGTGCGATCGGCGAGATCGACGTGCTCTCGCGGAACATCGTCACGATCGAGGATCCGATCGAATACCGCCTCGACAACATCTCGCAGACCGCCGTGAACGTGGCGGCCGACCTGACCTTCGCCAAGATCCTGCGGAGTGTGCTCCGGCAGGATCCGGACGTGATCCTCGTGGGCGAGATTCGCGACAAGGAGACCGCCGAGATCGCGATGCAGGCGGCGCTCACCGGGCACTTCGTGTTCACCACGCTCCATGCCAACGACACCGCCACGACCGTGACGCGGCTGCTCGACATCGGCATCGACACCACGCTCATCCAGTCGGCCGTCACGGCCGTGCTCGGCCAGCGACTCATCCGCGTGCTCTGCCAGGAGTGCAGGGAAGCGTACAAGCCGACACCCGAGTTCCTGAAATCGGCCGGCATCCCGGCCGACAAGGTCAACGTCTTCTACAAGGAAAAGGGCTGTCCCGCGTGCAACGGCACGGGCTACCGGGGCCGCACGGGCGTCCACGAGCTGATGATCTTCGATAAGGCCGTCCGCGAGTTGATCGTGGGGCAGCCGTCGATCCAGGCGATCCGCACCGCGGCCCGCAAGGCGGGCATGCGCACGCTCCAGGAGGCGGGGCTCCAGAAGGTGATCGCCGGGATCACGAGCGTGAACGAGGTCATTCGCGTCACGAAGGCTTGATATCCACCATGAGCACGATGACGTTTCTGGGCATGGGCTTTTTCCCACCGTTCGCCGCCACGCTGCTCCAGCCGCTCGGCGCGCCGCTCGTGCTCGGGCTCGCGGCGGCGCTGGCCTTCTACGGCTATCGCTCCGGCCTCTTTCTGGCGACCGTGGCCGGGCTGCATGCGCTGGCGGCGGTGGTGGCGGCGCTCGGGCTCACGGCCCCGGTCGGGGCGTGGCTCGAGTTGGCAGACGTGCCCCGGCAGTACGCCCTGCCAGGGGCGTTCCTCGGCGTGCTCACGATCACGGCGATCGGCATCCGCCTGGCCGTGGGCGCCGCAGTGCCGCCGGACGTCGTCAAGCTCCCGCCGCGAATCGACCAGTTCGGCGGGCTGATCGTGGGTGGGCTGGCCGGTCTCGTGGCGGCAGGCGGCGTGCTCCTGGCGCTGTCCGTGGCACCACTGCCCCCCGCCTACCGGATCGACGGCAGCAGGCTGTCGTTCGACATGGGATCCCGGATGCTCGATGTGTTTGCACGCTGCCTGGGGATCGATGCAAAGGCCCGCGACGTGCTCCTGCGCGGCGAGCCGGGCACGGCGGCGGCCGGTGGCCCCGTCGCCCGCCCCGCGTGGAGTGAACCCTTCGTCGACGCCGACGGCAGCCTGACCCGCAGCGATGGCGAGGCGTTCGTCGATTCCGATGCCAACGGCGCGTTCACGCCGGAGCTCACGGCCAACGACATCAACGGCAACGGCCGCCGCGACGTCGGCCTGCTCGAGCACTATTCGATAGGCCACTGGCTGCCGCTCACCGCCATTCAGGCTCCCGTGGCCACAGGCAAAGACTCGGCCTACGTCACCGACGGCGCCCCGGTCGAGGAAGTGGTCTACCAGGCCGCGGCCACCGACGCCGATCCTGGCGACACGCTCACCTACTCGCTCAAGGCCGAGCAAGACGACGACGCGAATCTGCTCGTGATCGACGCCACCACCGGCGCCGTCACGCTCAAGAGTCCGCCCGACCGGGAGGCACGAAACCTCTACACGTTCACTGTCGTCGTCACCGACAAGGCCGGGCTCACGGCCGAGCGGCCCATCACGCTCCACGTGACGAAGCCGCTCAAGTCGGACCGCGAGCCGTCGCCCGGCCTCACGCCCGACCCCCAGTAGGTGCAGACTGGCAGTCTGCACAACCCTCCGCATTCGGCAGAGTACCACTCTGCCGCTACAGGCTCCCCGTCGCCAGCACTTCGGCCAGATGGATCGTCCGCGGCCGACTGCCGTCGGCCGATGGATTGCGGGCCAGCCAGCCGTCGAGCTGGAGCTGGCACGAGGGATCGCTCGAGACGATGTAGTCGCAGCCGGTGCGGGCGAGCGATCCGCCCTTCACCTCGGCCATGGCCGTCGAGATCATCGGAAACTTCACGCTGAAGAGTCCGCCGAAGCCGCAGCAGCTCTCGGGCTCGTCGCATTCGACGAGCTCCAGATCGCGGACATGGCGCAAGAGTTCCCGTGGTGCAGCCTTGATCCGCAGTTCCCGCAGGCCGTGGCAGCCGTCGTGATAGGTGACGCGATGGGGGAACCGCGCGCCGACGTCTGTAACCCCGAGCCTGTCGACGAGAAACTCGCCAAACTCGAACGTCCGGGATGCAAGGTCGAGGGCCCGCGTCTCCTCAGGCATCCCGGCGAAGAGCTGCGGATAGAACACCCGCATCATCGCCACGCACGATCCGCTCGGGCCGACCACGGCCTCCGCGCCGGCGAACACGTCGAGCGCCCGCCGGGCCACGGCGCGGGCCTCGTCCCAGTAGCCGGCGTTGAAGCTCGGCTGCCCGCAGCACGTCTGGGCAGGGCGAAACTCGCACGTATGCCCGAGCCGCTCGAGCACGGTGGCCACCGCCATGCCCACCTGCGGCGTCATCTGGTCGACGAAGCAGGGGATGAAGAGGCTGATTTGCATAAGTAGGACAGGCTTCAGCCTGTCGAGCCGCTGTCATGAGTATTCGATGTGACAGGCTGAAGCCTATCCTACTTCTTGATCGCGCGCACGAGCGCCGCGCCCATGTCGGCCGGGCTTTCCGCCACCTCGATGCCGGCGTCGCGGAGCGCCTCGAGCTTGGCCTCGGCCGTGCCCTTACCGCCCGAGATGATCGCGCCGGCATGGCCCATGCGCTTGCCTGGCGGCGCGGTGCGGCCGGCGATGAACGCCGCCACGGGCTTCGTGACGTGCGCTTTGACGTAGGCCGCGGCCTCTTCTTCGGCCGAGCCGCCGATCTCGCCCATCATCAGGATCGCGTGGGTGTCGGGATCGTTCTGAAACAGCTCGAGGATGTCGATGAACGACGAGCCCACGAGCGGATCGCCGCCGAGGCCGACACAGGTGCTCTGCCCGTGGCCGAGCTGCGTGAGCTGCCAGACGGCCTCGTAGGTGAGCGTGCCGGAGCGGCTCATCACGCCGACGTGACCGGGCGTGTGGATGTAGCCGGGCATGATGCCGATCTTGCACTCGCCCGGCGTGATCACGCCGGGGCAGTTGGGGCCGATGAGCCGGCTCTTCGAGGCGTGCACGACGGGCATCACGCGGGCCATGTCGAGCACCGGGATCCCCTCGGTGATCGCGATCACGAGTTCGATACCCGCGTCGACCGCCTCGAGAATCGCGTCGGCGGCGAACGCGGGCGGCACGAAGATCATCGTGGCGTTCGCACCGGTCGCGTCGCGAGCTTCGGCCACCGTGTCGAAGACCGGCAGGTCTGCGACGGTCTCCCCTCCCTTGCCGGGCGTAACGCCGCCCACCATCCGCGTGCCGTAGGCGAGGCAGCCGCGGGTGTGAAACTCTCCGACCTTGCCGGTGATGCCCTGGCAAATGACGCGCGTGTCGCGGTTGACGAGGATGCTCATGGGTGCTGTTCCTTATGCCTTGCTGGCGGCCACGACCTTCTTGGCCGCGTCAGTGAGACCATCGGCCGTGATGATCGCGGTGCCGCTCGAGGCGAGGATCTTCTTGCCTTCCTCCACCTCGGTGCCCTCGAGCCGGACGACGAGCGGCACGGTGAAGCCGACGGTCTTCGAGGCCTCCACGAGGGCGGTGGCGATCGTCGTGCACCGCATGATGCCGCCGAAGATGTTGACGAGAATCGCCTTCACGTTCTTGTCCGACAGGATGATGCGAAAGGCCTCGGTCACCTGATTGACGTCGGCACCGCCGCCCACGTCAAGGAAGTTGGCCGGCTCGCCGCCGTGATACTTGACGAGGTCCATCGTGCTCATCGCCAGGCCCGCGCCGTTGACGAGGCAGCCGATCGTGCCGTTGAGCTTCACGTAGGAAAGCCCGGCGGCAGCGGCCCGTGTCTCGGCGGGCTCTTCTTCAGCCTCGTCTCGGAGTGCGACCACGTCTTTGTGGCGGAACAGCGCGTTGTCGTCGAACGTCATCTTCGCGTCGAGCGCCACGAGCGTGGCGTCTTTCGTGAGCACGAGGGGATTGATCTCGAGGAGCGCGGCGTCGAGATCGACGAACGCCTTGCAGAGTCTGCGGAAGAAGGTTTCGGCGTGCCGCCACGCGGCCGTGGGGAGCTTCAGCTTCGAGGCCAGGAGGCGGGCCTGGTAGCCGGCCAAACCACGGTCGGGATCGAACGGCTCAGAGAGGATCAATTCGGGCGTCTTGGCCGCCACCTCCTCGATATCCATGCCGCCGGCGGTGCTCGCAATCAACACGGGCGAGCCCACGCGACGGTCGACGAGCACGGCGCAGTAGAGCTCGCGGTCGATCCCGCAGCCGCTTTCCACGAACACCTTCCGCACCACCTGCCCCTCGGGGCCGGTCTGGATCGTGACGAGCGTCTTGCCGAGCAGGCCGGCCGCTATGCGCCGCGCGTCGTCGGCGCTCTTGGCGAGTTCCACGCCCCGCTGCTCGCCCCCCTGCACCTTGCCTTTGCCGCGGCCGCCCGCGTGAATCTGGGCCTTCACGGCGCACACGGGCGTGCCGAGCGCGGTGAACGCGGCGGCGGCCTCGTCGGGCGTGGTGGCGACCTTGCCGGCCAGCACCGGCACGCCGGCGGCCCGAAGCAGATCCTTGGCCTGAAATTCGTGAATCTTCATTGCTGAGCTTCCTGGGCGGTGGGCGAAAATATGGCACGCCGCGCGGCCGCGGCCAATCGGCGCGAGCCACACGGCCGAAACAGGCCGTCCGTCGGGATCAGGCCGCCTGCCGGGCGAGAGCGGCACCGTCGAAGTGCCAGGGCTCCACGGGCCTGCCCATCAACCGGCTCCACGTTGCGAGGAGCTTCCGCACGGCGCCATCGCCAAACCTGTTGCGGCGGCCGTAGATCAGGATCTGGCTCGGATTGAGAAAAAGCCGTCCGTGGCCCGCCTCGATCAGGCTCTTGTGAAACGTCACATGCTCGCAGTCGGACGGGCTGTAGCGACCCTGGCGAAAGGCCTCCATCCGATAGATACCGAGGCCTCCAAAGCAGCAGGTCACCGGCACGAGAGGCTCGCCGCGACGGTAGACGTGGCGGCCTGCCAGGGCGGTGGGAATGGATGTCATGCCGGCGTCGAATCGCAACGCCCACATGTCGTACTGCCGCAGTGCGTTGACCGCGAGCCCCTGCCGGCGGAACACGAGCCCATTGGAGCCGATGAAGTCCCAGCCCTCGTGTCCGAACGAGTTCGCCACGCCATCGAGACTGAAGCCACCGGTCACATCAAGATCGAGCACGAGCGTCGCATCGAACTGCCCACCCGTGTCGAGCACCAGCTCCTGGCAACGGGTGCGATAGCGGGCCATCCGCTCGGCGCGGGCGAGGCACCGGGTCGACGGGTTTCGTGGGTCGTGGTGATTTTCGAGGGTCACGTGCACATGTGGGTCGGAGGCAGCCCACCGCTGGAGCAGGAGCTTCGTCGCGTCGGTCGAGTCGTTCTCGTAGACGACCACCCGGTGATCGGCAAACAGCCTCCCGAGTTGCTGCACGCGGGCGATCGTCGTGGACAGGACAGCGGCCAGGTTTCGGGCGAGCCCCGTGATCACGACCCGACGCTTGGCCATTTCGGCATAGCCCCGTCGACACCGCGCCGCGTAGTCCGCCGCGTGGCATTCGACCGGCGGAAAGGCCCGCTCTGGAAACACGGCGGATTCGAAGTCAGTTTCCACGAATGGCACTGGGGACAATCCTGGGGGGGTCGGGATGGTAGCGGCCCGAGCCGGCCGTGCCAGCGGCAAAAATGCCGGTGAATACGCTTGGACCGCCGTTTCCAACGCCGGGGGTCGACGTCTCCGTGTTCGCAGGCAAAGAACAATGATCAGGCGGCTCGCCGTACGATTTCCCGAACTGCCCTGAGTTGGGCGAGTTTGTTGGCTACACCGATCGTCCAGTTGGCGTGGTGCATGACTGTCGCCTGCGGGACCTTCATGGGCTGCCCCGGCTCCCACGTTCTGCCCAGTTGGGGCCCGGGACCGAAAAAACACGCGGGGAGGTAACGCCACCGCACGCCGTAGGCGTTGCCGATCTCTTTGCCGGTCAGGCCGTTCAGCAACTCGTTGAGCGCGTGTTGGTCATGCCTGTCCGGGCGGTCTTCGACATACCGGACTATGTCCCGCCACAACGCATGTGTTCGTTCGTTCGCCCGGCAAACGAGAAAGCCCGCGCAGAGGTGGCCTGAAAACTCAGGGTGTACGTCGCGACCCATTGTCAATGGTGCATCAAGTTGACAAGCGACGTCATAGCCATCGATTACTCCGTCGATGATCGGCTCGGTCGGTGCGAAAAACTGAATGTCCACGTCGGAGTAAATGAACACGCGGTCGGTGTTCTGCTCGATGGCGTCGAGGATCAATCGAGCTTTTTCCACCATGGTGCGGTTGAAGGAAGCCGTCCCGCATCGATGCTCCGTCTCTGATCCGATCTGATCGACACAGCGTGCTTCGATCAAAAACTCATCCTCCAACGAAGGCCGAAACCATTCGTCGAACAGCGGCTCATGGGTCGGTGTGACAATCGTGTAGAGGCGTTTCATGACATCACCTGTTGGCTTCCTCGTTTGGTTCAGGCAGGCCCCGATGGCGTGAAGGCCTCCATGTACAACGAGTCGGGCTTGTAGGGCTGTCCGTCCGCGTCGGCATCGAGACGATAGGACGAAAACCCTGCGATCGACGATTCGTTCGCATCTCGAACCTCCGGTCTCACAAAGCCCGACATGACGAGCATGTCGGCAAGTGAAAGGCGATCGTACATCCACCTGTGGAGTTCACCCGTCTGCAAAAATGCAGCGCACTCACGCTGCGATGGCTCGGCGTCGTCGAGTAATGAGGCGAACGACACTGACGTGATCGCGCCCGCATGCTCGCGAGCGCGAAGCACCGCTCGCTCGCAGACTTCCGACCCCAGCCGGCTGACTACGAAGTCCATGCATGGGGGATTGTCAAGCGACCACCATCGTCCCATGACTCCCCCGGATCGATGACGCACCATTTGATCCAGGAGCTCGAGTGTCATCCAGCGGTGCCTCCATCGTTCGGTGACGGTGGCACTCGGACCCGCTGCATGCTCGAGCGCTTCAATGTACTGCCTCGCAATACCTTCCAGATCTGGGACGACAATCCTCACCACTCCCGCTGGACGCAACACGCGATACACCTCGCGAAGAAACGTGCGGGCTCCCGGTAGGGTGAGATGCTCAACGACGTGGGATGCATACACCACATCGAAGACTCGGTCCGCGAAAGGCAGACCGTCGCGGATGTCGAATGGAACCACATCGGGACCATCCGGCGCCAGGTCGGCGTTGACCCATGCAGGGTGCCGCCGGCGACCACACCCCACGTTCAGCAGCGGTTGAGTCGCCAGGAGCCGCCGCGGTCGAGGTTTCAGAAAATCGAGATTCATAATCGCAACTTCCAGACGAACCGTAGCCGGATCGCGGTGCGACCAGACGCCTCTGGGAAATAGACACACGGCGCTCGGCGTGCAAGACCAGTCGAGACGCCGGGAAATGCCTTGGCATGACGACAGCCGTAAAGCTATCATCCGAGGCTGCTCGTGTTGTGGCATCATGATTGACATTTGCATCCCGACATACAATCGGGCAGACAAGCTGCAACGGCTCCTTCGTGCCTTGGCCGAACAGAACGATGAGCGATACAGAGTCATCGTGATCGACAATGCCTCGACGGACGCCACGCGGGAGGTGGTGACCGCTGCGGCATCCATGTGGCCGGCCGGCCGCATGATCATTCATCGCAATCGGATCAATGTGGGCGGCAACGCCAACATCCTGCGCTGTCTCGAGAAAGCCGAGAGTGAGTGGGCATGGATCATCGGGGATGACGATATTCCAGAGCCGGGTGCCCTTGCACGCGTAGCGATGGCTCTGACCGAAAACCCGCATGCCATATGGCTCAACTTCGCGACCACGCTGCTCGATCACTCCGGTGTCGTGCGTCCCTCACCGCGCATCACCACAGGACTTCATGACTTCATCGACGCGATCGACTGCTTCTCCAACACATTGTTTCTGTCAGCGAATGTGTTTCGTCCCGCAGCCTTGGTTCCGCATCTACGATTTGGATATCAGGAGATAGGCACCTGCGCGCCGCATCTCGTCGTGCTTCTGGCGTGCCTCGCAGACAATCCCACCGCCCAGGTGGTCTTTTCGCCCGTGCGGAATGCTGTCTGGGAGTCACCGCAACCGGATGAGTCGTGGGCCCATCGTCCGGTCTTCATGGCTCTGCCGAGGCTGGCGTTACTCGTGCGTGAGGAAACACAGAGGCAGAAACTTCTCGCTGCCATAGGCCGCGCGACCTTCGATCGATTCCCGCTAAACGAATACGGGCTACTCGGAGTGGTCGGTGGACAACGGGACGCCCTTGCTGACCAAGCCCGGCATTTTGCCGGCCTGGCAAGCGCCACATCTCGGCACACTATGTCCCTCGTGAAGTGGGCACTCCTTCTGGCGATTGCCGACGGCGGTGGCCGCAAGGCCTTGAATCTTGTTTCACGTTTTTGGCCATGGCGCACGGCCCGAGTTGCCGAGCCGGAGAGAGGCGCCGTCGCGGAAATGCTCGGCAGCGACAGACTGTGAGATCGTCACCACCTTGGGTGTCGTTGCCTGCCTCCGCAAGCTTACGGCCGGCGTGCGTGGGAAACTGGGCGGTTTAACGACCGCCCAGGCGATGAATCGGGCCGGTTTTCCTCTTCCTCCAGCCCCCCCGAATTGGTACCAGTTGCCGGCTGCGATGTGGCGTTTTCGGTCTGCTTTCCTCCAGGCCCCCCTATGCAACCGGCATTCTCCCTGATCACTCCGTGCGTATCGGCTTCCCCTGCCGCAATCGCGACCCTCGCATCGGTCCTGGAACAGGGATGCGAGGACCTCGAGTATATCGTGGTCGGCGATGTGGCCGCGTTACGCACCCAGCTTCCGCCGCAGTTCGACACCCGCTGCATCCGCTGGGTCGGCAGCCAAGCATCGAACGTCGTTTCCCTGATGAACGAAGGGCTCTCGCTGGCCGGGGGCGAGGTTGTCTCATGGCTGCTGCCAGGTGATCTCCATTTCGACGATACGCTAGCCATCACTCGTCAGTCATTCTCGGCAGATCCAACGACCCGCGTGCTCTACGGTGACGCGCTCGAGATTGACGCAGCTGGAAAATCCATTCGGCTTCTCGGGGCCAAGCGGTTTCGCCGCTCGCGGCTCGAGCGCGGCCGTATCTTCAGCCAGCCCGCCGCGTTCGTTCGTCGGAGCGAGCTGGCACGGGTCGGACCACTCGACGAGCAGTTGCGGCACTGGGCCGATTACGAACTCTGGCTGCGACTGGCCGCCGCCGGCGTGCAGTTCGTGCGCGTGCCACGCCTTCTTGCCGCCGAGCGTCACGGATCGGCTTCATCGCAGCCTTTTCGCCGTTTCGCCAACAGTGATCTTGCCAGCGCCGACGAATTCGTGCGTGTTCTCGGGCGCCACCGCCGCAGGGTGGGTAGGGGCCCAGCCGCACATCTGGGCCTGCAGCGTGTCCTCGCTCGTGACACCCCGCCGACGGATTTTTCCACCCTGTGTTCGGAAGCGCTCCGCGAGGCAACGCTCGTCCAAAGCCAGTGGAACCGCGCCTGGCTGCCGAGCCCCTGGCAGCGTCCCCTCCTGGCTCACAGGGTCGCGAAGGTCGTGCGGCGCGACCAACGTGCCCGGGCCGCGGGCGTGGACGAGACGACGGCACCACCACAGATCCAGCGTCCAAAACGGTTTCAGATGTTGCGAAATCGCATTCATCGCCTCGTGCATCACGAACCGCGACCCTTGGGCATCCCGGCGACGTACGCGAGCGAATCTGCCCCGCCCGACGCGCCCATGATCTCGATCGTCACGCCGAGTTTCAACCAAGCGACGTTTCTCGAGGCGACGCTGCGGAGTGTGCTCGACCAGCGGTATCCGAAGCTCGAATACATCGTTCAGGATGGCGGCTCCACCGATGGCAGCATCGACGTCCTGCGCCGCAACGCGCACGGCCTCACTGGCTGGGAGTCGCGGCCGGACCGGGGCCAGACCCATGCGATCAACCTCGGCATGCAACGGACGACCGGCAGCATCATGGCGTATCTGAACTCCGACGACTTGCTCCTGCCCGGATCGCTGGCGTACGTGGCCCGATATTTCCACGAGCATCCGGACGTCGACGTCGTCTATGGCCACCGTGTGCTGATCGATGTCGATGGCCAGGAGATCGGCAGGTGGGTGCTCCCGCCGCATGATGACCAGGTGATCAAGTACACCGACTTCATCCCGCAGGAAACCATGTTTTGGCGGCGGCGCGCCTGGGAAGCCGTCGGTGGTACTTTCGATGAGTCCTTTCGCTTCGCACTCGACTGGGACATCATCCTCCGATTCCAGGCCGCCGGCCTGCGGTTCGTGCGGCTGCCACGATTCCTCGGTGCGTTTCGCATCTCCGAGGCGCAGAAGACGAACAGCTGGTGGCTCCCGGTCGGGCGGCGGGAAGTCGAGCGACTGACGGCTCGTGCGCTTGGGTTCACGCCCGACTCCTCGACCATCCGCCGACATATCAGGCATTACATGCGGCAGCATTACGTCTACGACAAACTGTACCTTCTCGGGATGCTTCGTTATTAGCCATGGGTTTCTTAACGCGCGTCACGTTGCCGGTGTCGTGCTGCAAGGACGACACCGCTCCCGCATTCCACGACATGCCATCGCGCCTGCGCGTCGCCGCGGTCATCGTGGCCGCGGTCGGACTGCTCGGCATCTACTGCTCATGGCTAAATGCCGTCTATTATCGGTCTCGTGCTCCGTTCTACGACTCGCTTTCGTATACCCGCGGGCTTCACGAGGTGATGACGCTCGCGCGGGAGTCGGGGATCGTGCCGGCGATCAGCGCCGCGACGACGCTCGATACGGTGTTCCTTCCCTACGTGCCTGCCGCGCTGCTCGGACCGTTTGTCCGCCCCTCGCGCGCGATCGGCGTATGGATCCAGGTGATCCAGCTGGCAGTGTTGTGCGGCTCTCTTGCCGCCTACCTGACTCGAGTCGAGCGATACAGTCCGCGGACGGCGCTTGTCGGGTGTGCAGCGGTGCTTCTCCTCAGCAGACTCTGGGAGCCTGCAGGCGGGCTGTCGGACTTCCGCATGGACTTCGGACTGATGGCCGGGTACTGGACGGTGGCAGCCTGGTATCTCATCGCCCGCAGCAGTCTGCGCATGCGAGACTTCTTCTTGCTGGGCCTTGCGTGCGGCAGTGCGTGCCTCATCCGGGCCACAGCTCCCGTCTACATGGTCGCCGCGTTCGGCCCCTTGGCGCTCGCGGACGTCGTCTGCCTGCCGGAGCGACGACGGCGCTGCATCGGCTGGCTCTGCGCCGCGGCAGTCGCCGGCCTCGGCGGCGCGTGGTTCTACGTCCTGAACCGCGAGTACCTCTACTATTACTACGCCGTCTGGAATGGGGACGCCAACGCAGCGTTGGGACCGCTCGATTCGTGGCGGCACGCCAAATTCGCGATCCGTCATATCGGCATCCCAGCGGTGGCTTTTGCGGCCCTGTTCCGCGTCGCGTGCGTGCTCACCGCCGAGACGGCTCCCACCCGTCTCGGCGTTGGCTGGCGCCGATGGTTCGGCGTGCGACCTGCGATCCTCTGGCTGGCCATCGCGCCGGTAGCGCTCCTCATGATCCGTGGGGCCGGCCTGAACCCATTCGTGAGCATGCCCGCTTCGCTCGGCCTGCTGCTCACCATCCTCGTTTCGGCCCGCCCCTCGATGACGCCTCTGGCACTGAGCGCACGGGTGGCTGCGTCGCTCGGCGGCCTCTTCGCGATCCTCATCTGCATGATGGCTGCGAGTTCGCTTTCGCTCCATCGAGGCCCGTCCGACGGGGCGATGGCAGCACACTGCTCGATTCTTCGCGCCATCACCGCAGATGCTCGCAGCAGGGGGGTGCCGGCCATCTCCTTCGGTACATCGACGGTCGGTCCGCTCCATTCGGCCAGCCTGCTGAACGTCGGGCTATTCGACATTCCCGAGGCCCAGGGCACCTCGCACGATCTCGAGCTGGATGGTGTCGCATGCACGCCCGACAACGCGTTGGAAATCGCAGCCGCTGCCGACTGGCGCAGGGTTCCCGGCCACACTCCGGAGGAGAAACTCCACGCGCTCGGTGAACGCGCCGCCGCCACGATCGACTACATGGTCGTTCCCACGGCATCGACGTGTCGGACAGTCGAACGACGATTCGGACACGACATCGTCAACCGTCACGCCACTGCCATGCGCGAGCATCTTCTCGGCACCGGCACCTGGCACCGCATCTTGGCAGAAGTCGACGTTGCCGAAGGCCTGGTCTTCGACGTCTTTCGAAACACCTCGCGGACTCGACAGGAAACCGTTCCATGACATGGCAGTTCGACTACCTGATCGTCGGTGCCGGGTTCGCAGGCCTGACGATGGCCGAGCGGCTCACGACGCAGTGCGGCAAGAGTTGCCTCGTCGTCGAGAAGCGGCCACATATCGGCGGCAACGCCGCCGATCGATACGACGATCACGGCGTCCTCGTTCATTCCTACGGCCCGCACTACTTTCGGACGAACTCCCCGAAAATCGTCGCGTATCTCTCGCAATTCACCGACTGGCGGCCCGTCGATTACGAGATTCTCTCGTATGCGGACCAGCGGTATTGGCGGTTTCCCATCAATCTCAATACGTTCGAGCAGTTGATCGGCCGGAGTGCGACGAGCGATGAGATGGAAGCGTGGCTGGCGGAACATCGGGTCGCCATTCCGGAGCCACGGAACTCCGAGGAGGTGATTCTCTCCCAGGTCGGACCTCTCCTGTACGAAAAGTTCTTCAAGGGCTACACGCTCAAGCAGTGGCGGCGCCAACCGCGCGACCTCGATCCCAGCGTCTGCGGCCGGATTCCGATCCGCACCAACCGTGACAACCGTTACCTGCGTGAAACCTTTCAGGCCCTGCCGAATGCCGGCTACTCCAGGCTGTTCGAACGGATGGTGACGGCCTGCGGTCCCCGTCTCCGGCTGCTCCTCAATACCGACTACCGGGAGGTCGTGCCGCACGTCGCATTCCGCCACATGATCTTCTCTGGACCAATCGACGAACTCTACGACTACCGCTTCGGCTCTCTCCCGTACCGGTCGCTCCGTTTCAGCCACCAGTCATTCACAAAGGAACAACTGGTGGATCGTGAGCCCATCAGCGGGCGGCGGGGTTTCTGGCAACCCGCGATGCAGGTGAACTACCCCGGCTCCGAGGCGTTCACCCGCATCGTCGAGATCAAACACGCCACGGGACAGGCCTGCGACAACACGACGATCGTCCAGGAATATCCGGACGATTACGGGCCCGGCAAAGAACCTTTCTATCCCGTACCGGCGGCCGATGCCACGTCGCTGTTTCAGCAATACGACAGGCTCGTCGGCGCCGGCGTCGTGCCCGCATGCCTGCAGGCATCGATCCGCCACAATGGTGTCGCTCCGGGGGTCTCTCTCATCGGACGGCTCGCAACCTACCGTTACTACAACATGGATCAGGTCGTCGCCATGGCCCTGTCGGAATTCGACCGTCTTCGCTCCACCCATCACACGACCGGGCACGGCCATGGCACCAGCGACCGGCTGCCCAGGGCCGCATGAGTGTGACCCGAGTTTTCCAGGAGGTTCCCGTCGTGAAGAGCTTCGATCGATCTCCGGCGTCACCGGAGCTGATAGTCGTCATGCCGGCGTACAACGAGCAGGAGAGTGTGCGCAAGGTCGTGCTCGAGTGGTTTGCCGAACTCGAGTGCTGGACGGACCGCTTCGTGTTTCTGGCGATCGACGACGGCTCGCTGGACGGCACGCACCACGCTCTCGAATGCCTCCGCGATCGGTTGGGGCCCAGATTCGAATTGCTCCGCCACGGCAATCGGGGCCACGGTCAGTCGTGCCTCGTCGGCTACCGTATGGCGTGCGAACGGGGCATTCCGTGGGTGCTCCAGATCGACTCCGACGGGCAGTGCGACCCGCAGTTCTTCCACCGTTTCTGGCGAGACCGCTCGCGATACGACGTGATCTATGGGTATCGCTGGAGGCGCGACGACGGCGTGCGGCGCATGATCGCCAGCATAGTTCTGAAAGCGACGCTCGCGTTCTCCTACCGTACCTGGTGTCGTGATGCGAACGTACCTTATCGCCTCATGCAGACGCATCGGCTCCTGACCGTCCTGGACACCATCCCCCAAGAGTTCGTCCTCGCCAACGTCGCCCTGGCCGTGCAGTTGCGACGTCACGGCTGGAACGAGGGCTGCGTGCCCATCCGCTTTCGGGATCGCTACGCGGGAACGCCGAGCGTGCGGCTGGGCCAGTTTGGCGGCAAAGCGCGGCAACTCGTCCAGCAGCTCCGGGCGCTCGCGCCCGTCGGGCCGCAAAGGTTCGAGCTGCACGAAACCCGTGCGGACCACGAAGCACCGCCTCGACGCCGGGTCGCCTGAGCGACGATCGGAGGGTCAGGGGTACCGAGAGTTACCCGGTTCTATCGAGCCGGCGGCGGATGTAGAAGGGCGACCGGAGCCCGAGCCGTGCCCGAAACAGGTCGCGGAACCCGAGCCGTGTCGTCGAGGCCGCCTCCACGACGGCACCGTCCCCGAGGCGCACGACGGCTTCACGTTTGCGGAATCCATGGACAAGGACGAGTCCCTCGGGGCCGTCCTCTACCGACGTCGTCAGGCGCGGAAACAGGAGCGGGCCACGGTAGTGGTCGGTCCGCTTCCAGGTCCGCAGATTCGTCGCGTGATGATGTCGCGCCTTGATCGACAGCGCAGGATTCCGGATCACGATGCCGGCTCTCGCCGCCTCGAATGCCAGCCTGTTTTCACACCGGGGCACTCCCAATTGAAAGTCGGCATGGAAGGACGGCAGGGCACCGGCACGAAAGATCCACGCATCCTGCGATTGCGAATAGAACCGCCACGTCACCGGATCCACACGACCTTCCATCGACGGTGCGGTGTCATCGTCCCAACGAGTGAGGGCGACGAGTACCGACGGCCTGGAGAGCAGGGGCTCCACCGCTGCCAGCGATGCATCGAACGAAATGTCGCTGTTGGCGATCGCGCAGATCTGCCCGGGAAAGTCCCGGGCTGCAAGCTCGAACAAATCGGCGAATGTCCACCGCTTGGCGGCCCCCTCGACGGCCACGGTCCGGGTGAGCAGGTGGCACCGCTCGTTGCTGGCGCGAGCGGATTCGAGTTCGGCCTGCCGTGCCGGGTCCGTCGACACGTAGCGTTGTTGAATGAGGATCATGAGCGCATGCGGCATCGGCCTCGCGGACGAGAAACTCTCGCCCGGAAGAAATAGCGAACCGGCGACGACGGGGCAATCCCGGCCACGAGGTGATCCGAACGCCAGGGGATCCATCGTTCGTTCAGCCCGTTGCCGCGACGATTTGTTGCATTTTTGGAGTGGTCGAACCCCCTGCACGAAGGATATTTTCGAACCCGCCCAGGGTTCCGCACACGATCGTGATGCGCACGTCACTCGTGCGTGGTCGGCATGCTGCGCACGAGCACGCCATGCCGTGGCTGTCCGAGGGGTTTCCCGAGCTTCGTGATGCCCTTCCCACCCCGCGGCCCTATAGGGCGACTCCTTCGATCGGCTTCTGTGGAACGTTGCAACGCGAGCATTACCGCACACCCACGCTCTATCGACGGCTGTTTCGTCGCCACAGGAATCAGTATCCGCTCGCGTATCCCCACGCTCCTGGCCTCCGGGCGATCGCTGTCGAGCACCTCCGTTCGACGCCGGGTATCGAATGCCGATTCATTGAACGCGAGCGATTCTTCGGTGGCGCGATCCGGGCAGATGGCACCCTTGACTCGGAAACTCACCACCGCACGCGGCATGAATTCCTCCACAATCTTCTTGAATCGGACTACGCACTGTGCATGCGCGGAGCTGGCAACTTCTCGATCCGCTTCTCCGAGGCGCTATCGGTCGGGAGAGTGCCTCTGTTCGTGGACTCGGCATGTGTGCTGCCATGGCCCAACCTCATCGACTGGGATGCCGCCATGGTGCGAGTCGACATCAACGATCTCCCGCACCTGGGAACACGGCTGGCGGTTGAGCATCGGCGTCAGGGAGTTGAGGGATTTCTGCGCCGCCAGCGACTTTGCGGCGAAATCTGGAGGAGGTTCCTGAGCCCAGCCGGTTTTTTCAAGACGCTGCGCGACCAGTTGGCAGCAGGGAAACTGTGATGGCATCCGTTGAACCATTCCGTCAGGACGAGCACAGTGCGCGGTGGAACTGGTGCGCAAGCGCCGGCGGCGAGAGGTGCTCCGACACCGTCCGGGCGGCGTTCCGGGCGATCGCCAGCGCTTCCGCAGGCCGCGACCGCAGGCGTTCGATCACATCTGGCAGCGAGTGTCGGTCAGCTGTCACGCAATTGACGCCGTCGATCAGGTGATCGTGCCAGCACTCCTCCCACTCGCACTCGAATCGGATCGGCACTCCACCGAACGAACCGATGAGCATGTAGCGATCCCAGGACGAGGTATTGCCATCGACCTCGACGAGGAATCGATGCCGGTTCATTTCCGCGATCGGCAGCCGCCAGCCGATGAACCTGTCCGCGTGAAGCCGCGCCGTGAACGCAGGGCTCACCTGCTTGATGCGCGACACTTTGCAATCGGAGCGCGGGATGCTTCTGGCGACCCGGCACAGCGCCACGCGGGCATTCGCCTCATAGTCGCAGGAGCCGGTGCTCGCACCCCGAAAATAGGCGCTGTCGGTCTTGAATGCCCACGAGAGCGGCGGCAGAAGCCACGGGCGTGGCCGCAGCAGGTAAGGGTTGGGAATGAGCCGGGCGCGAGATCCCGGCCGCCGCGCGAAGGCGAGCAGATCCGGCGGGGCGTCAGTGCCGACTCCGTCACCGAGATCGATAAGCACGTCGCGGAAGGAAAGGCTGCGGTCGCTGCGCGCAAGGTGACGGATCACGTCCGCCAGCAATCGCCACCGGATGAGCAGCCGGCCGACCGATGCGGGCTCATTGAACGTCACCACGACCCGACCATCGTGCGCCTGGTGCGAGAACGTCCAGCGGGTCACGCTCGGCGGTAGCGACGGGTCGAATCGGATCGCGGTGGTGGCGTGCGTGAACGCCCGCAGCGTGCGGCGCGGCCGCGTCAGCCAGAACGCAGGCCCTTCCGGGTGCCAGCGCGATACGGCCTTGGGAGCGTCGGTTGCCACGATCATGCCGCCTGCTTCCCGTGACGGGCCGTGGATTTCGCATCGAAGGCGTAGCCGAACCGCTCGACGTCTTCGCCGAAGCCGTCTGCAACCCGGGCAGCCAACTGTGGCGTGTAGTGCGTTCGGTAGTCGCCGGGAGCAGTCGCATTCACGTGCGGCAGCCGGGCAGCCACGCGAAGGTGGCCGCAGACGGTCATAAAGTCACGCTCGAGCGTTTCGAATCGCCCCACGAAATCCACGAGCATTCGGCCGTGTCGGCTCGTCAGCATGCGGCTCTGGAGCAGCTTGCCGCGGGTGAGCTCGTAGTCGACATACCGGGCGAACGAGCCGAGCCGGGCCGCCAGCCGGCCGCGGCGGTGCGAGCGATCGCGTCGGAGAAAGTGGTACGACGATACGAGCAGGTCCCACGGATTGCGGACGAAGGCAAACGTGAAGAGCTCCGTGAACGCATCGGGGGGAAGCTCACGATACAGGATCGCAGCGGGGGTATGGGTGCGAAAACGCTTGTGCCACCACGGGGCGAAGTAGTTGACGTGAATGCCACACCGGTCGAGCCAGCAGTTGGGCCCATACACGAGCGGATCGTCGGCGAATGGCGCAAGCGCCACCTTGACGCTGCAGCCACCCGTCTTGGGCACGTGGATGAACGCGAATCCGCGGCGATGGGAAATGAGCATGACGAACCTCGCAGAATTGTCTCGCGGAAATATCAGCTTTGACCGGCCGAGGCAGCGGCAATCCTGCCAGCGGAGACTCCCGGGCCCCCTTATCTTTCCCGGACTGCCCAGCATTCGCACCGCTATCAGGGATTCTCATGTCGGCGGATGGGTCGTGCCGAATCTACCGGTCGAAGCGATCAATCCATTGGGGGTCCGGCGATACGCCATGCCCGTACAGCAATCGAGGTTCTTTGTGCGGCGAAACGGCACCTGCGCTGGTGTCTTGAGCCTCCTGTGCGCGGTTCTGCCGGCCCTTGCCCAGGCCGACGACTCGGGCACCTACGCCGTCTTCGACACGGTGTTTTTCCAGCGATGGAACCGCGCCGCCGATCAGCCGCTCGTGTTCGACGGGGCCGCGGCCGACGCGCCGGCCGTCGTGTCCGTGCGCGACATGCACTTTCCGGTGCAGCCCGGGATCCGGCTGTTCGTGGGCGATGTCGACGACTGTGGCCGCGGCTGGGAGGTGGGCTACCTCGGCGTGTGGGGGATGTTCGCCGATGCCGAGGCGACCCGTTCAGGCACACTCCGCGCCCCCGACCCGCTCGCCCTCCAGCCCAACACGGGCCTCAACGACGCCTCGTTCGCCCGAGCCACGTACGCCTCTACGCTCAACTCCGCTGAGGCGAATGTGTTTCTGCGCGACGCGGACACGGGCTACGACCAGCGCTCAGGCCGACCCTGGCAACGCTGCGAAGGCTACGTTTTGGGCCGCGTCGATTGGCTCGCCGGCTTCCGCTGGGTGGGCCTCGACGAATCTGCCACGGTCTCGTATGTGCCCGCCGCACCGCCGGTACCCACAACGTATGGCGTACAGTCGAGTTCGAATCTCTTCGGCGTGCAGGTGGGTGCCCGTGGCCGAATGGAATGGGAGCGGTGGGCCGTCGAAGGCTGGGCCAAGACGGCCCTCGCCGGCGCCGAGCGGTCGCAGTCGCAAGCCCCGATCGTCGACGCGGTCGACGGCGGGCTGATTCGCTCCGGCGGCGCATCGCGCGACGGTGGTGTCGGATTCATCGGCGACATGACCGCGAGCGTGATCTACAAGCTCAGCGACACGTGGGGCCTGCGGGCCGGCTACAACCTGCTTTGGATTTCGGGCGTGGCCCTCGCGCCGGATCAGTTCACCTTTGCGGCCCTGCCCGCCGGGAGCACCGCAATCAGCGCGAACTCCACGGCGTTCCTTCACGGTGCGAACCTCGGGCTCGAAGCCCGCTGGTAGCAGCACCGAGGGCCCAGACTCAGGGCAGGCTCAGGTCGTGGCGAGCAGTTCGACGTCGAAGACGAGCGTCGAGTTCGGCGGGATGTTGCCCGTGCCGCTGCTGCCGTAGCCAAGATTCGCCGGGATGATCAGTTGCCGGCGGCCACCCACCTGCATGCTCCCGAGGCCCTCGGTCCAGCCCGCAATCACGCCGTTGAGAGTGAACTGCTGATTGTCACGGCCGTCGAACTGGGTGCCGTTGAGCAGCCGGCCGACGTAGTTCACCGTCACGCGAGCCGACGGAGACGACGGCCGGGCACCCGTGCCGACCACGAGATCGCGGTATTGCAGGCCGGAGGCAGTCGTGACCACATCGGTGTTTTGCGGAGCCGGCATCGACGTCACCAGGCCACCCCGCGGCTGGCCGCCGAGAATCGAGAACACCTGGGACTGAATCTGCGAACGACTCACACTCGCCGTGCCGCCCGTGCCCTGGCCTGCGTAGAGCGCATCGGCCCGACCATCGCCATCGGTATCGACGGCCGTGGCCAAGACAGCGGCATTCCGCGAGCCGAGCGCTGCGAATGCCGACACGGCCTGGAGTCGCGAGTTCGTATCGATGCGGCCGTCGTGGATCTCGATCCGCGATCCCCCGCGGCGGCCAGCCGCCACGACAACGTCGGCGATCGAGTCGGCGTTGACCCGCGCCGTCGACACCGTCACGCCGCCGAGGAAGGCCGATTCGAAGGGCCTGATCGTGTCCACCACGGTCGGGGTCGCTACCGACGGGTCGTAGACCCGCACGAGCGGCGCCACCGTCGCACCACTGCCGACCACAATTTCGAGCAGGCCGTCGGCCTTCGCTCCGTCCACGAGCGTGCCGCCAGCGAACGTGCCGAAATCGCCCACAGCGACGGTCGAGCCGCCGACGAAATTCGCCGAGAATGGCCTGATCGTCGCGAACTGCCCTGGCGTGGCCGCCGCCGCGCTGCGGAACACCCGCACTTCTCCGTCGCCCGTGGCCCGCGACACGACGATGTCGGCCAGGCGGTCGCCATCGATGTCGCCCACGGCGAGGTTCACGCCGCCGGTCCACTGCGAGCCGAAGGGGGTGATCTGGTAGTCGGGCAGTTCCACACCGCCGAGCGTGAACACCTTCACAACGCCGACAACGCCCTTGCCGGGAGCGACGATGATCTCTGAGAGCCCGTTACCGTCGAGGTCGCCGAGCACCGCCTGCACACCGCCGCGGTAGCCGCCTGGAAATGCGTCAAACTGCGTCCGCACCGAACCCGTGGCAGGATCGACGACCCGCACGATCGACGAGCTCGTCCAGCCGGCGGCATCGGTCACGAGGATCGACGTGGGCACGAACACCTGCGTGCGGGTGACGCTGTCGTTGGCGGTCGTTGCGTCGCCGGCTGCCGCGACGGTCGCCGTCGACGAGGCGACGCCCACTGCGTCGGCCGTAAACGTGCCGATGATCGAAAACGTGGCCGACCCGCCCTGGGGGATCGAAAGCGCGTTCCCGGTCGCGATCTGCCCGGCCCCGCTCACGGGCCCGGAAGAGCCGGTCGAATACGAAGCGGTCCAGACGGGATCGCGAAACTGGCTGGCGAGCGCCGTCGTGAGCGAGCCGCCGGTGACGTCGGTCGTGCCGAGATTGCGGACGACGACGGTGTAGGCCCCCTGCGTCGCGGGCGAATAGAAGGCCGGCGCCGCGATCTCCACGGCCAGATCCGCCGCGAGCACCTGCCGGGCCGCGAGGGCCTCGAGGCCAGTCACCGAGTGGCCGAGCGTCTCCCAACGGAGGAGCGTGTGCGACGAACGGCGGGCTGTGGCTCGGCGGCGACGCATCACGGGCACTCGGGAGGGACGGGAAGTCGGGCTCAGGCAGTCTCTACGCTTAGAACTACCCCAGGGTTCGCCGGACGTCAATTTTTCGGCCAAAAAACCGGCCGCGCGTGAGCCGAGGCCCGAAAAAAGCGAGGGGG
>CAMAVC010000054.1 GCA_945861585.1 Planctomicrobium piriforme
GAGCCCGTCGGCCGCGAGCCGCGCCTCGTCGAGCACGGCCGTGACATCGCTGCCGGCCACGAGCAGGCCGCGCTGCGGCAGGTAGAACGCCGGATTGGCCGCCTTGATGCCCACGCTCGCCTGCATCCGTGCATAGTCGGTCTGTGAGCCACACAGCCGCACATCGAGCCGCCGGACAGGAGGCGCCGGGCTGGTCGTGGGCACGAGGCCGTCGCAGGCGTCGAGCAGGCTCTCCAGCCGCACGATGGCCTGCCGGGTGAGTGATGTCTCTGCCGAGCTCTCGACCGTGAACCACGGCCCCTCGTAGCACCACGGGCCGCCCTCGCCCCGCCTCACCAGCGGCAGCGCGGGAGCCGCCTCGCGCTGCGCGCGATCACTCGCGCGGAAGGTCTCGACACGGGCTGCGAGGGTTGCATGCTCGGCGTCCGGCAGCCGCTCGATCGAGGCGATCGTGCGGGCCGGCAGCCGCCGCGCCACGAGGTACATCGGCCGGCCCGGCCGCCGCACCACCTCGATGAAGCCGACGTCGTCGGCTTCCCGAGATTCGTCGGCGACGAGTCCTGCGAGCGATCGTCCGTCGACCAGCGTGATCCGCTCGACCGGCCAGGCGGCCGCCAGCCGAATCGGATCCGCCACCGGTCCGGCGGGCTCCGCTCCGGCTGCGGCGAGCGCCATCCCGACGACGATGCCTGCGACTCCGGCCCGCATCGGTCGGTGCCCGCTCAGAGGTAGGTGTTGATCACGTTTTCGAACAGCTCTTGGCGGCCGCTGATGTTGGCCTGGGCCTCCCCCTTGGCGAGCATCTCCTGCTCGAGCGACGCGAGCGTCTCACCGCCGGCCTCGATCCGCTTGCCGAGCGGGCTCGACCACGACGCATACCGCTCCTCCACCAGCTTCTGGATCCCGCCGTCGGCCCGCATCGCCGCGGCGATCTTCAGGCCGCGGGCGAAGGCGTCCATGCCGCCGATGTGGGCGTGGAAGAGGTCGACCGGTTCGAAGCTCTCGCGGCGGACCTTGGCGTCGAAGTTCACGCCGCCGGGGGCCAGCCCGCCATACTTGAGGATCGAGTGCATGATCTGCGTCGTGAGGTAAATATTTGTGGGGAACTGGTCAGTGTCCCAGCCCACGAGGGTGTCGCCGGTGTTGGCGTCGATCGACCCGAGGAAGCCCTGCATGCCGGCGTATTCGAGTTCGTGCTGCATCTCGTGGCCGGCAAGCGTGGCGTGGTTGGTCTCGATATTCATCTTCACGTGCTTTTCCAGGCCGTAGGTCCGGAGGAAATTGATGCACGTGGCCGAGTCGAAGTCGTATTGATGCTTCATCGGCTCGCGGGGCTTGGGCTCGAAGTAGAACTGGCCGGTAAACCCGATCTCCTTCGCATAGTCCACGGCCATGTGCATGAACTTCGCGAGATGGTCGATCTCCCGCTTCATGTCGGTGTTCCACAGGCACTGGTAGCCTTCGCGGCCGCCCCAGAACACGTAGCCTGCACCGCCGAGCCGGTGGGTCACCTCCATGGCCTTCTTCACCTGGGCCGCCGCGTAGGCGAACACCTCGGCATTCGGGCTCGTGGCGGCGCCGTGCACGTACCGCGGATGCGAGAACAGATTCGCCGTGCCCCAGAGCAGCTTCTTGCCGGTCCGCTGCTGGGCCTTTTCGAGCGCGTCGGCCACGGCGCCGAAGTGTTTGTTGCTCTCGGCGAGCGTGGCGCCCTCGGGCGCCACGTCGCGATCATGGAAGCAGTAGAAGTCGCAGCCGAGTTTCTCGAGGAACTCGAAGGCCACGTCCACCCGCTTGAGTGCCGCCTTGAGCGGATCGCTCTCGGTCTCCCACGGCCGCACCATCGTGCCGGGGCCGAACGGATCGCCGCCGGTGCCGCGCATGGTGTGCCAATACGACACGGCGAACCGCAGATGGTCGCGCATCGGCTTGCCCTCGACGAGCGCGTCGGGGTCGTAGTGCCGGAAGGCGAGCATGTTCTTCGTCTGCGGGCCCTCGTAGCGGATCGTGCCGATGCCGGGGAATGCCTCTGCCATGGGTGGTCCTTGCAGGTCGGGGAGTGGGGTCGAAGCAGGAAGATCAGGGTACCGGTCCGGGGGCTGTTTGTCTCGGGCCGCCGACCAGCGGCTGGCCCGGTGCGTTCTGCGTGCGGAGGCGGTTTCTGCGGCTCTGGATGGCACGGTGCAGAAATTCGTACTGCACCTGTTCGGTGAGGGTCATCTGCGTGAGAAACCCCCGCATCATCCGGGCAGCTTCTTCCTGCTGATACCCACACCCCGGGGCATGCCGCACGTTCACTGACTGATCCCTCACGGCGACGCCGTTGTGCGCGTAGGTGTAACACAACGCCACCCAGTCGATTCCCCATCCGAGATTGTTGTGGCGGTAGTCGAGCTGCTTCAGTCGCTGCACGACGTCCGCCCCGAGCCCCACCACGATGCCGTCGGTGTGCGCGACGACGCGGTAGTGCGACGGCGACGAAAACGGAAGCTGCACGACGTCGGTCGGCCAGGGCGTGACGTCGATTTCCGGCGACCACATCTTGATGGGCGGCGTGGACAGAGCCCGGACGCAGCCAGCGACGACCTCTCGCCAACTCGTGGCCTCCGCATCGGCCTGGATGAGGAGCATCGCCTCGTCGCCCCAGGCGCCGATGGCGTGGGCGAATTTCCGTCCGAAATACCACTCCGGCGGCACGCGGGCCGCTGCAACGCCCGGGATGACGAGGTCGGGGCCGCTCGTGGAATATGTGAGGCTGACGCGGTCGATGTGCTCCCGCACGTGCGCGGCGATGAGCCGCGCCCGCTCCTCCGTGCCCTCCCAGCCGATCACGACGGCGTGGAGCTTCATGACGGCCTTGGGCCTCCACCCTGCGCGAGCTCGAGCAAGTACGCGCCGTAGCGGGTCGCACGATACCTCCCTGCGAGGGCGGTGAGCTGGCCGTCGGTGATCCAGCCGTTGCGCCACGCGATCTCCTCGGGGCAGCAGATCTTGAGGCCCTGCCGCTTCTCGAGCGAGTGGATGAACTGCGCGGCTTCGAGGAGGCTGTCGTGCGTGCCCGTGTCGAGCCAGGCGTCGCCCCGGCCGAGCATTTGCACGTGCAACGCTCCGCGGTCGAGGTACGCCCGGTTCACATCGCTGATCTCGAGTTCGCCCCGGGCCGAGGGCTTGATGCCCCGCGCGACGTCCACCACGTGCTCGTCGTAGAAGTAGAGCCCGGTGACGGCGTAGCGGCTGCGGGGCGACGTCGGCTTCTCCTCGATGCCGACGGCCGCGCCATCCGCGCCGAACTCCACCACGCCGTAGCGCTCCGGGTCGGCGACGGGGTATGCGAACACCGTCGCTCCCGACGTCTGCTGCATCGCCGCGGCAAGCCGCGTGGAGAGGTCATGGCCGTAAAAGATGTTGTCGCCCAGCACGAGCACCGACGGCGAGCGTTCGAGATAGTCGGCCCCGATCAGAAAGGCCTGGGCGAGGCCTTCGGGCTTGGGCTGCACGGCATAGTCGAGCCGCAGTCCCCAGTCGGCGCCGGTGCCGAGAAGGTCGCGAAACCGCGGCGTGTCCTGGGGGGTGGAGATGATCAGCACGTCGCGCACGCCGGCCAGCATCAGCACGCTGAGCGGGTAGTAGATCATCGGCTTGTCGTACACCGGCAGCAGCTGTTTGGAGACCGCCAGCGTGACCGGATGCAAACGCGAGCCGCTCCCACCTGCGAGGATCAAGCCTTTGCGTGTCATGAGCGCTTCACCGCCATCTCGAGGAGCCGGCGGCCGAGGTCGGGGAACCATTCGATCAGCCCGGCAAGCAACCGCACCTTCGCGGGCACGACCAGTTCGCTCGTGCGGCGCTTGCAGGCGGCAAGGATATCACGCGCGAGTCTGTCGGGGTCGAGCTGCGTGAGGCTCGTCGTGCCGCCGGGCACGGCCGCCTCGGGGGGCAGGCCTGCGGCGGCGGCCTCGGCGGCATACCGTTCCGCGGCCCGATCGGCGGCCGGGTCGTCGGCCGCGCGGCGGATGGGCCCGGGCGACACGAGCAGCACGTGGGCACCGCGCGGCGCGAGCTCGACCCTGACGGCGTCGACGTATGCCGCGAGCGCCGACTTGGCCACGCTGTAGGGCCCCATGAACGGCATCACGATCTTGCCTGCCAGGCTCCCGATGTATGCGAGGTGGCCGCGGGCCGCCGCGACGTCGTCGGCCACGGCCTGCGTGATCTCGACCGCTGCGAGCAGGTTGGCATCGAGATAGGTCTGCAGCGTCTCACGCGGGGCCTTGAGGATGGCGGCCCGCCCGGAACGGCCCACGCAGAAGAAGAGATCGTCGATCCCGCCGAGGATGCGCACGGCCTCGGCGGCCACGCGGTTGCCCTCCCCGGCGGCCGCGAGATCGGCGGCGAGGCCGTGGAGCCGATCGGCCGGCACACCGCTCCGCTCACAGGCCTCGAGCGCCGCCCGGACGCCCGCTGACGAGCGGCCGACGACGAGCACCCGTGCCCCAGCCGCGGCCAGGTGCCTGGCCAGCACGAGCCCGAATCCGGCCGTGCCGCCCGCCACGATCACCCGCCGGTCATGCCACGTCATCTTGAAGGTTGGTCCGAGCGTCGAGATTTGCAGTCCGCAGTGTACATCGACCCCTCACGGCCCCGCCGGACCACGTGGTACGATCCGCACCCGCCCGAGATTCGTCCCGACCTTGCGCTCCCCCCTCCCCTTCTTCCCTCCCCCGCCGAGGAGCCCGCCATGGCCGCTGACCGGTCGCCCGAGATCGTTCGCACGAAAGTGGTCGCCACGCTCGGGCCGGCGTCGCGGGCCGCAGAGGCGATCCACGGGCTCGTCGAGGCTGGTGTCGACGTCTTTCGGCTCAACATGGCGCACGGGTCGATTCCCGAGCACCAGGAGTCGCTCGACCGGATCAGGCGCGTGTCGGAAGCGACGCAGCGGCCGATCGGCGTGCTCGCCGACCTCGCCGGACCGAAGATCCGGTTGGGGGAGTTGCCGGGTGGTGCGGTGGAGTGCGTCGAGGGATCGCACATCAAGTTCGTGCGCGGCTCCGAGAGCCAGGCCGCGGACGAGTTCACGACCACCTATGCACCCCTCGTCGACGAGCTCGCCGTGGGCGACTCCGTGATGCTCACCGACGGCACGATCAGCGTCGTCGTCGAGGAGAAGACCGCCGCACATGTCCGCTGCCGCGTGGTGCAGGGAGGCCTCGTGCGGAGCCGGCAGGGGGTGAATCTTCCGGGAGTGAAGCTTTCAGTGGCGGCGATGAGCAGTGCCGACTGGCAGCACGCCGAGTGGGCCGCCGCCAACGGGATCGACTTCGTGAGCCTGTCGTTCGTGCGGAGCGCCGTCGAAGTCAAGCTCCTCAAGGAGCTGTTGCGCACGCGGGGCAGCGCGGCCCGTGTCGTCGCCAAGATCGAAAAGCGGGAAGCGATCGACAACCTCGACTCGATCGTCGAGGCGGCCGATGCGGTGATGGTGGCCCGCGGCGACCTCGGTGTGGAGATCGACGTGGCCGGCGTGCCGATGGTGCAGAAGCTCATCATCCGCACCTGCCAGCGGTATCAGAAGCCCGTCATCGTGGCCACGCAGATGCTCGACAGCATGCAGCACGCCCGCCGGCCCACGCGGGCGGAGGCCACTGACGTGGCCAACGCGATCCTCGACGGCGCCGACACCTGCATGCTCTCCGGCGAGACGGCGATCGGCGAGCATCCCGTCGAGGTGGTGAAGATGATGCGGCGGATCGCCCGCGAGACGGAGCGGCAGTATTTGGCCGACCGCTGGCACTACCTGGAGGGCCGGTTCCAGGCGGCGCGAGGCTCGGCAGGCGTGCCGGTGCAGGAGTTTTTGCCGTCGCCGGAGTTTCTTGTCGAGGGCCTGCATCCGATCACGCAGGCCGTGGTCGACGGCGCGAGCCGCATCGCGGGCGAGCTCGACGCGAAGCTGTTCGTCGTGGCCAGCCGCAGCGGTCTGACGGCGATCGCGCGGTCGAAGCGGCGCGGCGCCGTGCCGACCGTCGGCCTCTCTGACGACCCGGCGGCGCTGCGGCAGATGAGCCTCTACTGGGGCGTCACGCCGCTGGCGTACGCCGCCACGCCCGACACGAACGCCCTGCTCGAGCACGTGACCGCCTGGGGCCTCCGCGAAGGGCGGCTCCAGCGTGGCGACCGCATTTTACTGGTGGCGGGTTCCGGGTTCGGGACCGGCGGGCACAATATGGCGTTGGTTCACGAGGTGTGAGCGCCGCTGTGAGTGGCCCGGCGACGGAACGGCACGACAAGCGCAGTGGTCCGGCTCCGGAACGGCAAAAGTCTCGTCGCGTGGGCCGCGGCGGCCCAAGGCTCCTCGAGCGTTCGCCGATTCCGGAGCCTCCCGTGGCGGTAGGCGGCAGGTGCATACTTGAAGGGAAAGACAAGGTAGAAAGAAAAAGGCATGGCAAAGCAGAAATGTGTGCTCGCGTATTCGGGCGGGCTTGATACGTCGGTGATCCTCGGCTGGCTCATCGAGCAGGGCTACGACGTGGTCGCGGTGTACGTCGATCTCGGGCAGCCGTGCGAGGATCGTGAGGCGACGTTGAAGAAGGCCCGTGACTGCGGGGCCGTGAAGGCGTTGATCGTGGATGTGCGCGAGGAGCTCTGTCGCGACTTTGCCTTCCCGACGCTGCAGTGGCAGGCCCGCTACGAGGGCACATATTTGCTCGGCACGTCGATCGCGCGGCCGCTGATCAGCAAGGTGTGTGTCGAGATCGCGCATCGTGAAGGAGCGACGGTGTACGCCCACGGCGCCACCGGCAAGGGGAATGACCAGTGCCGGTTTCAACTCGCCGCCGAGGCGCTCGACCCCGCGATCACCGTGCTCGCCCCGTGGCGGATCGCCGCCTTTCGAGACCGCTTTCCCGGCCGCAAGGAGCTGATCGAGTTCTGCGAGCAGAAAAACATCCCCGTGAAGGCCTCGAAGGGCAAACCCTACAGCTCCGACGAAAACTGCCTGCACACGAGCTACGAGGCGGGGCTGCTCGAGGAACTCACCACCGACGGATTCTCGCTCGTCGATTTCGGCATGACGGTGTCGCCGCAGGCCGCGCCCGACGTGCCCGAGACTGTCACGATCGACTTCGAGGCCGGCGTGCCGGTCCGCGTGAATGGCAAGGCGCTCAAGCCCCACGAGATCGTGCTTGCGCTCAACGCGATCGGCGGCCGGAACGGTGTTGGCCGGACCGACATCGTGGAAAATCGGCTGGTGGGCATGAAGAGCCGCGGCGTCTACGAGGCGCCCGGAATGACGCTGCTCTACGAGGCCCATCGGCTCGTCGAGCAAATGACGCTCGACCGCGATCTCGTCCACCTCCGCGACCGGCTCTCCCCCGAGGTCGCCGAGATGGTGTATTACGGCTTCTGGTATTGCGCGAAGATGGATGCGCTGCTCGCGTTCATTCGCGAGGCGCAGAAGCCCGTGTCGGGCAGCGTGACGCTCGACCTCTACAAGGGCAACATGCTCGTGAAGAGCCGTGAGAGCTCCCAGAGCCTCTACGATGCGGCGATCGCCTCGATGGAAGGTGGCGGCTCCTCCTACGATCAGACCGACGCCGAGGGCTTTCTGCGAATTCTCGGCGTGCCGTTGCGGGTGCAGGGCCGGGTGCGGCCGAGGATGTGATGCCACGCCGGCTCCTGCTGCTGGTGCGCATCGACGCGCGGCGCCCAGCCGCGTGGCTGACCCTGGCGGGGGCGGCAGCGATGGGCATGCTTTCGGCCGCATCGCCCGGCGCCGATCCCACGCCCGCGGTGTGGGCCGCCGTGGTCGGTGCGGTGCTGGCCGTGGCGGCGCTGGGCGACGTGACGCCGCAGCCGAGCGGGGCCATCTGCGACACGCTGTGGTGTGCGGAGCGTGCGGCGTGGCCGCTGGGTGGCTGGCTGGTGGCTGCCGCGTGTTTCGGCGGTGGGGCCGCGACTGCGCACGGCGCCGTCGGAAGCGTGGCGGGCGGAGCGCTGTGTGCGCTGCTCTGCCGGCGCGGGTTGCTGGCGGCGGATGCGGCGAGCATGACGTTCGTCGTGGCCTGTTGTGCCGGCGCGGCTGGATGGTGGGCCGACGCCGTGTGGCCCGAGCGGATGCCGGGGGCCGTCGTCACGACCGCGGTGCTCGGGGGAGTGGCGGCCGCAGTCTGGGCGCTGCGTGGTTTTCGGGAACTCGAGACGGTGGCAGCGGTGCGTTCCTCCGCCCGTCACCTGCTCACGGCGGCAGCCATGATGGGCGCCATGGCCGGCATGGTGGGGTGGCTCTTTCTTGCGGCCGAGCATGCGAGCTGCGATCTCGTCGCGTCGCTGGCGTGGTTTGCGGCTTTGGCCGTGCCGTCCGCCACGCTGGGCGACGGGGTCTCGCATGCAGCCGTGTGGCGTCGGCTGGAGCGGGCGGCCCCGCGCTGTTCGCGGGGGCGTCTGCGGCTGCCCCCGGGCCGAACTCGGGATGGTCTGCAGGCGGTGGTCACGACGGCAGCGCTCGTCGGCTGGCCGCCCCTCGTGGCCGCCGCGCTCGCCGGCGGCGACGCGGCCCGGTCCGGGGCCGCGTGGATCGTGGTGGTCGCGGTCGCCGCGGCAGCGGTCTTCCTGCTCGGTGCCGTGGCCCTCGGACGGCTCGTGGGGGCAACGCCCGACACGCAGTTGGCCGTCGTGGTGGTCATGTGTGTCGCCGTGGCCGTAACGCCGCTCCTCGCGCCGGGCCTCGCTCCAGTCCTCCTGTCTTGCCTCGGCCAGGGGCGGTGACCCGGCCGACTGGCGTTGAGGAAACCGGCGAATCCTGCCACAATTCCTGCGTTGCCCAGCTTGGCCAAAAAATCTGGGTGACTGTTCGGGTTGAGTCGAGAAGGCGGCGTTCTCGGCACGATATGGAGAGGAACTCGCCCGGGTCCCGCATGACGAAGGAGATGTCGATCGTGAAAGGATTCACTTTGGCGGCGGCGCTGGCTCTCGTGGTGCTGCTGCCCACGGCCGCAACAGCCGGTGCGTTTGCGCCGAGCGAGACGATCTTTCCCGCCACGACCCGCGGCTGGATCAGCGTCGTCGATCCACAGGTCTTCCAGGAGAGTTTCGACCGCACGCAATACGGCCAGCTGCTCAAGGATCCGACGATGAAGCCGTTCATGGACAGCTTTCGCGCGCAGTTGCGTTCGGCAGGCAAGCAGCGGCTCGGCAAGCTCGGGCTGACGCTCGAAGATCTCGAGAAGGTTCCTGGAGGCGAGATTGCAATGGCCGCGCTCGAGCCACAGCCGGGAGTGCTCGCGTCGATCCTGCTCGTCGACACGACCGGTCACGAAGCCGAGACGAAGGCGCTGCTCGATCAGGTCGAGAAGCGGCTCATCGAACAGAAGGCGACGAAGACCGCAGGCGCGGCCGGCGTGTCGGTGTTCCAGCTTCCGCCGGAGCAAAATGGCGTTGCCAAGCAGCGGCAGGTTGCCATCTTCTCGTCCGCGGGTGCGCTCGTCGTGGGCGATTCACCGGCCGTCGTCAGCCAGGTCGTCGCCACGCTCAAGCAGGGCCGCAAGGACTCGCTGGCGTCCGTTGCCGCCTACCAGGCCGTCGTGGCCCGCTGCGGCAAGGAAGTGCCGTCGTCGGCCGCGCCGCTCCGCTGGTTTGTCGATCCGCTCGGGTATGCCAAGGTGTATCAGGCCGCCAATCCGCCTCGTGAGAAGCGCAAGGGGCCTGACTATGTGGCGATCCTGGGTCGCCAGGGCTTCGATGCCGTGAAAGGCGCCGGCGGCGTCGTGTTTTTCGACAACGGCACGCGCGAGGCCCAGCACCACACGCTCGTCTACGCCCCGCCGGTCGCCGGCCGGCAGCCCTTCGCCGTCGACCGCTTCGACCTGGCGGCCCGCATGCTGCGGTTTCCGAATGCCGATCGCATCGACCCGCCGCAGTGGGTGCCGCGCGACGTGTCGAGCTGGGTGACGGCCCAGTGGGATCTCGCGAATGCCTTCGCCTCGGCCGAGCCCCTCGTCGACGACATCGTCGGCGAGAAGGGTGTGTTCGACGACGTGATCGCCTCGCTCAAGGAGGATCCGGACGGCCCGCAGATCGACGTCGAGCAGGATCTCGTGGCCTGCCTGGGCACGCGGGTCGTCGTGCTCGGCGATTACGCGACTCCGATCACCATCGATAGCGAGCGGCTCGTGATCGCGATCGAAGCCAAGGACGCCGACAAGGTCGCCGCGACCGTCGCCAAGAGCATGTCCACCGATCCCGACATGCAGAAGGTCGAGTCGAACGGCCACGTGATCTGGGAGATGATCGACCGCTCGGCCGCGATTCCGATGCTCGAGATCGAAACGCCCGGCGGCGCGATCGCCCACGCCGACGACGAGAGCGATCCGCACCACCACCGCAAACGGCTCCGCGAGAAGGAAGAAAAGCTGCTTCCGCACTCGGCCGTCACGGTGGCGCACGGCCATCTCCTGATCGCCTCGCATCGCGACTTTCTGGAGCGGGTGCTCGCCACCTCGGCGGGCGAAGGCGGCCTGGCGGCGGCCGCCGACTATCTGGTCGTCACCGGCGAGATGAAGAAGCTGTTTCCCGCCACCTCGGCGCTCCGGTCGTTCGGCCGGGCCGATGAGTCGGTGCGGCCGGCCTACGAAATGCTGCGCAAGGGCGAGATGCCGAAGTCGAAGAGCGTGATGGGGCAGTTGCTCAACGCCGCGCTCGGCGACGGCAAGGAAGGCAGCGTGCGGGCGCAGAAAATCGACGGCAGCACGCTGCCCGACTTCGAGCTGATCCGCAAGTATTTCGGGACGGTGGGCCTGGGGATGGAATCGGTGCCGGAGGGCTGGTATCTCGCCGGCGTCGCCCTGCCCCGCAGCCAGACGGAGCCCGAAGTCGCCCGCCGGCCGGCCACGCCCGTGGGTCGGTAGGTATCGCGCTTGCGGCCTCGGAAAGACGCGACCTCCGCGGGGAGCAGGCCGGAGTCGCGGCCCCTCAGCCCGGCGGGAAGAACGGCCGCAGGACGTCGCGGGCCACCCGCAGTGCCCGCTTTCGTCCGTCGAGCGTCTTGCCGAAGGTGTCGTCCTCCACCTCGATGCAAACCGCTCCGTCGTAGCCCACCCGCATCAATTCGCTCATGAATCGACCCCAGTCGATTTCGCCGAATCCAGGAATCCGCGGCTGATGCCAGCGGCTGGGGACATCAAACCGGCCGACCTCCGCGATGCCGTCAGGGTCGAGACGAACATCCTTGGCGTGGACATGAAACAGTTTGCCGCGAAACTCTCTGAGCGGTGAAAGAGGGTCGATGCCCTGCAGCACAAAGTGCGACGGATCGTAGTTCAGCCCGAAGGCTGGGGAGTCGATGTCGGCGAATGCCCGACGCCAGATCGCCGGCGTGGTCATGAGGTTTTTGCCGCCCGGCCATTCGTCCCGCGTGAACAGCATCGGGCAGTTTTCGACCCCAATCCTGACGCCGTGATCTTCGGCAAGCTTCACGAGCGGCCGCCAGGTGGCAAGAAAACGCGGCCAGTTGTCGTCGACCATCGTGTGCCAGTCGCGGCCGACAAACGTGTTGACCTCGCGGAGGCCGAGGAGTGGCGCGGCCTCGATCACGCGGCCAAGGTGGGAGACTGCGGCGGCGGCCACCGCCGGATCCGGATCGAGGGCGTTGGGGTAGTAGCCGAGTCCGCTGAGGGCGACACCGTGGCGAACGCACGCTGCGCGGATGTCGTCGGCCCTCGCCGGCGTGAAGTCCGTGACATCGACGTGCGTGACACCGGCGTATTTACGATCCGGCGCTCCGATCGGCCAGCACATCGCCTCGATGCAGGAAAACCCCTCGGCAGCGGCGAAGGCGAGCACGTCGTCGAGCGGGAGTTCCGGGAGAATGGCGGAGACGAATCCGAGATGCATGAGGTGCTCCGGGGGAAGGGCTCGAGCGGGGCGAACAGTTGTTTCTTTCTGAGCAGATTCGCATCGGAGCCGTCAAGGCGACGTCAGCCGCGGATCCACTCGTGGTTGATGTATCGCCACGGGTGACCCGGCGGCGGCGCGTCGCGCAGGCACTCGGGCAGTCGCGTTGCTGAAACGCCGTCGAAGCACAGCCGCCGCGCGAATCGCAGGATCGACCACGGCATGCCCACGGCCGAGAAAAACGGCGGGGCCGCCGAAGGCCACGGGCCGCCGTGCTGCATCGGGGGCGTGACGGCGAGGCCCGTCGGCATCCGGTTTTCGATGAGCCTGCCGGTGCGGGCTTCGAGCAGCGGCTGGATCGTGGCGGCCAACCGGTCGTCGCGGCCGTCCTTCGCCAGGTAGAGGCTCGCGCCGAGCGCGCCGGGCACGAGCGCAAGCGCCCGTGCGAGTTCGTCGAGCGAGGCGGCCCGCACGAGCAGCGTGGCATTGCCGAAGGCCTCGACGAGAAGTTGATCGGGGTTCGCGAGCAGCTCGGCCGCCGAAACCTCCAGGAGCGTCGCCGGATGGCGGCAGCCTTCCGCGGGCGAGGCGCCGCCGGCGATCATCCGGGCCCCGGCGGCTCGCAGCCGCGCGATCCCGCCCGAGAGCCTTTCGAACCCCAGCGGGCCGAGGAGCACCTGCTGGCCGACGCCCTGGAACTTCGCGGCGAGGCCGGCGACGAACGCCTTGCCAGCGTCATCGTCGACGAGGAACACGAGCCCCGGCTTCGTGCAGAACTGCCCTGCCGAGCCGGTGACGCTCGCGGTGAGTTCGTCGGCGATGGCCGCCGCGCGCTCGGCGAGGGCTCCAGGCAGGAGCACGACGGGGTTGAGGCTTCCCATTTCGACCCAGATCACGCGACCCGCAGCCGAGGCCGCCGCGAAGAGTCTTTTGCCAGCCTCGTGACCGCCGGTGAACCCTGTGGCCCCCACACGCGCGTCGGCGACGAGCCGCTCGCCGTCGGCAGGGGCGATGCCGTGGAGCAGTTGCACCGTCGCGGGCGGCAGCCCGGCCTCGCGCAGCGCGTCGACCGCTTCGCGGGCCGCGATCAGCGACACCGTCGGGCAGCCGGGATGCGCCTTCGCGATCACCGGATTGCCGGCGGCGATCGCCGCGGCGAAGTCGCCGCCCGTCACCGCGCCGTAGGCAAACGGAAAGTTTCCCGGGGGAAACACGACGACCGGCCCGAGGCCGAATGCGGCCGAGCGGATGTTGCGCTCTGTGTCGATCATCGCCATGCGCCACGTGCCCTCGCGGACGGCGGCTGCCGCCTGACGAATCTGGTCGAGCATGCGTGGGAATTCCACGTCCGCGAGCCGTGGCTTCACGGCCAGCCCAGTCTCGGAATGGGCGACCGCGACGAGTTCATCGGCCTTCATCTCGAGCCGCGCCGCGTAGCGCTCGAGAAAATCAGCCCGCCGTTCGTCGGGCAGTGCGGCGAGTTCGCGGGCTGCTCCCACGGCGGCGTCAAGCGCGGCATCGACGTCTGCCCACCCGCTCACGGCCCAGGCCGTGTCGTGCGGCTGGCCGGTCGACGGGTCAAACGCGCGAAAGGAATCGACCTGTGTCGAGGGGCGCCAGCAGCCGGCACACAGGATGAGGGGAACGGGTATCACGTCGTGCGGAGCCTCCGGGAGCGGGCATACATCGAGTCGGCCAGGTCCTCAGGGCCGTGGCCACTCGGCCACCGCCCAAAAGGGGTGCTGGCGGTCGCCACGGCGGCGGAGATCTTCGAGAAGCACGTCGAGGTCGGCCACGGGCACGTCGGCGGCGAGTTTGCGGCCGTCGAGCGTGACCGTGAGGGGAGCGGTGAAATCGACGAACTCGGGTGAGAGCCAGATCTTCACCCGCTCGGCCCCGCAGCGCACCGCCACCGTGTTGCCCGCCGTCGCCTTGCCCTCGATCGTGAACGGCCGGATGTCCTTCGGCGGGGGCCACTGGCTCGGCAGGACGACCGTCCGGCTCGGGGCCCCGGCCATCTCGATCCACCAGAAGAACCGATCCCAGGGCCGCATCGACACCGCCTCGATCGAGCGCGGAAAAAAGTCGCGCCGCCGCGACTGCATCCAGGCGAAGATGCGGAGAATCTCGTCGGAGAAATGCTCGTGGCCCCGGCCGCGGTATTCCACGTAGGTCGTGTCGAATCCCTTGGCGAAGGAGCGATCAAGGTCCATGCCGTTGCGGGCGATGCTCGCGCCGTCGAGCTCGCCGCCCACGACGTAGATCGGCAGCGTGCGCGCGTTCCGCCAGTAGTGGTTGACGTATCGGCCGGCCGAAGGCGCGACGGCCACGAGCCCCGCCCACAGGTCGGGGTGCGCCAGGGCGATGTCCCATGCCGCATCGCCTCCGGTCGAATGGCCCGAGAGGAAGACGCGGTCGCTGTCGATCGCGAACCGCGCCGAGACTTCGCGCAGGGCGTGCAGCACGGCCGCATGCTCGCGGGCCGAATACTCGTAGGCAGTCTGGCCCGGGCGGATCCAGGCCGGGGCGATCACGATCGTGCCGTGCCGCGCCGCCTGCCCCTGGCGGATGCCATCGGGCCCGGGCAGCCCCGCCCACCAGTCGATCTGTTGGAGCGGTGTCGTCCAGGCTGCGTGAAGCGTCACGACGGCCGGATAGCTGCGAAGCGGATCGTATTCGGGCGGCAGCTGCACATGACACTCGAACGCCGGCTCGTCGTCGAGCCCGGGGATCGCAACGACGTGATACCCCGGAGCCTGCGCGGGAGGCGGGTCGACTGGTGGCCGCATCTGTCGGGCGAGCGCGGCCACGGTGGCGGCGTCGAAGGCCTCCTCGTTTCCGAGGGCCGCACGAATCCGGGTGCGCTCGCCCTGGCCGTTGCCGCGCAGGTACTCTCGGAGCAGGTCGCGGACGCGGACGGCCGAGAGGGCGAGCTTGAGGTTATCGGTGGCGGCTGCGGCTCCCACGATCCAGCTGCTGATGCCGAGGCCGACCGCCCTGTCGGCCGGCGTGTCGGGATCGGTGCCGAGCCGCTCGAACGTCGACAGCCGTTCGAGCGTGGCGAACGACAGTTCGGCCGTGATCTCCTCGAGCATCCGCCCCACGGCGGCCGTCTCCTGCTCGTCCTCGATCTCACGGGCCTTGCTCCGCAGCGTGTCGACGACGCGGCCGGCGCGGGCCTGACGGTCGCGATACGAGTCGCGGGCCTCCCGCACCCGCTCCAGCACCTCCCCGCCGGCGTGCACCGTGGGAAACCGCTCCAGTAGTTGCATCGCGAATCGGTCCTGGCCGGCGCGGCCTCGCAGCAGGATTTCGTCGAGCAGCCTCGTGGCAGCCAGTTCACCGAGCCGGCGATGTTCCTCGGCGAGGTCGGCGAGATTCGGAAAGTCGGCCAGCACCTCGTCGAGCTCCTGTCGGGCTTCGTCGTAGCGGTCCGACTGCAACAGTAGCCGCACGATCCGCAGTCGCTCGTCGGGGTTGGTGCGGTCGATCTGCTGGTCGATCACCCGCCGGAGCACGTCGCGCGGAATCGACGACGTGGCCACCCGCTGATCGAGAAGCACAGGCTGATCGGTGAGAATGGCTTCGAGGCGGGTCCAGCGGGGGGTGATGCGGGTGATTCCTTGGACGATGTCGATTCTGCCGGAGGCGGTGGCCAGCGCGATGATCCGCCGGCCGAACTCGTCGAATGGCGTGGCCTCGACGAGGCCTCCGACGGCAGCGACCCGGCGGCCGGCTTCGGGCACGCGTTGGGGCACCTTGACGGTCTCCTGCCCCACGCCGGTCGCCCCGGGCTCGACCTTCACGACGCGGCGCTTCGAGACCATCGTGCGCGTGAGCTCGTCGTCGCACATGAGGATCGGGCCGCCTGTTTCGCCGCGAAATTCGGCCGTGGCAGGATCGATCGCCACGCCGGCGAGAATCGCGAATCGGCCTTCGAGCACCCGGCCGTCGGCCAGCTCCACGGTGTCGCCGCGGGCAGGCGCGGCGGGCTCGTGGGTCACCCCGACCAGGATCCACAGCGCCGAGCAGGTCAGCACGGACAGACGCGGCATTCTCCGGGCCGGGGGCATGAGAGCGATTGTAGGGCGGCGCGAGGCCGCCAGACCATGGCAGCCTGCGCTGGTCGCCCGGGCCGTTTCTTGACGGGGCGTGGCGTGGCATCGAGAATCCGGGCGTTTCCCCGGTTCTCTGCTCGAGTCTGGAATACTTTGGTGCGCACGCGCGGAATCATCAGGCGCCTGTTGCTGGCGGGCGTCGCCTGTTCGGTGCTGCTGCCGATCGTGTTGGCGGTGGTGACCGGGCTCGGCGTGCTCCTGCACGCGGTGGGAGACGGAGCCGGCGGCCGTGTGTGCGGACGCGCGGCACTCGTCGTGGGTGTGTGCTGGCTCGTGGCGATCATCACCACGGCGGTGGCGAGCGGTGCCGCACTGCTCGACGACCGCACTCAACCTGCGGATCACGACGGCCCCCCCCGCCCATGACACGTGCCTTGCCAACCCTCCGTACGGCGATTCTCGGCTTCGCGATCGGAGCGGCCGGCCTGTGTGGCCGCGGTGCGGAGCCGGCTTCACCAGCGGACGTGCGTCGCACGCTCGACGAGGCGCGGCAGCAGCTCGACGATGGGAGGCCGGCCAAGGCCAAGTCGCTCCTCGCCACGGCCTGTGCCGATATCGCCTCCCTGGCCGCGCTCGAACGCGTGCCGTCGGGCGTGCGGCCGCTCGTCGAACGCTGCATGCAGCTCAAAGACGACCTCGACCTCGAGGGAGTGGATGTTTCGAGCATCGAGATTCCCGAGATTCCGGTGGTCAAGGCATCGCGGCCCGACCCCACGCGCCCGGCTGCGCTCCCCGGCAAGCCCGCCGTCCGTCCAGCGGCCGGGATCAGCTTCACTCGGCAGGTGGCCCCGCTCCTGGTGACCCACTGCGGCGGCTGCCATGTGACGGGCCGCAAGGGCGGATTCCAGATGACGTCGTACGACGGGCTCATGAAGACGGGCGTCGTGCAGCGGGGTGTCGGTGATTCGAGCCGGCTCGTCGAGGTGATCGCGACCGGCGACATGCCGCGCGGTGGTGGCAAGGTGGCGGCGCAAGACCTGACGCTGCTCGTGGGGTGGATCAACGCCGGTGCGGTGTTCGATGGCCCGGATCCCCTGGCGCCGCTGGGCCAGGCGGGAGGCGTGCCCGCGGCGGCGAACGCCAGCATGGCGCCTGCGGCAGCGACGGCAGCGGTGGCAGCGGTGGCCCTGAAGCCTGGCGACGTGTCGTTTGCCTTCGAGATCGCCCCGGTGCTGCTCAAGAACTGCGCGGGCTGCCACGACGACGACGACCCCGAGGCCAGGCTCTCGATGCACACGTTCGCGCGGTTCGTACGTGGAGGTGAGAGCGGGGCGGCGTTCGTCGGCGGCCGGGCCGCCGATAGTCTGCTGGTGCGCAAGATCAAGGGCGTGAGTGGCATCGAGGGGCAGCGGATGCCGATCGGGAAGCCACCCCTCGCGTCCGACCTGATCGCGCTGATCGAGAAGTGGATCGATCAAGGCGCCCGGCTCGACATGCTCGGGCCGAATGCGACGCTGGCCGATCTGGCCGCGGCCGGGCGGGCCCGCAGCCTGTCGCACGACGAGCTCAAGGTGGCTCGATTCGCGGCCGGCGAAAAGCTGTGGCGGCGGGCGCTCGCCGATGAGCAGGCTGCCACGGCCAGGCTCGACGATGTGATCGTGATCGGCAACCTGCCGCAGTCGCGGCTCGACGAAGCGGCCGGCACGGTCGAGGCGGCGGCCGCGGCCATCCGGAAGCAGTTGATCGATGGCGACGGCCCGCTCCTCAAGGGGGGCGTGGCCTGCCTGCTCTTCGCGAAGGCCTATGACTACTCGAATTTCCGGCAGGCGATCCTCGGCGAAGAGCGGCCGAAGGGGCTGACGGGCAACGCCGGCGTGTCGGGCGACGTGGCCTACGGTGCGGTGATCGTGCCCGCGCGGTCCGATGCCGATGGCGACGACGATCTGGCGGCGCTGACCGCCGAGCAGATCGCAGCCGCGGCGTTCACGGGCCGGGGAGCGCCGGCATGGTTCGCGCAAGGGGCGGGCCGCACGGTGGCCGCCAAAGTCGCACCGAAGGCCGCCGTCGCGAAGGCGTGGAAGACCGAGACCGCCGAGGCCCTCGGGCGGCTGGCAGCCCCCGAGGATTTTTTCGCCGGTCACGCCGGCCCGGTGGCCCAGGCGGCCATCGGCGGCGGCTTCGTTTCAGCGATCGCCCCGTCCCCCGTGAAGCTCCGGGCCCTCGTCGCGAAGCTCGACGACGGCGCCGCGTTCGACACGGCCTTCGCCGACGTCTTCAAAAGCCCGCCGCAGGCTCTGTTCGCCGCCTGGGCCGCGAAGGAAGCCCGCAAGCCCGCCCGCCGCTGATGTGCCGTTGATCGTGCCGTTGATCGTGCCGAAGGCGGCGCGTTGGGCACTGACAGGCTGAAGCCTGTCTTCCAACGGCGGGAGTGTGGGGCGATACGTTTTCCACCGCAATGCCGTGGCGCCGGGGAATGCGGAGAGCTCGTTGAATACAAAAGCGGGAGCCTTGGGCCCGGGGCATGTGATCCGAGCGACGCGGCCGGAGCCAACGCCTTCGGCTGTACACGCGACCGGAACCATTGATCGGCCCCCTACGAGCCTCGGTAAGAGCTCACCGACATGGTTCGACGCAGCACGAACATGGCAGAAAACGTATCGCCGCACACTCCCTTCCGACGATGGCCGTCGATCAAAAGTCGGCCGCATCCCGGCCGAGGGGTTCCATCGTCTTTGTATTCCGCTCCACGGCAAGGACCACCGTCTGCCGCTCGATCCCGTCGGCCGTGCGGGCGATGATGGGCAGCACCTGCCGCTTGTTGGGCAGGTCGACCCGCACGCGAAACGTGCCATCGGGCTGCACCTTCACCGGTTCGCCCTGCAGCGTGACATAGGAGCCGGGCTGGGTGACGCCGTACACGATCATCTCGGCGTCGACCTCGAGTTGAAAATCACTTTCGCGCCGCTCGTCTTCGTCGCCGTCGGGCTGCATTGAGGTGCGAGCAGCCGGCGGACCCATGGGCCGGCGGAGCCGCTCCTCGAACAGTTCCTGGAGCTCCGTACTGTTGTTTTCGGGCGAGAAGCCGCCGCTCATGGCGTAGATCTTTTCGCAGTCCGACGCGATGTCCGTCCAGTGGGCGTCGAGCGTGTCGGGCTGCAGGCCGGCGGGCGTCGACACGGCGTTGCTGCGGGTCAGGCCGTGGAATCGGCCCGTCGCCGTGAGATAGCCCACCTCCACCCGGCAACGCATCGGCTCGCGGATGTCGATGAACCAGTTTTTCAGCCCGCCGTGAATCTCGATCGTGCGGGCCACCCGCTCCGATGGCGATCCCTGCAAGCCGTTCTCGAGCTGGAGCAGCCGCAACACGGGCTTCGCTGCGTGCCACTCCTGGCCGAGTGCCGCCTCCGCGCGGGCAATGCTGCGCGGCGTGATTTCCCAAAACGCGTGCAGCCAGTGGGGGCCACGCACCATCACCACCATCCGGTCGCGCGCCGCCCGAGCCGGCTTGCCGCTCTCCTGCGGGGTGGCGAGGCTCTTCACCTTGTGCAGCCTGGCCCGGGCCTCTTCGATCCGCAAGGCGACGGCTGCGTCGCGGGTGGCCTTGGCAGTGGCCTCACCGGCGGCCGACTTGATCGCCGGCCGCGCGAATCCTCCGTCGGATGGACGGCTCGACTTGGCCTTCCGAATCAGAGCGCGGATGAGCTGGTCTTTCCGCATGGAGTGCCACCCGGCGACCCCATGCTGCTTCGCCATACGCGCCAGGTCGCGGACGGGCTTCTCCTTGAGATTCGCCACAGTCACGGGGGCATCCTCGGGGTGGAAACGAGCCGATCAGGCCGTTGACCGACCTCTGTCAACGGTATCGAGGACCACCCAAAAACGCAAATCACATGCCACCCGAAAAGGTGGGAAATGCCCTGTTTTCGAGCCATTTTTCCCTGTTTTCGGGAGGCGATCGCCGAGCCGGCCGCTGGTCAGTCGCCGCGGAGTTTCAGGCCTCGTTCGGTGAGCTTTTCGCGCACTTCGTTGAGGCTCGTCACGCCGAAGTTCTTGCACTCCATGAGGTCTTCGCCGGTGCGCCGCACGAGGTCGCCGATCGTCGTGATGCCGAGCTTCGTGGTGCACTTCCGGGCCCGCACCGAAAGGTTGAGTTCGGAAATCGGCTGCGAGTAGATCTCCTGCTCGTCGGCCGATGGTTCCACTACCTCGACGGCCGCCTCTTCGGCCACCGCGGGCGTTGCCATCTGGCCGAGCGACAAGCCCTTGCTCGCGAGCATCTCCTTGATCTCGACCAGGCTGGTCTCGCCGAAGTTCTTGCTCTCGAGGAGTTCGGTCTCCGACGTGCGGGCGAGATCCCCGAGCGTCATGATGCCCATTTTCTGCAGGCAGTTGCGGCTACGCACGGAGAGTTCGAAGTCGCTGACCGGCAACACCATGACCTGGTCGAGGCGATCCCGGGTGCGCAGGTCCTGTTCGCCCTGCTTGAGGTCGCCGGACGCCGACGAATCTTTGATGAACAGGCGGGCGCGGGGGTGGTCGGGGAAGGCGTCGAGCACGCGCTTGTAGCACTTTTCTGCCGCCGGGAAGTCGTCTTCATCCTCGTAAAGGAGGCCCAGGTTGATCAGAGCGCCCACCGTGCCAGGGTAGCGCTTGAGCGACTGCTCGTAGCACCCCTTCGCCTCGTCGTCGTTGCCGAGCCGGTCGTTGAGCACGCCCATCGCGAACAGGGCCGTGGGATTGCCCGGGTCGATCGCCAACGCCTTGTCGAGGGCAGCAGCAGTCTCGGTGATCGCGGCGCCTTCGTCGGCGAGCATCGCCCCTTTCATGGCCCAGTAGTCGGCCGATGCATCGCGGCCTGGCAGCTTCTCGAGCACTGTGGCCGCTTCCGCGGCCCGCCCCGCAGCCCGCAGCGCGTCGGCGATGGCCACGCCGCACGCCGTGGCGTCGTAGCCCGACTTCTGAGCGGCCTCGAAGGCTTCGCGGGCCTTGTCGACATGCGTGGGATCCGTGGCCGCCAGCGCCGCATGCGCGCAGCCCTGGTAGAAGCGGGCCAGTGCGCCACCATCGCTCGAGCGGAGCGTCTCGAGGGCGTCGTGCGACCGACCGAGCAGGTGCTGGCACACGCCGAGCCGCACGGATGAGGCCGGGCTGCGCTCACCAGACCCCTCGAGTTCCTGCACCGCCCCGCGCAGATCGCGGTGGGCCGCCGGGTCGGAGCCCAGGGCCTCGAGCAGGTTCCTGATGTCGGCCGGACCGAAGGCACCGGTGCCGGTAACGAGATCGCGGACGTCGAGAGTGGCTGTGGAAATCATGCGCATGGCCTCGCTAAGGGTGATCGTGCAAGCCAGCGGCGGGAGTCGAACCCGCAACCCCCGCATTACGAATGCGGTGCTCTGCCAATTGAAGCTACGCTGGCGCCGGCGTCCGACCGCGAAAAACCCGGCCGGAACCCCGAAAAATAGCGCACGCAACGGGCCAGCGTCAAGGGACGGCCCGCCGCCATGCGGGGAAACGGCGGGCAAAACAAAAAAGTGGGGCCTCTGACCCGACAGGATCGTCCTGCCATGGGCATGCGGGTCAGGGGCAAGTCGACCGCACGCCCGGACAAGGTCGGAGGCCCCACTTTGGATGCGGGTGCGTCGGGGCGAATCCCCGACAGCGTCCTTGAGCATGCACTCGCCGTGCCGAACGTGGAGGATTTCTCGAGCCTCGTTTTTCCCGCGGCCCGCGGCCCCCAGCCACCGCCGCCGCCACGGAGGTGCCGCGAAATGCCGTTCGATTCCGCACAGCGCGCGGCAATTTGCAGCGCCCGCCCGCATGTCGCGCGCGACCTGTATCATTCCGCAGGCTCGGGTTCACGAGCTGCGCTGTAGGAGAATTCCCATGACCCCGCGACTCCCCGCTCTCGTCGGCCCCCACCAGTGTGGCCCGGGCCAGCCGCTCCTCGTCATTGCCGGGCCATGCGTCATCGAGACGGCGTCGCTGTGCCTGCAGATCGGCGAGACACTCGCGGGGCTCGCGCGGCGGCTCCCGATTCAGGTGATCTTCAAGGCTTCGTTTGACAAGGCAAACCGCACGAGCGCCGGCGCCTTCCGGGGTGTCGGCCTCGACGAGGGCCTCGCCGTGCTCGACACGGTGCGGCGGGCCACCGGACTGCCCGTGACCACCGACATCCATCTGCCGGAGCAGGCCGCGCCAGTTGGCCGTGTCTGCGACCTGCTGCAAATCCCCGCCTTCCTCTGCCGACAGACCGATCTTTTGCTCGCAGCAGCAGCGACGGGGCGGGCGGTGAATGTGAAGAAGGGGCAGTTTCTCGCTCCCTCCGACATGAAGCATCCGATCGCCAAACTTCTCGCCGGCGGGTGTCAGGACATCTGTCTCTGCGAGCGGGGCACCTTCTTCGGCTATGGACGGCTCGTGAACGATTTCGCCGGGCTCGTCACGATGCGGTCGTTCGGTGTGCCGGTGATCTTCGACGCCACGCACTCCGTCCAACAGCCGGCCAGCCTGGGCGGAGCGACCGGCGGCGATCGCGCACTCGTCGAGCCGCTCGCGCGGGCGGCCGCCGCGGTGGGAATCGACGGCGTGTTCTTCGAGACGCATCCCGACCCCGACACGAGCCCCAGCGATGGTCCGAACATGGTGCCGCTCGACCGGCTGGAGGGCGTGCTCGAACGCGTGTTGCGAATCCACGAGGCGCGGCGGGTCGGCGGCGAGACGGAGGCGGGGCCAAAGGCATGAGAAGCCAGGCAGGGAATCGGCCCACAGAGGGGGAAGCAACGGCCGGCGTGTGGGCGCTGGCCTTGATGATCGCGCTCGCGCATGGATCGGGCTGCGGCGGTGGAAGTGCGTCGCGACCCGCGCGGTTCGACGCGGACGGCGCCGAGGTCGCCCGGCCGGTGCCGGCGATGCCCCAGAGCGTGCGTCAGCAACTCCTCGACGGTGCGCTGACGGTGCTCGGTCGGCTCGACGCCTACGACGAGGCATCGGCCTTCGCGCAGGTGTTCGATCGGCTCAATCAATGGAGCCACGGCCTCGTCGTGGCCGGGGGCGATGCGGGCCTGCCGTGGAAACTCGACCCGCTCTATGCCACCCTTCCCCCGACCCTCGCCGCCCTGGCCACCCCGGAAGCGCTCGCGAGCGGAGTGTTCGATGCGAACGACGACGTGGCGGCCTTGCGCGATCAGCGCTGGCTCGCCGATATCGCCGCCACCGCGCGTGGCGATGCGATCGACGACCTCGCGGTGGCCTGCAACCTCTTCACCTGGACCGTGCGTTCGCTCGCGCTCGTCAGCGACCCGCCGCCCGTGCCGACTCTCGCCGCGCCCGGCACCCGATGGTTTTCCATCGGCGAGGTGCTGCTCTCCGGGCGGGCGAGCGGCGCGCAACGGGCCTGGATCTTTCTCGAACTGCTCCGCCATGCCGGCCTCGACGGCGTGATGCTCGCCACGGGCGACGCCACCGCGGGCAGCCTCCGGCCCTGGCTGCCCGCCGTGATCACCGGCGGCGAGTGTTATCTCTTCGAGCCCGCCTACGGCCTGCCGGTGCCGGGGCCTGACGGAGCCGGTGTGGCGACGGCGCGGCAGGCGGCCGCAGACCCGGCGATTCTGCGGGGGTTGTCGCTGCCCGACCGCCCGTATCCGGTGCAAGCCACCGACGTGGCGACGCTCTCGGTGCTCGTGCCGGCCGCCCCGCTCAATCTCGCCCGCCGCATGCACCTGCTCGATGCCCAGCTCGCCGGCAGCGGCCGGATCGATCTGGCACTCGCGGCGACCGACCTCGGTGTGGCGGCTCTCGCTGCCTTGCCGGGCACCGCCGATGCCGGCCGGGTGCGGCTCTGGGAGTTTCCGTGGGAAACACTGCGCCGGAGGCGCGACGCCGCGGCGGCCGTTTCGGCGGCGGCTGCCCGGGAACTCGCGCCGCTGCTCATCACGCTCGAGGAAGTCGGGCCCGGCGCACGCGAAACCCGCCGGATGGTGCGGCCGCTCTATGCGGCCCGTCTGCGGGAGTTTCGCGGCGATCTCGACGGGCCCGAAGGGGCCAAGATGGCCTACCTTCGCGCCCGGCCATCCGCGGCGGCGATGGCCGAGGCTCTGCGGCAGGCGCCGCCCGAACAGGCCGACGGCCTCCGCCGGCTCTACGACACGATGAAGGAAGACGCCACCTACTGGCTCGGCGTGCTGACGCTTGCCGAAGGGGAATATGCAACGGCCGCCGACTACCTCGGCCGCATGATCCTCGAGGCCGCGCCTGACAGCCGTTGGGCCGACGCGGCCCGCACGAATCTGGCCGTCGCCGAACAGGCTCTCGGGCATACCGACAAGGCGATCGCCCTGCTCCGCGCCGATCCCTCGCCGCAACGCTTCGGCAGCCGCCTCGAGGCGGCGCGGCTGGAGCGCGAAGCGACGCCCCAGACGAAGCCTTGAGAAGCCTTGAACAGTTCGGTCGCGCCGGCTCGGGGTTACCCCGTACCGTCTCGCCGGACGTTCGCCTCCGCCCTCCAGGCTCCGGCTCACTCGGATTTGCCTGCGCTCCGGCATCCTGCCTGCGCTGGTCAAATACGCCGGCTCAACGGCAGGGGTAACCCCGAGCCTCCCCGTCTGGAAGCCCGAGGCGTGAGCCGAAGGGAATACGCGGAGTGTTTCGCCACC
>CAMAVC010000055.1 GCA_945861585.1 Planctomicrobium piriforme
TGGAACAACGGCGTTCCGAATGCCGTGGGCTCGTCGGCGAGCATCATTGCCGACATCACGGCGCCGCAGACGATCACGCTCGACGGGGCCGTCGTGCTCGGTGGCCTCACGATCGGCGATCCGACGGCGGCAGCGGCCGCCTCGTACACGATCAATGCGGGCACCTACACATCCGGCTCCTCTACGCTTGCCGGCACGCTCACGTTCGACGTCTCGAGCGGCGGAGCGACGCTCTCGCAAACGGTAAATAGCGCTGCCAACCTCATCGCCGCGAATATCGCCCTCGCCGACCCGCTCACGATCACCAACAGCGCCGCCTCAGCCGCCCTCACGCTCTCGGGCACGGTCAGCGGCTCGGCGGGCATCACGAAAACGGGCACCGGACCACTCATCCTGTCCGGCGCCAATACATTTACGGGCGGCGTGAATCTTTCGGCAGGCTCGATTCGCGTGGGAAACAACGCCGCTCTCGGCACCGGCACGGCCACGATCGGTAATGCGACGGTGTTGATGGCCAACAGCACGGCCTCGCGGACGCTCGCCAACGCCCTCTCCCTCTCGGGCTCGTTTACGCTCGGCGATGCGACGAATTCCGGCGCTTTGAACCTCACGGGCGCCGCCACGCTCACGGGCAACACGCAGATCACGAATGCCTCGTATGTGTCGATGTCGGGAGCCATCGGCGACGGTGGCAACGCCCGCTCGCTCACGAAAGCAGGTGCCGGCACGCTCGTGCTCGGCGGCAATAACTCCTACATGGGCGGCACGACGATCTCCGCCGGCACGCTCGAGATCACGGCCAATGAGCGGCTGGCGAACACGGGCAACGTCACGATGACGAGCGGCACTTTCGATCTCGGCGGGTTCACCGAGACGATCAATGCCTTCTCCGCAACCGCAGCAACCAACGTCACGGCCGGCACGCTCAACGCGACAGGCGGCTATTCGTTCAGCAATGCTTCGGGCACGATCACCGTGAATGCCGCTCTGGGCGGTGGCTCCGCAGCCTTGACGAAGTCGGGAGCTGGCACGGTCACTCTGACCGGGGCCGGCACGTACGCCGGCGGTGCAACAATCACCGCAGGTGTCGTCCAGGTCGGCAACAACGCGGCGCTCGGCACCGGCGCAGTCACACTTACCGAAGCGACGCTTCGTTCCGACAGCGCAACGGCCCGCACGCTTGCCAACGCGCTCACGATCGGCGGTGCGGTGACGCTGGGCGCCAGCAACACCGGTGCGCTCACATTCGGCAACGCAAACCCAGTGAGCTTGTCGGACAATACGACGCTGACGAACGCCACAGCGGTCACGTTCTCGGGCGGGCTCTCCGGCACCGCGGGCCGGACGTTCACGAAGGCTGGCACGGGCGTGCTCACGCTCGGCGGCGCGAGCAGTGTGGCCGGCGGGGTCACGATCAACGCTGGTGGTATCACGGTGGGCACCGGGGGCTCGCTCGGCGGCACGGTCACCGTGAACACGGGCGCCACGCTTACCAACGCGGTGAATAACGGCATCACGGGGACTGTGAACGTGGAGAACGGCACGTTCACGGTGACCAATGCCACGACGATGGGGGCGCTCTCCGTGACGGGCACCGGCGGCACGATCGGCGGCACGGGCGGTCTCACGGCCTCGAGCATCTCGGCGAACATCACGGCCGGCGGCACGACCGCGTTTTCCGCCACGCTCGCGGGCAGCGGCGGCTTTACGAAGACGGGCGCGGGAACGGCCGTGATGAGCGGGGCAAACTCCGGCTACACCGGCCAGGTCACGCTCTCCGAGGGCCTCTTGCAATTTAGCACCAACAACGTCACTGGATCCGGCACGCTGTCGCTCGTCGCTGGGACGCTGTCGGCTAATTCGACCACCGGCCGGACGCTGTCCAACTCTGTTGTCTCCTTCGACGGCGACGTCACGATCGGTGATGCCACGAACACCGGCTCTCCCACGTTCTCAGGGATCGGCGTCCTCACGGGTAATCGCACGCTCACATTTGCCAGCGGTGCGATCCTCACTGGCGGCCTGTCTGGCGTGGGCGTCGGCTTCACGAAGGAGGGCAGCGGCGATTTCACGCTCAACGGGGCCAACACGTACAGCGGCACGACAAACGTGAACGCCGGCACGCTCGTGCTCGGCGCCGCCTCGGCCGGCAAGACAGGGGTGACCAATGTGAACGGCGGCACGCTGCGACTCGGCAACAACGATGCCCTCGGCGGTGCCTCAGGCGACTCGCTCGTGCTCACGAGCGGGGCGATCATGTCCAATAACGCGACCGCCCGCGTGATCGCCAATCCGGTGACGCTCGCCGGCAATGTCACGGTCGGCGCCGGAACCACATACACGGGCGTGGTCACGTTTTCCGGCTCGGTCGCCCTCACCGGCAACCGCACGCTCTCGACGTCGGTCGCGACGACCATTTCCGGCAACATCGACGACGGTGGCAGCGGCTACCGGCTCACGAAGGGCGGTGGATCGACGCTCACGCTCTCGGGATCGAACAGCCACTCTGGCGGCACGACGATCTCGAACGGCCAGCTGACGATCTCGTCGTCGGCAGCCCTCGGCTCGGGCACCGTGTCGATCAGCGGCGGCACGCTCGTGGCGACGGGCGCCAATTCGAATGTCATGAACTGGCTCAACAGCGGCCGGATTGCGGCCAGCCCGAGCGGCGGCATCGCAATCACGGGCAACTCTGGCGAAGCGATTGACTTCAGTTCCTATGCCAACCTCTCGCTCGGCGCCTCGGCAAACGCGACCTACTCCGGCACGGCTTCGTTCACTCCCTATGAGACGGGCGGCACGAAGATCTACCGGCTTGGCGGCGGTGCGGGCACGCTCACGTTCAACCAAGCCGTGGCGGACGGCACGAACCCGACGCAGGTCGTGATCCGCGGCGATACCGGCGGCGCGGTGGTGCTCAGCAGCAGTAACACGTTCACGGGTGGCCTGCATCTCGACAGTGGCAACTTTCAGGTCTCCAACGACAACCAACTTGCCAACATCACAGGCAGTGGCTCCAACGCGATCGTGTTCACGGGCGGCACGCTCCGCTACTCTGGCACGACGACGGACTACTCGAGCAAGTTCGCGATGCCGACGGCAGGCAACCAGATTGCCATTAACACCAACAGCCTGAACGTGTCGTTCGCGACGACGATCACCGGCTCGGGCGGCCTCTCGAAGACCGGCAATGGCACACTGAATGCCATCGCCGCCTATAGCGGCGCAACGAACGTGTCGAGCGGAACGCTCGCCCTCACGCTCTCGAGCACGGCCGCGGCCCCGCCAGCCGGCACGTTCACGTCCAGCGGCGGCACGCTCGACCTGATCACGTCGGTAGATCGCACGGTCACGGCGCGCATCTCCCAGCGGACGACCGGCCAGGTGCGGCTCTCCCCCGATGCGGGCAAAACGCTCACGCTTTCCGGCACGCTCGACCGGCAGACCACGACGGGAGGCAGCCCGGGCGCGATCACCGTAGCTAGCGGCCTGGTGAGATTCGACGGCACCGTGACGAGCGTGGCCGACACCGACTGGACCGTCTCCGGCGGCACGCTCGAGCTGGCCAATGCCCTTGCCGACCAAAACGACACGATCGTGTCGGTGGCCGCAGGCGGCACGGTGAAGCTCGGAGCGTCTGACCAGATTCTGACGAGCGTCGGCGGCCTATCGGGCACACTCGATCTCAACGGCTTCAGCGAAACACTCACATCGCTCGCCGGCTCGGGCACGGTCACAAATACCAGGAGCGCCGTCGCCTCGACGCTCACGCTCTCGACCGCGAGCACGATCGCCGCCCGGCTCACCGATTCGGGGGCGGGCGCCGGCACGCTCGCGCTTGTCATCAATCCGACCAGCGCGAACACGGTCTTCTCGATCAGCAACCCAGCCAACGACTACCGTGGCGGCACCACGATGCAGACGGGCGTCATGGCCCTCGGCGCCGACAATGTGCTCGGCTCGGGCGGCCTGACGATGCTGGCCGGCACGCTCCGCAGCGACAGCGACTCGGCTCGGGCGTATTCCGGCTCCTTGACCGTCGCTGGAAACGTGACGCTCGGCAGCGCATCGTCGGGAACAGCGGGCGCGGTGACGCTCTCCGGCCCTGTCGAGATCAGTGGGTCGACGCGGACAATCACGGTCGCTGGGGATGCCATCATCTCCGGCACGATCAGCGATGGCGGCAATGGCTACGGCCTCTCGAAGGCCGGCGCCGGCACGCTCGTCTTGTCGGGCACCAACACCTACAGTGGCCTGACGACGATCACCGCTGGCATTCTTCGTGCGACAGGCGGCAACTCGACGGCCGGCAACACGACGCTCAACGGCGGCTGGCTCCAGATCGGTAAGGACGATGTGTTGGCCTCCGGCACACTGACGCTCCAATCCGGCACGCTCTCGAGTGACACGATCGCGACACGTGTGCTGAACAATCCGGTCGTTTTCACCGGCAACGTGACCTTCGGCGACTCGACGAACTACGGCGTGGTCGTTCTCACCGCCAGCGGCACGAGCAGCGCCATGCGGACGTTCACCGTCACGAGCGACGTCGACATGACCGGTCAGCTCATCGGATCGCTCGGCATCACAAAGGATGGAGACGCCGCGCTCACGATCACCAATGCTGCCAACAGCTACACCGGCGGCACGCGGATCAATGCGGGCCGCATCCGCGTGGGCTCGAATTCAGCGCTCGGCGGAGCATCCGGCGGCGTGACGCTCTCGGCCGGCAGCCTGTCGAGCGATGGGGCTGCCGCCCGCAGCCTCGCCAATGCCTTCACCGTGGCCGGCGACTTCACGCTCGGCGACGCCACCGACAACGGTGAGCTCACGCTCTCCGGCAACACGCTCCTCACGGGCAACCGTACGATCGCGTTCGCGAGCGATGTCACGCTCACCGGCGTGCTCGGCGAGCAGGGGGCCGGCCGCGTGCTCACGAAGGACGGGGCGGGCACCTTCACGCTCGGGAGCGCCGTCTCCTACACCGGCGGCACGGTCCTGAATGCCGGCCGGATCCGTGTGGGCGTGGCCTCGGCATTTGGCACGGCTACCACCACGCTCAATGGTGGTGCCCTCTCGAGCGACGGAGCGACGGCGCGGACGATCTCCAATCCGATCGCCTACGGCGGTAACGTTACGCTCGGCAACGCTGCAGACACGGGCGTGCTCGCCTTCACCGGCACGCAGACGCTCACCGGCAACCGCACGCTCACGGTCGCCAGCGACGTCGTCGTCTCCTCGCCGTTCGTCGATGGCGGCAATGCCTATGGCTTCACGAAGAGCGGCGCGGCGCGGCTCACGCTCACCGGCACGAGCACGCTCACCGGGCCCGTGAACGTCAATCAGGGCACGCTGTTCGTCGCCACCGGTGGCGTCCTGCCGTCGGCAGGGCTCGTGGATGTGAACGCGGGCGGCACGCTGGCCGGCAGCGGGAGCATGGGCAGCGTCACCGTGAGCAACGCCGGCACGATCAGCCCGGGCAACTCACCGGGCACCATCTTGCCGGCCAGTGCAGTGTTCGAGGCCGGCGGCAACTACAACTGGCAGCTACTCGACGCCTCGGGTACGGCAGGGCTCTCGACCGGCTGGGACCTGATCGCGATCACCGGCGGCGGCACGCTCGATCTGTCGGGGCTCGCCACGACCTCGTCGGCCACGCGGTTCAACGTCAACACGTGGACGCTCTCGGGCATCGAGCCCGACGTGAATGGGCCAGCGGCCAATTTCGTGATCAACGACAATAGCAACTACCGGTTTCAGCTGGTGGGCTTCTCCGATGTCTCCAAGCTCCTCCTACCCGCTGGTATGGCGTCGGCATTCGCCGGCCAGGATCTGACGACGCTGTTCAACGTCAACACATCGGCGATCAACGGCACCGGCGGCTGGGATTCGAGCCAGGCTCCGGCACAGCGGTTCATGTCGGTGCAGGTCGGCCTCGACGGGAAGTCGATCGACCTGGTCATCGTGCCCGAGCCCACCACGCTCGTGCTCGTCGGGATCGGAGCCGCCCTCGCGGCGGCAGCCCGCTGGCGGCGTCGGGCAACGTAGGACAGGCTTCAGCCTGTCATGCCCCGAGTAGGACAGGCTTTAGCCTGTCGGCACTCATGACAGGCTAAAGCCTGTCCTACGTGAGCACATCGGCCCAGAGCGCGTCGGAGACGAGCAGCCCGGCTCGCGTGAGCCGCACGCGGCGGCCGTCGTCGGTGGCGAGGCCCGCTGCGGCCCAGCGGGCGATCGCCTCGCCGGCGAGCGTGTCGAGGTCGAAGCCGCTGGCCGCGCGAAACACTTCGCGATCGAGCCCATCGCGCCGGCGCAGGCCCACCACGATCCGCTCCCGAGCCGCCTGCTCGGCCGTCATCGCGTCGACATCGCCCGTGGCGTCGTCGCCGGCAAGCACCTTGTTGATCCAGGTGACCGTGCTGCGGTGGTTCGTGATCCGGGTCCGCCCATCGAACCGGGCCGCGCCGGGCCCAAACGCCTCCCACGGCCGGCAGTCCCAGTAGGCTTCGTTGTGCCGGCAGCGGAAGCCGGGCCGGGCAAAGTTGCTCACCTCGTAGTGCTCGAAGCCGGCGGCCGTGAGCCCGTCGATCGCCGCTTCGAACATCACCTGCTCGAGCGACTCCTCGGCGGGCACGAGGTCGCCCCGCCGCCGGGCCGACTCGAACACCGTGCCCTGCTCCCACGTGAGGCAGTAGACCGACACATGCTGCACGCCGAGCGTCATAGCCGCGGCAAGATCGCGCTCGACTGCGGCAAGTGTCTGCCCCGGCGCGGCCGTCATCAGGTCGAGATTCACGACGAGCCCGGTATCGAGCAGCCGGCCAACCGCAGCCCGCACGTCATCCGGCCCATGATCTCGGTCAAGTGTTTTCAGCGTCGCCGCATCGAGCGACTGCCCACCGAGGCTGACGCGCGTGACGCCGAGACCGCGGCACGCAGCGACGAAGTCGGGCGTCACGTCGAGCGGGTTCGCCTCGACGGTCACCTCCGCCCCGGCGGCGATCCGGAGCTTCGTCGCCAAGAGATTGAACAGCCGGCCCAGTCCATCGGGCCCGAGATGCGACGGCGTGCCGCCGCCCATATAGACGGTGTCGAGTTCCAGAGGCTCACGCACGCGCTCGAGTTCGATCGCCAAAGCGGCGAAGTAGCGATCGATGAGATCATCACGGCCCACCACGAGCGTGAAGTCGCAGTAGCCGCAGCGGTGGCGGCAGAAGGGCACGTGGACGTAGGCGTGGCGGGGAAGATTGCTCATCTCGAATGTCACCATAGATGCGGGAAGCCCTCATCGCAGGAAGCCCGAGGCGTGAGCCGAAGGGAGTGCGGACTACGGCATCCTCTCGGCTTACGCCTCGGGCTTCCTGATTCGGGAGGCTTCGGGCTCCCCGTGTCCCGGGAGCCGGCGTATTTGACCAGCGAAGCCATGGATGGCGTAGCGCAGGCAAATCCGAGTGAGCCGGAGCCTGGAGGGCGGAGGCGAACGTCCGGCGACGGGATATGGGGAGCCCGAAGCCGGATTGAGCGTGTTGAGGGGGAACGCATGACAGGCTGAAGCCTGTCCTACAGCCAACCTACAGCCAGATGTGCAGCCGCCCGTCGAGCATGTCGGGGAGCTTCTTGGCGAGGATCCGGCGGATGCGATCGTCGGTGTAGCGCGTGGAGAAGTGCGTGGCGATGACCACCTCGTTGTGAAACCGCTCACGGCGGGCGAGCAGGTCGTCGAGGTGCATGTGGCCGAACTTGTGGATCTTCTCCTTGCGATGGGCGTGGGCCACGAAGGTGAGCTCCGTGATCAGCACCATCGCCTCGAACATCGCCGGGCAGCGGTCGAGCCCCTCCGGCGAACTGTCGCCGAGATAGGCCACGAGCGGCGTGCGCACCTCGTGCGTGACGTCCACGCCCGAGAGCCTGAGATCGCGGATCTTGTCGCCGGGCAGGCCCTGAAACTCGTGCTTGAGCTTGCGGCGCCGCTCCCACACCACGAAGCCCACGCTCGGGAGCGTGTGGCAGGTGCTCGACACCGTCACGACATGATCCCGCGAGAGTTCGATCTCGTCGCCCGGCCGGGCCGGCAGCAGCGTGCAGGGGAGGCGGCCGCGGTCGAGCCGGCTCACGGCCTTCAAGAGCTTTTCGATGGGTTCGATCGCCGTCTCGGGCATGTAGATCGTGGGCGGCTCCATCTTCATCATGCGCCGCCGGGCCACGTAGACGGGCAGGGCCGCGATGTGATCGAGGTGCGTGTGCGTGAGAAACCACGTGCTCGTGGCCATGAAGCTCCAGGGCTGCGCGCCGAGATCGAAGCCCAGCTTGAGCTCGGGGATCCGCCAGTAGCTCTGCACGGCCGCGCGGGAGTAGCCCTCGATCGTGAGCCCCTTGTGGACGAGCGAGCGGAGCGGAGCGTTGTCGATCATGAGGATTCCGGAGACGGGTTCGCCGGCGCGGCGGCAGCAGGCACAGGTGTTGCCGCCCGCGGTTCGAGCCAGATCTCGTCGAACAGCTTGTCTTGCCGCGTCGCGAGCCGGCCCCGCCGCGTGAGCTCGAGCACCGCCAGAAAGATACCCATCAGCCGGCTCCGCGGCATATCGGCATCGAGCAACTCCGAGAAAGCGACCCTTCCCCGCTCGTGCACGAGTGCGTCCACCCGCTCGATGTGCACCTCGATCGGGGTATCGTCTTGGACGATCTGGCGGGGCTTCCGCTTCTCGCGCTTGCGGAGCACGCGGGCCATCGCGCCCACGAGATCCCACACCTGCACGTCGCCGATCGTCACTTCCACGGGGCTCGGCCGCCGGGCGGGCTCGTCGGTCGCCAGGCGTGGGAATCGCAGTTCCCACTGCCGCGCGCGGTCTTCGAGCATCACGGCGGCGTCGCGATACTGCTTGTATTCGAGCAGCCGACGCACGAGGTCTTCGCGGGCCGGCTCCACCGTCTCTTCCGGCTGCTCCTCCGGCCGCGGCACGAGGGCCCGGGCCTTGATCTCGAGGAGCAGGCTCGCGAATTCCACGAACTCGCCCACCTGGTCGATCGCCAAGTCCTCGAGCACGTCGAGGTAGGCCACGAACTCCTCGGCGATCCGGGAGATCGGCACCTGCGTGACATCGACCTCGTGCTTCTTGACGAGGTAGAGCAAGAGGTCCATCGGCCCGGAGAAGACGTCGGTGGCGACCTTGAATTCCATGGGGCCATTTGCCGCGGGGCCGCCATGTGTGTCAATGCCGAACCCATGCAGTACCATCATTGCCATGACCTTTGAAACCCTCTGGGCGCCGTGGCGGCTGGGATACGTGCAGGGCCACGAGAAGGGCCCGCCCCGTGAGCCGCTGGGGCCTGCGGCCTGGCGGCCTGGCGCCGATCGCGACTGCTTTCTCTGCCGGGCGGCGGCGGGTGCACCGGCCGATCACCGGGCCCTCGGCGTCGTGAGCACGACGCCGCACGCCATCGTGGTCATCAACCGCTTTCCCTATTCCAACGGCCACCTGCTCGTCGCCCCGCTCGACCATCGGGCTGCGCTCGCGGCCCTCTCGGCCGACGAACTCCTCGATCTCCAAGAGGCTCTCGTGCGCTGGTGCGGCGTGATCGAACGCACGATGCAGGCGCAGGGTTTCAACATCGGGCTCAACCTCGGCAGCGTCGCCGGAGCGGGGCTCCCGGGGCACCTCCACTGGCACATCGTGCCCCGCTGGCACGGCGACGTGAACTTCATGCCGACGACGGCGGGCGTGCGCGTGCTGCCGCAGGCGCTCGACAGCCTCTGGGAGCAGCTCGTCGCGGCGGAGGCACCGCGATGACGCCGACGGACTGGGCCGATCTCACGAGCTGGAAGCGCCGCGAGGCGCATCTCCTCGGCCCGTGGGCGATGCACTCGGCCGATTCGGCCGGCAGAGTGCACCTCGAGCCGCCCCATCCGTTCCGCAGCCCCTACCAGCGCGACCGCGACCGCATCGTGCACTCGGCCGCGTTTCGCCGGCTCGCCCACAAGACGCAGGTGTTCACGGGCAATCAGGGCGACTACCACCGCAGCCGGCTCACGCACACCCTCGAGGTGACGAGCATCGCCCGCACGCTCGCCCGGGCCCTCGCGCTCAATGAAGACCTCGTCGAGACGCTCGCCCTCGGCCACGACATCGGCCATCCCCCGCTCGGCCACGCCGGCGAAGACACGCTCGCCGAGCTGCTCGCCGGAGAGGGCGGCTTCAACCACAACGCCCAGGCGCTGCGGATCATGGAGCTGCTCGAGATCCGCTACGCGCGGTATCCGGGGCTCAATCTTTCGCGCGAGGTGCTCGAGGCCCAGGCCACACGGAAGCGCGACGGCAAGGCCCCGGCGCCGCTCCTCGAAACGCAGGCGGTCGATGCGGCCGACTCGATCGCCTACGACACCCACGATGTCGACGACGCCATCGAGCTGGGGCTCGTCAGTCTCGAGGAACTGCTCGAACTGCCGCTCGTCGCCGAAGCCGCCGCCAGGTCCGACGATCAGGCAGGATCGCTCGACGACGCCACCCTCCGCCGGGCGATGCTCCACGAGCTCGTCGATCTGCAGGTGGCCGATCTCGTGGCGGAGAGCCGGGCCACGATCGACCGGCTGGGCATCGACTCGGTGGCCCGTGTACGGGCCGTATTCGACGGCGGGGACGGCGGCCGGGGCGTGCGGGTGGTGTCGCACAGCCCGCCCGTGGCCGCGGGGAAGAAGCAGCTCGAGATCTTTCTCTTCCGACGGGTGTACCGCAGCGACCGGGTGATGACCGTCCGGGCGGCCGCCCAGGAAAAACTGTCGCAGTTGTTTCACTGGTACGCCGCCCATCCCGACGAGCTTCCTGCCCGGTTTCGCGCCCGGGCCGCCGAGTGGGGCGTGCGGCGCAGCACAGCCGATTACCTCGCCGGCATGACCGACCGCTTTCTGGAGCAGGATCACGAGCGGCGCCTCTGCTAGCTAGCTGTCCGTGGAAAAAGCCATCCATGGCCTTTTTCCAACGGGTCGCCGCATCGTGCGGCGGCAGACTTGTTCCACGGTCTGCTAAACTTCCCATATGGCACTCGTCGTTCTTCGAGCGATCTTCGTGGCGGTCTCGGTCGGGATCGCTGTCCTCATGTTCGGCACGCCCATGATCCGCCAGGCGCCCGCCTGGGTGCCGTGGGCCGTGCTCCTCGTGATGATCGCCCTGCCGCTGGCGGTGATCGGCATCGATTCGTCACTTCGTCGGAAAGACCTCACGGTCATCACGGCCATCTACTTCGGCCTGCTCGTCGGTGTCTTTCTTACGTACATCGCCTTGCTCGCGCTGACGCCGATCCTGGCGGCGAACTCTGACAACCCGGTGGCGTCCTGGCTCCCGCTCATCCTCGGCATGATCCTCTGCTACATCTGCACGAGCCTCCTCCTCCAGACCCGCGACGACTTCCGGTTTTTGATTCCCTACGTCGAATTCGCCCGCGACGTGAAGGGCCTGCGGCCCAACATCCTCGACGCCAGCGCCATCGTCGACGGCCGCGTCGCCGACCTCGCCGAGACGGGCCTGTTCCAGAGCCGGTTCGTCGTGCCGTCGTTCGTGGTCGACGAACTTCAGCAGGCGGCCGACTCGCCCGACAAGCAACGGCGCCTGCGGGGCCGCCGCGGCCTCGACGTGCTCGGCATGCTGCGCGACAACAAGACGGTCGACATCGAGGTGCTGGCACCGGCCGATGAAACGGACTCCGACAGCTCCGAGGAGCAACGCGTGGTGGCGATGGCCCGGCAGCTCGGCGGGCGAATCCTCACGAGCGACCCGAACGTGGTGAAAATCGCCAGCGTTCGCTCCGTGCAGGCCCTCAGCATCAACGACATCGCCCTCGCGCTCAAGCCGACGTTCGTTGCCGGAGACATGCTCGACGTGCGGCTCGTGAAGCCCGGCGAAGGCCCTGGCCAAGGCGTGGGCTACCTCGACGACGGCACGATGGTCGTGGTGGAAGGGGGCCGCGACCAGATCGGCCGGCTCGTGCACGCGAGCGTCACGAGCACCCTGCAAACGTCGGCGGGCAAGCTCGTCTTCGCGAAGCCGGAATTCTCCCGGAACTGACACCTGGGACAGGCGCCCATGAGACGAACGCTCGCCGTCGGGTGGTGTCTGCTCTCACTGCTCCAGCCTGTGGCGGCCGGCGCCGACAACGCACGCCAGCCGAACGTGCTCTTCATCCTCTGCGACGACCTGCGGCCCGATGCGCTCGGCTGCTACGGCTCGCAGCACGTGAAGACGCCGCGGATCGACGCCCTCGCGGCCGATGGTGTGCGATTCGCCAACGCCTTCTGCACGACGTCGCTCTGCTCGCCGAGCCGAGCGAGCATCCTGACCGGGCTCTCCGCCCATCGCCACGGCGTCCGCAACAACTTCACCGAGCTGCCGGCTACCCTGCCGCACTGGCCCGGGCGGCTTCGCGAGCAGGGCTACGCGACCGGCTACGTCGGCAAGTGGCACATGGGGGAGGACAACGACGCCCCGCGGCCCGGCTTCGACTGGTTCGTGTCGCACACCGGCCAGGGCAAATACTTCGACACGGAGTGGAACGTCAACGGCGAGCGGCGCGAGACGCCGAAGGGGTACTACACGACCGTCGTCACCGACTACGCCCTCGAATGGCTGAAAGGGCGGCAGGCTGGCCAGCCCTGGGCACTGTGCGTCGGGCAAAAGGCTCCGCACTCATTTTATTTTCCCGAGCCCAAGTACGCACATGCCTTCGACCACGTCCGCGTGCCCTATCCCGCCAGTGCGTTTCAGCTCGACGGCAAGCCCGACTGGATCCGGCAGCGTCTGCCCACGTGGCACGGCATCTACGGCCCGCTGTTCGACTGGCGGAAGTCATTTCCCGACACGAGCCCCGAGGCGGTGAAGGACTTCGAGAACATGGTGCATGCCTACTGGGGCACGGTGCTCTCCGTCGACGACAGCGTGGGCCGGCTCGTCGAGTTCTTGAAGTCCACCCGGCAGTGGGAGAACACGCTGGTGGTGTTCATGGGCGACAACGGCCTGCTCGAAGGGGAGCACGGCATGGTCGACAAGCGGACGATGCACGAACCGAGCATCCGGATTCCACTCATCGCCCGCGGGCCGGGGCTGCCGCACGGCGTGGTCGTCGAGCAGCAGGTGCTCACCGTCGACGTGGCTCCCAGCCTGCTCGACGCCTGCGGGGCGCCGGCGATCGCCGGCATCGACGGTCGCTCCTGGATGAATCTCGCCACTGGCACGGGAGATCCCGGCTGGCGCACCGAATGGCTCTACGAATACAACTATGAAAAGCAGTTTTCGTACACGCCGAACATCCGCGGCATCCGCACCGACCGCTGGAAGTTCATCCGCTACCCGCACGGCGACGGCACACCCGACCGGCACCTGGCCGAGCTCTACGATCTCGCGGCCGATCCCGACGAGCTCCTGAATCTCGCCGCCGATCCGGCCCATGCGGCCACGCGGGCCGACCTCGAGCGCCGCCTTGCAGCGTTGCTCGCCGCCCACGGCCTCACGGCCGAGACGGACCGGATGCCGCTCGACGAGGGGATCAAGTCGGCCCTGCCCGACCAGAAGATCCGCTGAGTCAGACCTGCCAGCCCGCGCGATACTCGCGCCGCAGAAGGGCGTTCACGTCGTCGCGACTGCTCTTCATGGCGGCGGCATCCCAAGCAAACTCCCCCTGCACTCGATAGGCAATGTTCGCCAGGAGCACGCTCTCGGAGAGCGGCCCGGTGTACTCGAAGTTACACGTGGCAGGCGTGCCGCCGCGGCAGGCATCGACCCATTCCTGCCGGAATCCCGGCGACGGCGCGAGCGTCTGCGGCGGCGCCTTCACCTCGGCGAACTTCGCTTCCGGCAGGAGCAGCCAGTCGTCGAACCCGCAGAGCAGCATCCCCTCGGTGCCGATGAAGAGCGTGTTCTTCTTCTTGATCGCGTCCGCACCGATGCCCCGCTCGGCGAGCACCGGCGGCACGCCCTGATACCAGTGCACGCTCACGGCGGGCAGCGGCTTGCCCGCGGCCGACGTCCGCGCCGGAAAGTCGAGCCGGCTCGTGAGCTCCGTGGGTGTGCGGTCGCGATCGGGCGTGGGCCCGCTCCCCGCCACCCGCACGGGGTGGGCGAGGTCGAGCGCCCAGAAGGGGATATCGAGGACGTGGCAGCCCCAGTTGCCCGTCTCTCCGGTGCCGAATTCCCACCAAAACCGCCAGTCGTAGGGCGCGAAGCCGGCCGTGTAGGTCCGCTCTGCCACGGGCCCGAGCCAGAGATCCCAGTCGAGCGTGGCGGGCGGCTGCTCCGGGCTCCCCGGCAGCTTCGGCATGCCCCGCTTGCTCGCGATCCACGAGTGCACCTCCGTGACGGTGCCGATCGTGCCGGCCTTCACGAACTCGACCCCGGCGCGAAGCCCCTTGAGCGCATGCCGCTGTGAGCCGAGCTGCGTGGCCAGCTTCTTCGCCCGCGCGGCCGCGGTGATCCGCCGCACCTCCTCCACCTCGTGCGCGAGCGGCTTTTCCAGATACACGTGCTTGCCGCGTTCGATCGCCCACCACGCGGGATGAAAGTGTGTGTGGTCGGGCGTGCTGATCACGACGCCGTCGATCTCCTTCTCGAGGGCGTCGAACATCTTGCGAAAGTCGGTGAACCGCCGCGCCTGCGGGAACTCCTCGAACGCATTCGCCCCCCGCTTCTCGTCGACGTCGCAGAGTGCGACGATGTTTTGCGTCTTGAGATCCTTGAGGTTCGCGGCCCCCTGCCCGCCGATGCCCACGATGGCGAGGTTGAGTTTGTCGGAGGGTCCCTCCGCCGGAGCGGCCCCAAATCCGTGGCCGGCGAAAAAACCGGGCAATCCGGCCGCCAGCCCCATGAACGTGCGCCGCCGAACCCTGCCAGCCTGAGCCTCTTCCCGCGGTTTCATGCAATGTTTCCCAACGTGAACGACGAACAATATTATTATGAAGTTTACCCTGAGTCTTTCCGAATGCGTTCTCCCTGCACTCTGATGCTGGCCTCTGCGGCCATGGCGGTGAGCATGTGCCGGCCGGCATGCGCAGCCGACCATCCGGGCCTGGCCGTCTACAAGGAGCACTGCGGCCGCTGCCATGGCGAGGCAGGCGTCGGCACGACGGACGTGCCCGACCCGCTCTTCGGCGACCTCTCCGTCAACCAGCTCGCCGCCTACATCGACGAGACGATGCCCGAAGACGACCCGTCGCTGGTGACCGGCACCGCGGCGCGGCAGGTGGCCGAATACATCCACGGGGCCTTTTACTCGGCCGTCGCCCGCGACCGCAACCGCCCCGCCCGCGTCGACCTCTCCCGGCTCACCGTGCGGCAGTATCGCAACGTCGTCGCCGACCTCGTGGCCAGCTTCCGCGGCCGGGGACCGGGCGTCGATCTGGGCCGGGGCCTGAGGGCCGAATACTTTCGCGGCCGCGACTTCGACCGCGGCAAGGCGCTCGTCTACGAGCAGCTCGATCCGCAAGTGGCCTTCGACTTCGGGGTCGAAGGGCCCGATCCCGAGCGGTTCGAGCCCAATCGATTCGCGATCCGCTGGACGGGGTCGATTGTGCCGCCCGAGACGGGGCACTACGAGTTCGTGGTCCGCACGGCCCACTCGGCGAAGCTCGTGCTCAACACGGCTTGGTACGAGCCGCCGCTGATCGACGCCTACGTGAAGTCAGGCGACGAGACCGAGCATCGCGGCACGCTCTTCCTGCTCGGCGGCCGGGCCTATCCCTTGCGGCTCGAGTTCTCGAAGGCCAACCAGGGCGTCGACAACACAAAGCACGAACTGCCGGCGCATGCCTCGGTCGAGCTTCTCTGGAAGCCTCCGACGGGCGTCCTCGAAACGGTTCCGGCAAGCTGCCTCATCCCCCGCGACAGCCCGCAGGTGTTCGTGCTCGCCACGCCCTTCCCGCCCGACGACAAGTCGATCGGCTACGAGCGCGGCACATCCGTCTCGAAGGACTGGTTCCAGGCGGCCACGGCGGCTGCGAGCGAGACGGCGGCCTACGTCCTCGACCACATCGAGCACCTCGCGGGCGTGAAGCGCGACGCCGCCGACCGGGCGGAGAAGCTTCGAGCCTTTGCGGCCACGTTCGCCGAGCGGGCATTCCGCCGGCCGCTCGCGCCGGAACTCAAGACACTCGTCGTCGATCGCGCGTTCGGCGATGCCCCCGACCTCGACACCGGCTTGAAGCGGTCGCTGCTCCTCGTCCTCGGGTCGCCACGGTTCCTGTTTCGGGAGCCGGGTGCGGGCGGCGACACCGACCCGTTCGACACGGCGGCCCGGCTGTCGTTCGGACTGTGGGATTCGATCCCCGACCAGACGCTCTGGACGGCCGCCACCCACAAGCAACTCGCCACGCCCGAACAGATCCGAGCCCAGGCCGAGCGGATGGTGGCCGACCGGCGCACACAGGCGAAGCTCCGCGACTTTCTCCTCACCTGGCTCCGGATCGACCACGGTCCGGAACTCGCCAAAGACAAGGACCTCTACGCCGGCTTCTCGCCCGAGGTGGCAGCCGACCTGCGGACGAGCCTGCTGCTCTTCCTCGACGACGTTCTCGGCGCATCCGGGGCGCCGTCGGACACCGACTTCCGCCGGCTGTTCACCGACGACACGGTCTATCTCAACGGCCGGCTTGCCCCGCTCTACGGAGCGACGCTGCCGGCCGATGCACCGTTTCAGCGGGTGCGGCTCGATGACGGCCGCCGCGGTGGTGTGCTCTCCCACCCCTACATGATGAGCGTACTCTCCTACACGGCCGCGACCTCCCCGATCCATCGCGGCGTGTTCCTCGCGCGCAGCGTGCTCGGCAACGTGCTCAAGCCGCCGGAGGAGGCGGTGGCCCCGCTCGCGCCCGAGCAGCATCCCGATCTCACCACGCGCGAGCGTGTGGCCCTGCAGACGAGCGCCGTGGCCTGCCAGACCTGCCACACGATGATCAATCCGCTCGGATTCGCCCTCGAGGAGTTCGATGCGATCGGCCGCCATCGCTCCGCGGAGAAGCACGGCGTTACGGAGAAGCCGGTCGATGCCTCCGGCTCCTACCTGCCGCGCGAGGGTCCGGAGGCCGCATTCACGGGGGCCCGCGAACTCGCCGCCTATGTGGCCTCGAGCCGGGACGCGCAGGAGGCCTTCGTGCAAAGCCTGTTCCATGCCCTCGTGAAGCAGCCGATGCGGGCCTGGGGGCCCGACACGCTGGAAAATCTGCGTTCGTCGTTCGAAAAAGGTCGATTCGACATTCGCCGGCTCCTCGTCGATATCATTTCCATGGCGGCGACGCCGCCGAAGTTCGACATGGCCCAGGCGCAGGCTCGGCCTCCGGAATCACAGCCATGACCAGATTCGCCCGGCTTTCGCGCCGCGATCTGCTCCGCACGCTCGGCGTCGGTGCGGGCGTGCTCCCCTTCCTGGGCAACCTGCCGAGTCTCGCCGCGGCAGCGGGCGCACCGGAAAAGCGGCGGCTCGTGGTCGTGTTCAGCCCCGATGGCGTGGTGAAGAAAAACTTCTGGCCAGCGATCCCGGGGCCGTTCCTGACACCGGGGCCCGTGCGCGTGCCTGCGGAGTTGCCGCCGATCCTCCAGCCCTTCGAGCCGTATCGCGACCGCCTCCTCACGCTCCAGGGCGTGCATGACAAGGTCGGCGGCGACGGCGACCGCCACATGCGCGGCATGGGCTGCCTGCTCACCGGCATCGAACTGTTTCCCGGCAACATCCAGGGCGGGGGCGAGACGCCCGCGGGATGGTCGAGCGGCCTCTCGATCGACCAGGAGATCAAGAATCATCTCCAGGCGAGGCCCGAGACGGCCACCCGCTTCGGCTCGCTCGAGTTCGGCGTGCTCGTGCCCAATCGTGCCGACACCTGGACGCGGATGGTCTACGCGGGCCCCAACAAACCGGTCGCGCCGATCGACGATCCCTATCAAATGTTCGGGAAGCTCTACGGACAGCTGAAAGACCGCGAGAGCATGCAGAGCGTGCTCGACGAGCTCCACGAAGACCTGGCCAAGGTGGCCGGAGCGCTGCCGGCCGAAGACCGCCGGATTCTCGAGGAGCACACGGCGCTCGTGCGCGACTTCGAGCAGGAACTGGCGACCCACAAGGAGTGCTCGGGGCATCCCGTGCCCGTGCTCGAGCAGGGCATCGTCGAACAGAACGACCGGATGCCGAAGATCAGCCGGATGCAGATCGAACTCGTCGTGTCGTCGCTGGCGGCCGACTTCGCCCGCGTGATGACGCTGCAGTTCACGAATTCGGTCGGCCAGCCCCACATGAAGTGGCTCGGCGTCGACGAAGGTCAGCACGAGCTCTCTCACGAGCCCAACTCGAACGAGGCCGCCCAGGAGAAACTCACGAAGATCAACACCTGGTATGCGGGCGAGATCGCCCACCTGGCGAAACGGCTCGCCGAGACGCCCGAGCCGGGCGGCTCGGGCTCGCTCCTCGACCACACCACGATCCTCTGGACGAACGAGCTCGGCGAGGGCAACTCGCACTCCCTCGACGACATCCCCTGGGTGATGATCGGCAACGGCCTGGGGTTCGAGATGGGCCGGGCGCTGCAGTTCCCGGGGGTGCCGCACAACCGTCTCCATCTGGCGCTCGCCCACGCCATGGGCCACACGTCGCTCGTGCGGTTCGGCAATCCGGACTACTGCGGCGACGGCCCGCTCACCGGCCTCGCCTGATCCGCCGCCGCTCTTTCTCACCGCTCCGGGCGTGGCGCATACTGGCATCGCACCCGGAGACCATCCATGCACCTCCACATCCTCCGGGGAGCACCGTATTCATGACACCGAGCGCGGCGACACCGGAATCTCCCGCCGGCCACAGCGACGCCCACGCCTCGGCGCTTGCCGCGGCCCGCCGAGTGCTCGTGACAGGGGTCGTCGGCGCTTCCGTCGAGGCCGCCCGTGCAGCCTGCGACCTCGCCGAGGCGCTCGGAGCGGCGGTCGACTTCGGGGTAGCCGACCTCGATCGGCCGGCGGGCCCGACGATCGCCCGGGCCGGGGCCGTGACGGCCGACCCTGAAGAGATGCGCGACCGCGCCGATCTCGTGATCCTCTGGGGGTGCGACCCGGCCAGATCGCATCCGACGATCGCCGCGCTCTTGCCGCCACGGGCCGCGATGCTGCGCATGCCCCCCACGCCTGCAGGGGCGGTGGATGCCGCGCGACTCCTCCAGCATCTCGTGCGCGGCGGCGAGCCGCCGGCGGCGGATGGGCCCTTGATCGAGGCCTGCATCGCCGCCCGCACGGCGATCGCAAAGGCCACGTGCGTGGCGATCGTGACCGATGATTCGGCCGATCCGCTCGGCCTCGAGGCCTGGAGCATCGTGCAACTGGTTCGTGAGATCTCCCGCGTGAAGCCCGCGTTCGAGATTGCTCTCCGAGCGGCAGACCACGCCGCGGCGGCGGCGGTGTGCACGTGGCGCTACGGCGCCGCCGGGGCCATCGCCCGAGCCGACCGCGATGGCGGACGATTTCGGCCGGGCGAAGCCTCCGCCCGCCGGCTCGTCGAAAGGGGCGAAGTAGACTGCGTGCTCGTGATCGGCCGGCTCGCCGACGGGGTTGAAGAGGCGATCGCCCGCCGTGGCATTGGCCTGACCGTCATCCGGCTGCCAGCCGAAGAGAACTCGCTGCGCGGCATGATGGCGGCCATCACTGCGCGGGCGGATGGAGGCCGTCGATGACCGCAGCGCACCGGTTCGTCCTCCGCGGTGGCACGATCCACGATCCGGCGCACGGTCGCGATGGCCTCGTCGCCGACATCTGGATCGAAAACGGCACAGTCGTCGGCGCACCTGCCGATCCGGCGGCGTTCGCGGTGGTCGATGCCGCAGGGCTCGTCATCATGCCAGGCGGCGTGGATCTGCACAGCCACGTTGCGGGGCCCAAAGTGAATGCCGGCCGCCGGATCGCACCTCACCTCGCGCGCGAGCGTGCGGCTGGCCCTGCCGCCGTGCCCACGATTCACGCGACAGGGGCGCTCTACGCCGCCCTCGGCTACACCACGGTCTTTGACGCGGCGATCGCCACGGGCGCGGCGGCGATCGCGCACGCAGAGCTCGACGACCTGCCGATTCTCGACAAGGGCATCTATCTCTTGGCTGCCGACGACGCCGACATGCTCGCCGCCCTCACAGCCCACGACATGCACCGCTGCGAGGCCCTGCTCCGGGAGAAAATGCATGCCGGCCGTGGCTGGGCCGTGAAGGTGGCCAATCCTGGCGGGCCGTCGTTTTGGAAATACGGCCGGCGCGGCGACCATCACGACCTCGACACGCGGCTCCCCGAGCGGCAGGTCACGCCCCGGCAAATCCTCGACCGGCTCGTGCGGGCCGTGCAGTCGGTCGGCCTGCCGCACTCGCTCCACGTGCACACGGCGAATCTCGGCCTGCCGGGCAACTGGCGCACGATGCTCGAAACGATGCGCACGTTCGACGGCCTGCCCGCCCACCTCGCCCACGTCCAGTTTCACAGTTATTCCGGGGGCGATCTCGACGAGGGTTCGTTTGGGTCGGGAGTCGCCCCGCTCGTGGAGCACTTCAACACCCGCGACACCCTCACGCTCGACGTCGGGCAGATCCTCTTCGGCGACACCGTGGCCATGACGGGCGACTCGGCCGCCGCGGAGCATCTCGCGCAGGCGACGGGCACCCCCTGGATGTCGCACGACCTGCATCTGGAGGGCGGCTGCGGCGTGCTGCCGATCGCCTACAAGGAAAAGAGCCTGATCCATGCCTGGCAGTGGGCGATCGGGCTCGAATGGTTTCTCACCGTCACCGACCCATGGCGCGTCGCACTCTCGACCGACCATCCCAACGGTGCCCATTTCACGGCGTATCCCGTGCTCATGCAACTCTTGGGCGACGAGGCGTTTCGCCGCGAGGCACTCGCCAGGATTCATCCGGCGGTGCGAAAGCGGAGTCCGCTCGCCGGCATCCGCCGCGAATACTCGCTCCAGGAACTGTGCATCGTGACGCGGGCGGCACCGGCGCGAATCGCGGGCCTCGCGCACAAGGGGCATCTGGGCGTCGGGGCCGATGCCGACATCACGCTCTACCGCCCGAGCCGCGATCTCGCGCGGATGTTTTCGATGCCGGCGAAGGTGTACAAGGCGGGGATTCTCGTGGCCGAGGACGGCACGGTGAAGGCTCTGCCGTCAGGGCGAACGCTCGCCGCCTCCCTGTAGGACAGGCTTCAGCCTGTCGGAGTGCATGACAGGCTAAAGCCTGTCCTCCATCGCCGCCACTCGCTCCACCGCCTCGACGTGCCGTGCGAGCGCCGGCCCGATGGCAAACTGCTCGGCCGCCCGCTGGCGGGCCGCATCACCGTAGCGACGTGCCAACTCCGCATTCTCGAGCACGTTGAACGCCCGCCGAGGAAACTCGCTCTCGGGATCAGCAGGCACGATCCGGCCCGTCACGCCGTCGCCGATCAGTTGTCGCGCCGCATCGCTCGCCACCGCGACGACGGGCACGTCACAAGCCATCGCATCGAGGATCGCTCCGCCGTAGGCCACGTCGCCCGACTGCCAGACCAGCTGGCTCGCCTTGACGAGATCGGGAAGCACGTCGCAGAAGGGTACCACCCGCAGCCGTTCGGCGAGCTGCTGCACGCGCGCCCGCCGCTGCACCCGCGCCGCAAGGGGCCCCTGCCCCACGAGCACGTGCTCGACACCACGGTGCACGACCTCCAGCTGATCGATCGCCCACACGAGCCGCTCGAGCCGCGACTCGCCCACGAGCGGGGCGACGCACAGCGTCCACTGCGTGTCGGTGCGGAGTCCGAGCCGGGCGGCCAGATCGTGCCGCGACAGCCCGGCCGGCTCCGCCGCCTCGATCCCCGGCGCGAGAATGTCGATCCGGCCCGATCGCACGCCGACCGCCTCGCAGCGGCCCGCGACGCCGGCCGAAACGGTGATCACACGGTCGAGCCGCGCGAGCGCCCAGCCAAGCCTGCGCGACCGTGGCCCCGTGGCCAGGTGTGCGACGGCTGCGATGCGTCCGGCGAACGGTCGAATCGATCCGGTGGCCAGTGCCGCCGATCGACCCCACGCGTGGACGACCGCGGGCTTCCAGCTTCGGCACAGCGCGGCAAGCCGCGCCGCTGCGGCCATGTCGAAAGTCGGCCGCGTGCCGATGCGGTGCACCGAATAGCCCCGGGCGGCGAGCCGCGCCGGAACCGCCCCGCCCGCCGTGCCCACTGCCACCGCCACGTCCCAGCCGGCGGCCCGAAATGCGTCCGCCGCAAGCTCGATCTGCCGACCGGTGCCTACCGGGTCGAGCCCGCGCGCGACCATGAGCATCGACCTCGGCCGCTGCCCGATCATCCGCCCGCACCAGCCGCTGCCGACGCATGACGGGCGATGTCGTCGTCGTCGAGGGCCGCGAGGTACGGCAGGTGACGCCACAGGCCGTCGAAATCGAGGCCATAGCCCACGACGAAGGCATCGGGGATGTCGAAGCCGACAAAGTCGGGCTCCATCGCCACCTCGGCCCGTCCCTGTTTGCGCAACAGCACCAGCGACCGCACCCGCGCCGCGCCGCGTTGCCGCAACTCCTCCATCAGCGCCTGCATGGTGCGGCCCGAGTCAAAAATGTCGTCGACGACGAGCACGTCGTGGCCGGCGAGGTCGGGCAGGAGGTCGAGCCGCAGGTCGAGCCGGCCGGGCGACGTGGCCGTGCCGCGGTAGCTGCTCGCCCACACCATATTGAGCTGCACGGGTCCCTCGAGCCGCCGGATCAGGTCGGCCACGACCATGATCGAGCCGGTGAGCACGCCGATCACGGTGAGTGGTTTTTCGCTCGTGTCGCCGCCTACTTCGGCCGCGAGCCGTTCGATCCCCTCGGCGAGTTGTGCAGACGAGAGCAACATGCGCATGATCGCACGAGAGCGTATCAGATTTCAGGGCGGCCGGAATGCCGCCCGAGGGCCCACCTGCCATGTCCACTCCACCCCGTCTGCACTGGTCACACGTGACCGTTGCCGGCCAGCCGTGCGAGGTGTTCACACCACTCGCAGCCGTGCCGGGCCGGGCGCTCGTCTTCCTGCATGATCTCGCTGGCCGGCCGCTCTCGCAGGCCGACGCCGTCCGCTCCGCGATCGAAGCGGCCGGCCTCCCGACGATCGCACCGCTCACCGGCCGCTCATGGTGGCTCGACCGGATCATGCCCACGTTCGACAGTGGCGTGACTCCCGAGCGGTTCGTCCGCGACGCTGTCGTCGCCGAAATCAGCGCTCGCCTCGGCGTCCAGCCGCCGGGCATCGCGCTGCTCGGAGTCGGCATGGGGGGCCAGGGCGCGTTGCGACTGGCCTACCGACACCCCGGCGTGTTTCCGATCGCGGCCGCCATCGCGCCGGCGCTCGACTTTCATCTGGGGATGCGGCACGCGGCCGACCGTGACGACGGCGAGCTGTTCGACACGCTGTGGGAAACCTTCGGCGACGTCGAGCGCGCCCGGCAAGACACGGCGATCCTCCACGTCCATCCGCTCAACTGGCCACGGCATCAGTGGTTTGCGAGCAGCCCCGACGATCTCGACTGGCACGACGGCGCGGCGCGGCTGCACGGCAAACTCGTGGCCCTCGGCATTCCGCACGAGGCGGTGCTCGAGCCGGCCGCGGGCGAGGGCCAGGCAGCGTTCGAGCGCCGCATGGCCGCAGCTGCGGTCGCCTTCGTGGTGAACGCCCTCGACAAAGAATCCCGCCGAATCCCGTAGGACAGGCTTCAGCCTGTCATGGCCTCAACTCGCCCAACACGGCTTCGGACTCCCCGTATCCCCTCGCCGGACGTTCGCTGCGATGGGTAGGCGCCGGCTCGGGGTTACCCCGTACCGTCTCGCCGGACGTTCGCCTTCGCCCTCCAGGCTCCGGCTCACTCGGATTTGCCTGCGCTGCGCCTGGCGAATTTCGCGCCGTCGCCGCCGTCCCGGCGTCGGCGCCGGCTTACGGTCCCCGAGCAAAGCTCGGCTCCCACACGCGAACGTCAGGGCCGGAGGCCCGGGTAAACACCAGCGGGCGGAGGCCCGCCAAGCGAACAGCGGCACGATGCCGGGTGTTCGCGTGAAGATGGCTCCGCTGGTCAAATACGCCGTCTCAACGGCAGGGGTAACCCCGAGCCTCCTCAAACGGAACGGGAGGCTTCGGGGGAGTCGGCGAACGCTTCCCGAACGAGGGCCGCCGCGGCCTGAGTGAGAATCTGAAAGACCGCGCAGCGGCGACTTTTGCCGCTCCCCCGAAGCCGGCGCAACTCCATTTGGACTAGCTTGAAGCCTGTCCTCCAGCGCACTCACGTGCCGGGGAGGGGGCGGCTGACGGGCTGGGCGGGGGCTGAGCCGAAACCCGGGAGGCGGGGAGCACCGCCGGCGCCTCCGAGCTGGTCGAGGTCGAGGAACCGGGCGTCGTCGACGTCCACGCGGTTGAGCGCCCGCCAGTAGAGGATCTTGCCGGCCGACGCGCTCGACATCGGTGCGCCCACCTT